>JACRCI010000035.1 GCA_016219105.1 Deltaproteobacteria bacterium | reverse complement strand
GCAACCGCTTCAGTTCCTTCCGGCTCATCCTCAAAATGTCCTCCGCCATAACGCCCTCCTTCAAAACAGGGCATTATAGCAACTCCAAAACAGGACATTTCTACTTTGGCAGAATAGGACATTATTACTTTGGCGTTACATGAATTTAAGCCGGCGAGGCCGGTTGGTTGACCGCCGACTCCGGCTGGTTGGCCGGGGTCTTGAGTTCCTTGACGGAGAGCCTTAAGTTCCTCGTCCCCCGCCACTCATCCATGTAGGGGTAAAACGCGATGTCGAAACCCTTGCCCTTGAGCGGATGGACCCCGGCCATGTTGAAGGCTATCGCGTCCCGCGTGCGGCCGCCCTGACTGAGCGTCATCCTGAGGTGCCTCGTCCCAACGACCTCGGTGGAGAGTATGTCGGTGGACGTGGCGCACAGAAGCGGCTTTTCGTTCGAACAGCCGAACGGAGAGAGCCTCTCTATCTCGGACACGAGCCGTTCGGTAATATCCTCAAACGACACGACGTAATCCACCGCGACCTCGGCCGCAAGCGAGGCATCCAGAACGGCCCTGTTCATAAAATCAATATACGCCTCCATGAACCCGTTGACCCTTTCTTTCCTGATGGAAAGCCCGGCGGCGGCCCTGTGCCCGCCGTATCTTTCGAGGAAGGACGAACAGGCGTTAAGCCCCTCCATCACGTCGCAGCCCTTCACGCCCCTTACGCTGCCCTTGCCCATGTCGCCCTCAAGCGTTATGACGGCGACCGGCCTTCCATACCTCTCAACGAGCCGCGAGGCGACGATCCCGATGACGCCGGGGTGCCACAGCTCGCCGGATAGCACGATGGCGCGGTCCGCCCTTTCCTTTTTCCCCGCCTCTATCATCTCCACCGCCTCGATGAGTATCTTTTCCTCTATGCCCCGCCTCGATGAATTCCCGGAATCGAGGGCGCGGGCAAGACCCGCGGCCTCCCTTTCGTCATCGGTTGAGATGAGCCTCAACGCGGTATCGGCCCTCTCAAGCCTTCCGGCGGCGTTTATCCGGGGGGCGAGCTGGAAGGCGATCTTTTCCGCGGTGACCCCTCCAGGGACGATGCCCGCAACCTGAGCGAGCGCCTTAAGCCCCGGCCTTTTCGTTGAATTCAACTCTTTAAGCCCCCAGCTCACGAGGATCCTGTTTTCGTCCACAAGCGGCACCATGTCCGCGACCGTGCCTATGCATACTATATCGAGGTACTTTTTAAGGTTCGGGACCTCGCCGTTTAAGAGGCCAGAGTCCCTCATGCGCGCCCTCAACGCCACGACGAGGTTAAAGGCGACCCCTACCCCGGCGAGCCCCTTGAACGGAAAGGCGCAATCCGCCCTCTGCGGGTTGATGACGGCGTATGCCGAAGGCATGTCCCCGTGTATGCGGTGATGGTCGCTTATGATGCAATCCACGCCCATCGAACGGGCGAAGATAACCTCCTCGCAATCGGATACGCCGCAGTCAACGGTTATGATTACCTTCACCCCTTTTCCGGCCAGCGCCTTTACGCCGGCCGCGTTGAGGCCGTACCCTTCGCTGCGCCTATCCGGGATGTAGGTTTCGACGTCAACGCCTATTTCGCGGAAAAAGAGATACAGGAGCGCCGCGGAGGTAACGCCGTCAACGTCGTAATCGCCCCAGACCGCCATCTTCTCCCCTGAGCGCATGGCCTCCATTATGCGCTCGACGGCCCTGTCCATGTCCTTCAGCAGAAACGGGTCGTGGAGGTTACCGAGGTCGGGCTTGAGAAACGAAGAGGCCTTGCCGCAATCGTCAAGGCCCCTGTTTATCAAAAGCTGGGCCGTGACCGGAAGGATATCGAGTTCCCTCCCGAGCGTATCCTGAAGCTCTTTATTGACCGGGCTTAACTTCCAGTTCGCATCACGTTTTTTCATTGCCGGGAATATTTTAACAGCGCTCGACCGGACGGTCAAGGGTTACCTTTGGCGGGGAAAATACGTATCAGAAAAGGCGTGGCGCGCTTTTAACACACATACATATAAACTGCCAATGATTTCAAGGCTGGATTGTCGCCATGGAGGCGCGGAACAAAAGCCGGGCGGCAGGGATGGCCATGGGCCGGATAGAACTCTTCCGGAGGCGCGGGGCTTAGGCCTTCATCATCTTGCCGGACTTTTTCCGCCAGACAAGGAGGAGCGGACTCGCTACGAATATCGAGGAGTACGTCCCCACTATGACGCCTAAAAAGAGCGCGAGCGAGAAATCGCGGATGACCTCGCCTCCGGCGATAAGCAGGGCCGCAAGCGCCAGCAGGGTCGTCCCGGAGGTGACGATGGTCCTCCCCAGCACCTCGTTGATGCTCCGGTTTATGAGAGGGACCGTGTCTTCCTTTGTGTGCTTTTTCAGGTTCTCGCGTATCCTGTCGAACACGACGACCGTGTCCGTGAGCGAATATCCGGCGAGCGTAAGAAGCGCCGTGATTATAAGCAGGTTTATCTCTTTATGCAGCACGAAAAACACGCCCAGTATGGCGAGCACGTCGTGGAAAGTGGCGGCCACCGCGGCCACCCCGAAGCGGAACTCGAACCTCCACGCCACGTATACGAGTATCCCTAAAAGCGATATCCCCACGGCCATGAGCGCGTCTTTCTGGAGTTTCTTGCCGACGGTCGGGCCGACCTCGGTCGTAAACTCGATGGCAAACGGGCTGAGCGGCATGTCCTTTTTTAAAACCGCGCCGATGGAGTCGCTCAACCCGCTTAATTCGGCCTTCCTCTTGAGCCTGACGAGGAGCCTCGTCGAGCCGGCGAACTCCTGCAGGTCCGCGTCGGCGAACCCGCCCTTTCTCAAGACCTCTCTTACCTCCTCGACGTGGAAGGGGTTGTCGAACATGAACTGCACCGCGACCCCTCCCGAAAAATCGGTGCCGAGGTTGGCCCGGCCCAGCGGTATGGCAAAGGCGGCTACAAGCCCTATGATGGACAGAACGGCCGATATCGCGAAGGCGAACTTCCTTTTGCCGAGGAAATCGAACTTCTTCCCTTTTATAATCTCCATGACCAATCTCCGTTGAGGCCCTGTAGCAGCCGGTGTTTTTCCGATTCCAATCAGGGCTTCAGATGCTGAGCTTCTGGAGCCCGAATTTGTCGCTCTGGATGTCAAAGACGAGTTTGGTGCCTACAAGCGTCGTAAAGAGGTTTATGAGTATGCCGAGGCTCAGCGAGACGGCAAAGCCCTTTATCGGACCGCTCCCGAACTGGAAAAGCACGGCCGCGGTTATGAGGGTCGTAACGTGCGAGTCTATGATGGTCCACCACGCCCTGTCGTAACCGGCGTTTACGGCGGAGCGCGCGGTCCTGCCGGCCTTGAGCTCCTCTTTGATCCTCTCGAATATCAGCACGTTCGAATCAACCCCCATGCCTATGGTAAGGACTATCCCGGCTATGCCCGGCATCGTGAGGGTGGAGTTGAGCCACGCCATGGCCCCCAAAAGCATCATCAGGTTAAGCGCCATGGCCAGGTCGGCTATGGCGCCGGAAAGCCTGTAGTAGGCCACCATGAAAAGCAGGACGAGGACTCCGCCGAGGACGCTCGCCTTCACCCCGGCCCTTATCGAATCCTTCCCGAGCGTCGGGCCGATTACCACGTTCTGAATTATCTTTACGGGCGCCGGAAGCGCGCCGGCCCTCAATATTATCGCGAGGTCCGCGGCCTCGTCATGCGTGAACCCGCCGGAAATCTGCGCCCTCCCGCCGGAGATCTTTTCCCTTACGACGGGGGCCGAGTGGACGTTGCCGTCGAGTATTATGGCGAGTCTTTTGCCGGTATTAGCCTCGGTAATCCTCTCGAACGTGCGCGCCCCGGCCGAGTTGAAGGTGAGAGAGACGTAGGGCTCGTTGAACTGTGAATCGAAGGCGACCCTCGCGTCGCTTAAAAGGTCTCCGGTTAAAAGCACCTCGCTTTTGACGAGATACGGGACCTTGCTTTGCCTTCCGGTAGCAGGGTCGGTCTTTTGCTGAAATAAAATTTCGGAGCCGAAGGGCGCGCCCTTTTCGAGGGCCTCCTGCGGATTACCTCCCTCGTCGAGGAGCCTGAACTCAAGGAGCGCCGTTTTCCCTATGAGGGATATGGCCCTTTCAGGGTCCCTCAGCCCGGGCAGCTGCACCACTATCTCGCTTTCCCCCTGCCTCTGTATGAGGGGCTCGGACACGCCGAATTTGTCTATCCTGTTCCTTATGGTCTCAAGGGCCTGGGTGGTTGCCAGATCCATCACCCGGTCGCTCTCGGCCTTATTCAGCGTAAAGGCGAGCCTCCCAGCCGCCATCGAAGGGCCTGAAAATACCGGGAATTCCTTGCCAACGGCATCTATTATGGCGCCTTCGGCCTCGGCCCCTTCATACGTGACCTCCACGGAGGCGACGGCGCTCCTCCTGACGCCCACGTAGGATATGCCCTTTTCCTTGAGCATGGAGTCAATGGAATCCGCAATCCTCTGCGTGTAGTTTTCGACCGCTTTCTGCCGGTCAACGTCGAGCACCAGGTGCATGCCGCCCTGGAGGTCCAGCCCCATCACCATCTTCGGGATCCTGCCGGCCCAGAACATGGGGAGTTTTTTCGCCACAGGGGTGGACGGCAAAAAAAGGACGAGCGCGAGGATGAAGAATACCGCGATCAATATGCCCCGCCAGAAAATGCTCTTCATAATCAAGACTCCGCCTTATATCCCGATGATATGTTTATGCGTAAGCCGGCTACGCGGATTCCCCGCCCTTTTTTTCCTGTACGGCGCTTCTCTCGACCTTTATCCTGACGTTATCCGCTATCTCGATTATGAGCGAATCGTCTTTCACGTTCGAGACCCTGCCGTAGATGCCTCCGCGGGTGACGACGTTGTCGCCCTTCTGGAGCTTGCCCAGCATCTCCCGATGCTTTTTCGCGCTCTTTTGCTGCGGACGTATAAGCATGAAGTAAAAGATGGCGATAAGGACTATGAACGGAAAAAAGTTGGCCACAACCCCTGCCGGGAGTATCCCTGCCGGGAGTATCCCCCCCAGGCCGCCGCCTTCCTCAGCCGCATGGGCTATTTCAACCGGAAACAGATACATCACAGCCACCTCCCTTCTTATAAACGGTTAGAATGGCCCGGGGCTACGCGGCCCCCGGGTTCCTTACTTCGTAGAAACGCCTTTTAAACTCCGCGAACCTGCCTGCCTTTACGGCCTCCCCAATGCCCTTCATAAGCCGCATATAGTAGCATAGGTTGTGCGTGGTATTCAACCTCGAAGATAGTAGCTCGCCGGCCATATATAGGTGCCTCAGGTATGCCCGCGAATAATTCCTGCAGGCGTAGCAGGGGCATTCCTCGTCCACGGGCCGGGGGTCTTTCGCGTAAAGACTATTCTTTATAACCAATTTCCCCTTGCTTGTAAAGAGAGTTCCGTTGCGCGCGCACCTTGTGGGCAGGACGCAGTCGAACATGTCCACCCCTCTTTCAACGGCCTCAACGATGTCCTCCGGCATACCCACGCCCATGAGGTACCTCACGCTCGATGCCGGAAGATGCGGCATAGCCGCGTCAATCATCCCGTACATAAGCCCCTTTTCCTCTCCCACGCTCAGGCCCCCTATTGCATAGCCGTCGAAGCCTGTCTCCACCGTCCTTTTCGCGCTCTCCTGCCTCAAATCCGCGTGCATCCCTCCCTGCACTATGCCGAAAAGGGCCTGCCCCGGCCTAACCGTCGAGGTCGTCTGGTTGGCCTTTGAGATCCCATGGGCGCGCCTGCTCCTCTGCGCCCATCTCAAGGTGAGTTCCATCGAGTCTTTCACATACAGCCTGTCGGCGGGATACGGGGTGCAGTCGTCAAGCGGCATGATGACGTCGGCCCCGATGGCTTCCTGCGCCTCTATCGCCGTCTCTGGGCTGAGGAAGCACTCCGAGCCGTCGAGATGAGACCTGAAAGAGACCCCCTCTTCCGTAATCCTGCGAAGCGGGGCGAGGCTGAAGACCTGGAATCCTCCGCTGTCGGTGAGGACCGGCCCCTTCCAGTTCATGAAGGCGTGCAGCCCGCCGAGCACCCTTATGACCTCATGCCCCGGCCTGAGCCACAGGTGGTAGGTGTTCGCGAGTATCATCTCAACACCCATGCCGGCCAATTCCTCGGGCGTCATGGCCTTGACCGAGGCCTTTGTCCCAACTGGCATGAAAAGGGGTGTGTCGGCCCGGCCGTGGGGCGTGGTGAGCCGTCCGGCGCGCGCGCCGGAGGGGTCTTTATGTATGAGTTCGCAACTGTAGGCCATATTCCGCCGACATGG
>JACRCI010000034.1 GCA_016219105.1 Deltaproteobacteria bacterium | reverse complement strand
TGAGAAGAAGGACAAGACCCATGGGTGTTTTCAGCGACAAAACCAGCATCGAAAGGATATTATTCGCAGTCTTTACATATGAAAACAAGAAACAAGGAACCACTGCCCCTTTTTTGATGACACAAAATACTTGACGTTACCCCCGTCGTCTTAAAAACGAAAAGGCCGCGGGATTTTCATCACGCGGCCCTAACCGGCGAGGCCGGTTGGTTAAGAAGTCCTTGAATTACCGGGTAACCTTTACCAGACCCCTGCCTCAGCCGCGCCGTATCCACGCCATGCGCCAACGCGCCAACAAGCTGAAAGGGAAGGGATATTGACCATGGCGACAATATACGCCTGACGGGGTCTTATGTCAAGCGATTTAACGGAAAAAAAACAAAAGGCAAGGCCGACGGGCCTTGCCTTTTTAAAACCGCCTTTTACGCCATCAACCCTTTCCAGGGGATTTCTTCGTCTTTTCTTTCTTGCCTTTTTTTTCGGCGCCTGAGGACGCCGACCTCGAAGCCGGCCCCTCTTTCTTTTCTTTTTTGGAAGCCTTTTCCTTCCCCGTGGTCCCCGCGGCCTTTGCGGCGCGGCGACCCTGCTTGGGGGCCGGTTTACCCGCCGCCTGAGCGCCCTTTTCCCCGGCTGTAATAGCGGCGGTTGCCGCGGCGCCCTCCACAAGCTCTATCAGGGACATGGGCGTGCAATCGCCCGGCCTGATGCCGACCTTGAGTATCCTCGTGTATCCGCCGTTCCTTTCACGGAACCTCGGCCCCACGGAACTGAAAAGGGTGGTTACGGCCTGCTTATTCCTCATGAAGGCCATTGCCCTGCGCCTTGCGGAAAGGTCCCCCTTTCTGCCAAGGGTTATCATCCTTTCGGCGTGACGGCGCAGCTCCTTTGCCTTGGGCGTGGTCGTCCGTAACCTGCCGTAGACTATGAGGTCGTTCGTGAGGTTGGCCATCATGCACCTTAAGTGCCCTATCGTCCTTGAAAAACGCTTATCGTCCCTGTTATGTCTCATAACCCCGCTTATTCAACGTCCTTTCTCTCGTGATGCGTCCTGTCGAGTTCTTTCCTCGAAGGGAAGCCGTCGAGCTTCATGCCGAAATCGAGGTTCATCTCGCGAAGGATCTCCTTTATCTCGTTAAGGGATTTTCTGCCGAAGTTCTTGGTCTTGAGCATCTCGGCTTCGGTCTTCTGCACCATCTCGCCTATATACCTGATGTTCGCGTTCTTGAGGCAATTGGCGCTCCTTACGGAAAGCTCCAGTTCCTCAACGGTCTTAAAAAGGTTCTCGTTGAACCACGGTTTAGATTCAACGCTCTCCGTGCCGTCTGTCTCGTCTTCTCGCTCGCGCTCGTCAAACGGTATGAATACGTTCGCCTGGTCTTTCAATATCTTCGCGGCTATTCCAACGGCCGTATCCGGCGTCACGGCGCCGGTCGTCCACACCTCGATGGTGAGCTTGTCGTAGTCCGTCCTCTGCCCGACCCTGGCGTGTGTCACGTCGAAATTGACCCTTGAGACCGGGGCGAACATGGAGTCTATGGCTATCGCCCCCACCGGCTGACCGGGGTTTTTATTCCACTCGGCGCTCACGTAACCCTTGCCGGTAGAGGCCGTCATCTCGCATTCGAGACGGCCGTCTTTGCCCACCGTGGCTATGTGAAGGTCCGGGTTCAATACGGTCACGGCCGGATCGCACTCTATGTCGCCCGCCTTTACGTCCTTGGCCGATGTGACCTTGAGCCTCAATTTCCTCGTCCCATCGCCGTCGAGCTTGAGCCGCACCTGCTTTAAGTTGAGGATTATGTCGGATACGTCCTCCTTGACGCCCGGGATGGCGGTGAATTCATGCAGCACGCCGTCGAACTTCACGTCCGTTATGGCCGCGCCCTGAAGAGAAGAAAGGAGTATCCTCCTCAACGAATTCCCTATCGTAACGCCGTAACCCCTCTCGAGGGGTTCGGCGATGAACTTACCGTAGGTTTCCGTAAGTTTGTCTGTCTCAAGCTTCTTTGGTTTAATAAGCTCACGCCAGTTTTTTTGCATATTACCCCCGTATCGGTTTGAAAATTATTAGGCCTGAAAAATGCAACCTTCCTTCCATTTCACGCAACGGGTCGGTAAAAAAGCGCCTTGATCCTCATCTGTCCGCCTGAGAAGCTACTTGGAATAAAGCTCCACGATGAGATGCTCCTCGACGGGCATGGTTATATCGCCCCTTAGAGGCAGCCTCTTGACGACGCCTTTCAAGTTCGTCTTGTCGAGTGAAAGCCACTCGGGTATGCCTCTTCGGTCAACGGCCTTGAGGCTCTCGGCCACGCTGGAACCCTCCTCGGCTTTTCCGGCCGCGCCCACGGTGTCGTTGGCCGCGACGAGGCACGAGGGTATAGTGACCTTTTTGCCGTTCACGAGAAAAAGCCCGTGCGTAATCATCATGCGGGCCTGTTTTCTGGATGCCGCGAACCCGAGCCTGTAGACCACGTTGTCGAGCCTCCTTTCAAGGAGCGCCATCAACGCCGAACCGGTAATCCCCCTCGTTCTCTCGGCCTTCGTAAAGAGATTTGCAAATTGGGTCTCGACAAGGCCGTAGAGGCGTTTCGTCTTCTGCTTCTCCCTGAACTGCAGGGCGTAGGCGCTGACCTTTCCCCTCATCTGGCCGTGCTGGCCGGGGGGGTAACCGCGCCTTTCAAAGGCGCACTTGTCGGTGTAGCACCTGTCTCCCTTCAAAAAGAGTTTCATGCCTTCCCTTCTGCACAGTTTGCATACCGAACCCGTATATCTCGCCAAAGCCTACCTCCTCCTTTAAATGAACCTTACTCGCGGCAACTGCCTGGTATCATGGGATACCGTTCCAAACAATTCAACCAACCGGCCTCGCCGGCCAACCAGCCGGCGAAAGCCTGGCTATCGAGGAATCAAACCCGCACCGCGGGATTAAACCCTGCGCCTCTTGGGCGGCCTGCATCCGTTATGCGGGATAGGGGTCACGTCCCTTATAAGACTTATGGTGAAGCCGGCGGCCTGAAGCGACCTGAGGGCGGCCTCCCTGCCGGCGCCGGGCCCCTTTATGTGCACCTCGACGTGCTTCAACCCGTGTTCCATGGCCTTGCGGGCCGCCGAAGACGCCGCGACCTGCGCCGCGAACGGAGTGCCCTTCCTAGACCCCTTGAAACCCTCGCTCCCGGCGCTCGACCAGGCGATGACGTTGCCGCTGAAATCCGTAATGCTGACCACCGTGTTGTTGAACGTGGACTTTACGTGGGCAATGCCCCTCGATACGATTTTCTTCTCTTTTTTCTTGACCGACATCGGGCCCCCCCTCCTAAAAAAAATCCCTTTTTTTACTCCGCCTTCCTTATGGCCACCGCGCCCTTGCGCGGGCCTTTCCTGGTCCTGGCGTTGGTGCGCGTCCTCTGCCCACGCGTCGGCAGGTTCTTTTTATGCCTGAGGCCCCTGTAGCTATTGATGTCCATAAGCCTCTTTATGTTCATGGACACTTCTTTTCTAAGGTCTCCTTCAACCTTGTAGGCGGCGTCCAGGGCCTTCCTTATGGCTGAGACCTGCCCCTCCGCGAGGTCCTGCGCCCTTATCGAGGGATCAACCCCGGCCTCCTTCAGTATCCTGTCCGCGCTCGGATGCCCTATGCCGTAAATCCTGGTAAGGGCCACGTCTATCCTCTTCGTCTTCGGCAGATCAATTCCGGCTATTCTCGGCACCTTCAACCTCCATTAAACTTCCCTTTGACTTCCAGCTAAATTGCGACTAACCGTCCTATGCCGGACTTGCCCCGGACTTTAACCTTAAATCCTCCCGACCATCCAGACGGCATGGCCGGCCAACCAGCCGTCCACGACGGTTACCCCTGCCTCTGCTTGTGCTTCGGGGTTTCGCAAACCACGCGCACCACGCCCTTGCGTCTTACAACCTTGCATTTAGGGCATATCTTTTTTACGGAACTTCTCACCTTCATGTCTTTTCCCTTTTCCCCCGCCTATTTGCTTCTGTATGTTATCCTCCCGCGGGTCAAGTCGTAGGGCGAAAGTTCCACGACGACCTTGTCCCCGGGCAGTATCTTTATGAAATGCATCCTCATCTTTCCGGAGACGTGGGCGAGCACCCTGTGTCCTTTTTCAAGCTCCACCCTGAACATGGCGTTAGGCAAGGTCTCAACGACGACGCCCTCGACCTCTATCGGCTCTTCCTTCGGCATACCTTAAGGCCTCTACCCGGCCCGTATATTGTTCTGAAGCCTACAATCTGCTCAAGACTTTCGGCCCATCCGCCGTTATGGCTACTGAATGTTCAAAATGCGCCGAAAGCCTGCCGTCGGCCGTGACCGCCGTCCATCCGTCATCAAGTATCCTGACGCCGCTTCCGCCCGCATTCACCATGGGCTCTATCGCGAGCACCATCCCCTCTTTAAGCCTCATCCCCCGGCCTGGACTGCCGAAGTTCGGAACCTGCGGCGGCTCATGGAGTTCCGTCCCTATGCCGTGCCCCACAAAAGCCCTTACGACCGAAAACCCCGAGCCTTCCGCGCGGCTCTGGATGGCGTGGGATATATCGTAGAGGCGGCCTCCGACCGTGGCCGCCGAAACGGCCTCCTCGAGACACTTCGCGGTTACGTCAATAAGCCTTTTCGCCTCCGGGGCGATTGTTCCGGCGGCCACGGTAATCGCCGCGTCGCCGTAATAACCGTCGCAATAGACCCCGAAGTCCATACTGATGATATCGCCTTCCCTGAGCACCTTCTTTTCGGAGGGCATCCCGTGGACGACCTCTTCGTTCACCGACGCGCACAGGCAATAAGGGTAGTTCCTGTAACCTTTAAACGCCGACCTTACGCCCCTTTTTCTCAGTTCCGCTTCCGCGACAAGCTCGAGGTCCATCGTGGTGACGCCGGGAGCGACCTTCCCCCTGAGAACCTCGAGAATCTCGGCGACCATAAGGTTGGACCGCCTCAATTTCTCAATCTCAGTCCGCGACCTTAATATTACCTCTTCTCTCCTCAATCGCCTCGATTATGGATTCGGTTATCCGGTCTATGATGCCGATGCCGTTTATTCCCCCGTAAAGCCCCTTTCCCCTGTAATACTCCGTGACGGGGAGGGTCTCTTCCTCATATACCCTGAGCCGGGCCTCTATCGTCTCCTCCCTGTCGTCGTCCCTCTGATAGAGCTCCCCGCCGCATTTGTTGCACGTATCCATGTTAACCGGCGGGTTGAATATTATATTATACGCCGCGGCGCACTTCCTGCACACCCTGCGCCCCGCAAGGCGCCTTACAAGCTCGCGCCTTTCCACCTCTATGCCGATGACGGCGTCTATCGCCTTCCCGCCCCTAAGAAGCGTCCTTTCCAGTTCCTCGGCCTGACGGGCGTTACGCGGGAAACCGTCGAGTATGAAACCCCTCGAACAATCGGCATCGCCGAGCCTCTCTGAAACCATCTCCACGACCAGGTCATCCGGCACCAGTGCGCCCCTGTCCATATACGCCCTGGCCTTCTGTCCTATCCGGGTCTTCTCCCTTACGTTGGTCCGCAGGATGTCTCCGGTTGAAACCTGCGGAATCTTGAACCTCTCTGAAAGAAGTTGCGACTGCGTGCCCTTGCCGGCCCCGGGCGGCCCCATCAGTATGAGATTCATCGTCTTTAAATCCTGCCTCTGAGCTTGCCCTTTTTCAACAATCCCCCGTAACTGCGCGCCAGCATGTGCGACTCCGCCTGCTGGGCGGTGTCCATCGCAACCCCTATGACTATCAGGAGCGCGGTGCCGCCGAAGTGGAACGGCACGTTGAAATACGCTATCAGCATGGAGGGCAGCACGCACACCGCCGCGAGATATAGCCCGCCCCACAGGGTGAGCCTCCCGAGTATCCTGTCTATGTATTGAGAGGTGGTCGTCCCCGGCCTTATGCCCGGGATAAAACCTCCGAATTTCTTAAGGTTGTCGGCGACGTCCTTGGGGTTGAACTGTATCGCCGTGTAAAAATACGAGAAGAATATAATCAGCGCGACGTAAAGGACGTTATAGAGTATCCCTCCCGGGCTCAGGCTTCCGGCCACCCTCTTGACGGCGGGCACGTCAACGAAGCTTGCCACCGTGGCCGGGAATATTATAAGCGACGAAGCGAATATCGGCGGAATGACGCCCGCCGTATTCAGCTTGAGCGGCAGGTGCTGAGTGTCTCCGCCCATGACCTTCCTTCCGACCACCCGCTTGGGGTACTGTATCGGGATCCTTCTCTGCCCCGTCTCGACAAAGACTATGAAGGCGACGACTCCGACCATTACTAAAATCAGGACCATCATCAGGAGAAACGCTATCTCGCCGGTCCTCACGAGCGTTACGGCGTTACCAACGGCCGACGGCATCCTCGCCAGTATCCCGGCGAATATTATGAGCGATATCCCGTTGCCTATCCCTCTTTCCGTTATCTGCTCGCCGAGCCACATTATGAACGCGGTCCCGGAGGTCAGCGTTATCGCGGTAAGCACCCTGAACCCCCAGCCGGCCGACATGACGACCGGCTCGCCCGCGGCGCCGGTCATCCTCTCAAGCCCTATGCTTATCATGATGCCCTGAACCAGGCTGAGGACGACCGTCAGGTACCTCGTGTACTCGGTTATCTTCTTCCTTCCCTGCTCGCCTTCCTTGGAAAGCTTCTCTAACTGCGGCACCACGACGGTAAGGAGCTGCAGTATTATCGAGGCGCTTATATACGGCATTATGCCGAGGGCGAACACCGAGAAGTGTTCAAGCGCCCCGCCGGTGAACATCGTGGCGAAATCAAGGAGCGTACCCCTGGCGCCTTTGAAAAAGCCGGAAAGCGCCTCGGCGTCTATCCCCGGGGTCGGTATGAATACGCCGACCCTGTAAACGATGAGGAGCAGAAGGGTAAACAACACCCTCCTCTGCAACTCCGGGATCTTACCCATGCCTTCGGAGAGTCGCGTCGCCACCTCAGACGACCTCCGCCTTTCCGCCGGCGGCTTCGATCTTGGCTTTCGCGGACTTGCTGAACATACCCGCCCTTACCGTAAGGGGTATCTTTATATCCCCTTCGCCGAGAACCTTAAACGGCAACCCCGTGGTCTTCAAAAGACCTTTGCCGACCAGGGTCTGTGCGTTTACAATATCGCCGGAGGAAAAGACCCCGGCAAGTCTGCCGACGTTCAGGACGGAATAGACGTGCTTAAAGATGTTCGTAAATCCCCTTTTAGGGGTGCGTCTCTGCAGCGGCATCTGCCCGCCCTCGAACCCGGCCTTGGTCCCTCCGCCGGTGCGGGCGCGCTGGCCCTTGTTGCCGCGGCCCGCGGTCTTGCCGCGGCCGCTGCCTTCTCCCCTTCCGAGCCTTTTTTTCCTCTTTACGGCGCCCTCGGGGGCCTTAAGCCTGTCCAGCATAACTAAACCCTCTAAAAAGATTGTTATTGAGCGGCCTCTACCTCTACGAGGTGAGCGACCTTCGCTATCATGCCCCTCAATGCCGGGGTGTCCTTCACAACGCTCGAGCTGTTAATCTTACCGAGTCCCAGACCGGAGAGGGTCTGCCTCTGCCTCTCGTTGGAGCCTATGCGGCTCTTTCTCAGCGTTACTTTTATGCGCGGCTCTTTTTTTACCGCCATGGTCATGCCTCCACCGCGCCCCTGCCCCTTACGCGGCCAACGGCCTCGGGGTCCATAAGTTTCTGGAGCGCGTCAATCGTAGCCTTCACCATGTTGTGGGGGTTGTTGGAGCCGAGCGACTTCGTCAGGACGTTATGTATGCCGGCGCTCTCCACTACCGCCCTCACCCCGCCGCCCGCGATTATGCCGGTGCCGGCGGACGCCGGCTTCAAAAGCACCCTGCCGGCTCCGTAGTGGCCGACGACCTGATGCGGTATCGTATCTTTGATTATCGGCACCTTGAAGAGCGTCTTTTTGGCCTGCTCGATGGCCTTCCTTATCGCGTCCGGGACCTCGTTGGCCTTTCCAAGGCCGTAGCCGACGCAACCTTTCCCGTCCCCGACCACCACTATCGCGTTGAAGCTGAAACGCTTGCCCCCCTTGACGACCTTCGACACCCTGTTGAGGTAGACGAGTTTGTCCTTCAGTTCACCTGCTTTTACGTTCGTCTTATCCAGAAAACCTCCTCGCAACGATTGTGGATTCTAAAAGTTTAGCCCCGCGGCCCTCGCGCCGTCGGCCAGGGCCTTCACCCTGCCGTGGTAGAGGTATCCGCTCCTGTCGAAAGTGACCTTCGCTATGCCTTTTTCCCTGGCGAGGACGCCGATATGTTCGCCGACCTTCCTGGCCGCGTCGGTTTTTCCCAACTTCAGGACATCATCCCTGATGGCCTTTGAAAGCGTTGAGGCCGCCACGACCGTCCTCCCACCGTCGGTATCCTCGACGAGTTGGGCGTATATATGGCGGTTGCTCCTGTAAACATTAAGCCTCAGGCGTTCGGCGGAGCCGCGCACCTTTTTCCTTACCCTGGCCTTCCTTCTCTGCCAGCCGTCGTTCCGTTTCACGCTCGCGACCATGGTCTTTTACTTGCCTCCGCCGGCGGCCCCGGCCTTGCCGGCCTTACCGGCCTTGCGTATTATGAACTCGTCGGAGTACTTTATGCCCTTGCCCTTGTAAGGCTCGGGCGGACGCAGCGACCTCACCTCGGCCGCGACCTGTCCGACGAGCTGCTTGTCCGCGCCCTTTATGATTACGGCAGTCTGCTTTTCGACCGCCGCCGCAATCCCCTTGGGGAGACTGTAGACAATCGGGTGTGAAAACCCGAGGGACATATTGAGGCTTTCGCCCTTGACCTCGGCCTTGTATCCCACCCCGACTATCTCAAGCCTTTTTGTAAAACCGTCGGTGACGCCGGTAATCATGTTGGCTATGAGGGTCCTTGTAAGGCCATGGAGCTCTCTGGAGACCCTGTCCTCGCCGTTGCGGGTTACGGTTGCGGCGGAACCTTCGACCTTAACGCAAACTTCGCCCCTTAACGGGGCCTCAAGGGTTCCCTTTGGGCCCGTAACCTTTACCACCGCGCCGCCGCTTGAGACCTTGACGCCGGAAGGTATGTTTATCGGCTGTTTTCCTATCCTCGACATTTTAAAAACCCCTGCTTGAGTAAGTTGAATCCCGGCCTCTAATAAACCGAGCAGATAAATTCGCCGCCCACCCTGAGTTTCCTTGCCTCCCTGTCGCTTACCACCCCTTTTGAAGTGGATATTACGGCCACCCCCAATCCGTTCATCACTTCCGGTATCTCGTCGGTTGAGACGTAGACCCTTTTACCGGGTTTACTAACCCTTTTAATCTCGGTTATGACGCTTCTTGAGGAAGGGCCGTATCTAAGCTGGACTTTTATAACGCGCGGGGACTTGTCTCCAGGGACCGCGTAGTCCTTTACGTAGCCTTCTTCCTTCAATATCTTGAGTATCTCGGCCTTCATCCTCGACATCGGCACGCACACCTCGGTCTGCCTCGCCCCGATGGCGTTTCGTATCCTCGTCAACATATCCGCTATTGGATCCGTCATTGCCATAATTGTATCGTCCGTCCTTTCAAATTGCGCCTGAGGTCCGGTTTATAAACCCTTAAGCCCTTCCACGCGTCCAGCCGTTACCAGCTCGACTTGGTAACGCCAGGCAGTTCGCCCTTGAGCGCCATCTTCCTCATGCACAGACGGCACATGTCAAACTTGCGGTAATAGGCCCTCGATCTCCCGCATATGGGGCAGCGGTTATACTCCCGGACCGGGAACTTGTTTTTCCTCTTTGCCTTTGCTATGAGCGACTTCTTAGCCAAACCTTACCTCCGATTACTGTCTGAAAGGCACGCCGAGGAGCCTCAAAAGCGCCTTGGCTTCCTCGTCCGTCTTTGCCGTGGTTGAGATTGTGATGTTCATGCCCCTTACCTTGTCTATCTTGTCATAGTCCACCTCGGGGAATATTATCTGCTCCCTTATCCCCATGGTGTAGTTGCCCCTGCCGTCGAACGACCTGTCGTTTACGCCCTTGAAATCGCGTATCCGCGGCATCGAGAAGTTGACGAAACGGTCGAGGAACTCGTACATCATCGCGCCCCTGAGCGTCACCATGCACCCGATGGGGACTCCGGCCCTGAGTTTGAAGGTGGCGATGGATTTCTTGGCCCTGGTAACGAGAGGCTTCTGTCCCGTTATCATGGAAAGGTCCTTCGCGGCGGCGTCAATGACCTTGATGTCCTTCGTCGCCTCGCCGAGGCCCATATTGACAACCACCTTCTCGACACGCGGCACCTGCATGACGTTGGTGTAGCTGAACTCCTTCATCATCGCGGGCACGACCTCTTTTCTGTAATAATCCTTAAGCCTCGCCGTCATCTGTCAAGCACCTCGCCGCACTTCCTGCAGAATCTCACTTTCCTTCCGTCGTCAAGAAACTTCCTCCCCACGCGGGTGGCGCCCTTGCACCTGTCGCATATAATGCTTATATTCGATATGCTCATGGGGGCCTCCTTTTCGAGGATGCCGCCGTGCTGGTATTTCTTGGACGGCTTCTGATGCCGCTTCACCACGTTCAGTTTTTCAATGATAACGGCGGCCTTCTCCGGCACGACCTTTATGACCTTGCCGGTCTTGCCCTTCTCCCTGCCGCGAAGGACCATCACCTGATCGTCTTTCCGTATCTTGTACTTTGCCTGTTCCACCTTAACTCTCACCTTTATCCAGTTCCAGTTCCTGAACTTGTTTCAGGGTCTATTTGTCACCCTGAACTTGTTTCAGGGTCTAAATATGGGATGCTGAAACAAGTTCAGCATGACAGCTTCGCCGTTTTACTTTACGACTTTTTTAGCAGCCCCCTTCAGAGGACTTCCGGCGCAAGGGAGATTATCTTCATAAACCTCTTCGCCCGAAGCTCCCTCGCCACGGGGCCGAATATCCTCGTCCCTATGGGCTCGTTCTCCTTATTGATGAGCACGACCGAATTCTCGTCAAATCTTATGTGGGTGCCGTCGGGCCTGCGTGCCTGCTTGACGGTCCTTACGACCACGGCCCTCACCACGTCGCCCTTTTTGACCTTGCCGTCGGGGATGGCCTCTTTTATATGCGCCACTATGACGTCGCCTATCCCGGCAAACATCTTATTGGAGGCGCCGATGACCTTTATGCAGGCAACCCTCTTCGCCCCGGAATTGTCGGCAACCCCGAGTATGGACCGTATCTGTATCATCTCGCCTTCTCCACCACCGAACTAACGCGCCATCTTTTGAGCTTTGAGAGCGGACGGCACTCCACTATCTCGACCATATCGCCGGTCTTGCACTCGTCTTTCCCGTCATGGGCCATGTACTTAACGCTTCTTTTCACGTACTTCCCGTACGCCGGGTGTCTTGCGAGCCTCGTTACGGACACGACGACGGTCTTGTCCATCCTGTCGCTTACGACCTTTCCCGCAAGGGTTTTCCTTTCTCCCCTTTTTTCCATCATCTCAGGCCTTTCTCTCTTTTTCGGATATTATCGTCTTGATGCGGGCGATGTCTCTGCGTATCAAGCGGAGCTTCAGGGGGTTTTCGAGCTGTCCCATCGAATGCTGCAACCTGAGGTTAAAGAGCTCCTTGGCGAGTTCCCCGACCTTGCCCCTCAACTCCTCCACGCCTGTTTCCCGTATCTCGGACGGCTTCATACGCCTTCTCTCTTTATGAATTTCGTGGCCAGCGACAACTTGTTCGACGCGAGCCTCAACGCCTCCCTCGCGGTGGCCTCGTCCACGCCTTCCATCTCGTAGAGGATCCTTCCGGGTTTAATCACGGCCACCCAGTCCTCCGGGGGACCCTTGCCTGAACCCATCCTCGTCTCGGCTGGCTTTTTACTGACGGGCTTGTCCGGGAATATCCTTATCCATATCTTTCCGCCCCTTTTTATATGACGGGTCATGGCTATACGGGCGGCCTCTATCTCCCTGGTGGTGAGCCACCCGCAGACCATCGCCTTAAGGCCATACCTGCCGAAGCTCAGGGTCGCTCCGCTTGTGGCCACCCCGGCGCGAGTCCCCCTCTGCTGTTTTCTGTACTTTGTCTTCTTTGGCATCAACATGTCTTATAATCCTCAGGCCCCGGCCTTGGCTTTCTCTGGAGCCTGCGTCAACAGCGACTGGAACTCGCCCCTGTAGAGGTAAACCTTCACCCCGATTACCCCGTAAGTCGTCTTGGCCTCCGCAAGCCCGTAATCTATGTCGGCCCTCAGCGTATGCAGCGGCACCCTGCCTTCCCTGTACCACTCACGCCTGGCTATCTCCGCCCCTCCGAGCCTTCCGGAGCACATTATCTTTATTCCCTTGCCGCCCATCCGTAGCGTGGTGGTGACGGCCTTTTTCATGGCCCTGCGGAAAGAGACCCTCCGTTCGAGCTGCAGCGCGACGTTCTCGGCCACGAGCTGGGCGTCCAGATCGGGTTTCCTTACCTCAACGATGTCTATGTCAACGCTTTTGCCGGTAAGCTTGGAGAGCGCCGCTTTCATCACGTCCACCTCGGCGCCCCTCTTGCCGATGACTATGCCCGGCCTTGCAGTCTGTATGATGACCCTTATGTTGCTGGCGGTCCTCTCTATCTCAATCTTCGAAATCCCGGCGTGGAAAAGCCTCTTTTTGAGAAAATCCCTTATCTTCATGTCCTCGTGGACGAACTTGGAATAGTTCTCCCTTTCGCCGTACCACCTCGAGGTCCAGTCTCTGTATACGCCTAATCTAAAACCTATCGGATGAACCTTCTGACCCAAAAGCGCCTCCTTACTCTTTTTCGTCCAGCACTATCGTTATATGACTTGTCCTCTTGTGTATGAAAGAACCCTTGCCCATGGCCTTGGCGTGCATCCTCTTCGTGGACGGACCCTGATCCACGTATGCCTTCTTCACGTAGAGCCTGTCCACATCGAGCTTCCGCGTGTTCTCGGCGTTAGCGACCGCGCTTTTAAGAACCTTTTTGACCGTCCGGCTCGCGGCCCTGGTATTGAAGTCGAGGATGGACAAAGCGTCCCCGACATGCCTGCCCCTTATGAGGTCAACCACCAGCCGCGCCTTCTGCGCGGAGCCCTTTACGTATTTGGAAACGGCCCTGACTTCCATTTTCAACTAAACCCTTCCCTCTACCTTCGTCTTCTTAATCCCGGAATGGGCATGAAAAGTCCTGGTCGGCGAGAACTCGCCGAGCTTATGCCCTACCATGTTCTCGCTTATGAACACGGGGATGAATTTCTTCCCGTTATGCACCGCCATGGTGAAGCCTACCATCTCCGGGATAATCATGGACCTGCGGGACCAGGTCTTTATGACCCTCTTCGACCTTGATTCCTCGGCCTGCTGAATCTTTTTCAAGAGGTGGGCATCCACAAAAGGCCCCTTTTTTAAGGAACGCACCTTTACTTCCTCCTTCTCGAAACAATGAACTTGTCGGAATACCTCGTCTTTTTCCTGGTCTTGTACCCCTTTGTCGGAGTGCCCCACGGGCTCGATGGGTGGTTTCCGCCCTTGCTCTTGCCCTCTCCTCCGCCGTGCGGATGGTCAACCGGGTTCATGGCCACGCCCCTTACCGAGGGCATCCTTCCGAGCCAGCGGTTTCTTCCGGCCTTGCCGATGGATATATTCTCATGGTCAATATTGCCGAGCTGCCCTATCGTGGCGTAGCAGTCCTGCCCCACGAGCCTCACCTCGCTGGAGGGTAGCTTAATCGTGGCGCGGCTGCCTTCCTTGGCCATCAGCTGGGCGTAACCGCCGGCCGATCTTACGAGCTGGCCGCCCTTGCCTGATTTCATCTCTATGGAGTGGACGAACGTGCCCACAGGTATCGCGCTCAACGGCAGCGCGTTGCCGGGACGTATGTCCGCGTCCGCTCCGGCCACGACCGTATCGCCGACCTTAAGCCCGTTGGGAGCGAGGATGTACCTTTTCTCTCCGTCCAGGTAGCTTAAAAGCGCGATGTTCGAGGTGCGGTTGGGATCATACTCTATGGCCTCTACCCGTGCCGGGATGCCGCGCTTGTCCCTCTTGAAGTCCACTATCCTGTAGAGCCTCTTGTGCCCGCCGCCCCTCCAGCGCACGGTCACGCGTCCGTCGGAGTTGCGGCCGCTTATGCGCTTTTTGGGAAGCGTGAGCGCCCTCTCAGGCCTTTTCTTCGCGATCCCCTCGAAGATCAGGGTCGTCCTTGTCCTCATCCCGGGGGAAGTGGGTTTATATGACTTTACCGGCATATGACTCTCTTCGTTAAATTAAAAACGCCGCCTTAAACTCAAGGCTGCCGCATCCGTGCGGACTTTGGCTCTAAACGCCCTCGAATATACCTATCTTATCGCCCTCTTTGAGCGTTATATAAGCCTTCTTTTTGACGCGGCAGGTCTTGCCCTCGAATCTTCCCATGCGCCTTGTCTTGCCGGGCACCCTGTGGGTATTGACGCCGACGACCTTCACGCTGAATATCTTCTCGACGGCCGTCTTTATATCCTGTTTGTTGGCGGCCGGGTCAACCCAAAACGCGACCCTGTTGGCCGCGGCCATAAGCATCGTGGCCTTCTCGGTGATGACCGGCGACTTTATTATAGAGTAAATGTCCTTCATATCTCTTCCCGCGCCCGAGCGGCCCCCTTACCTGCTTTTGCCCGCAAGCCGTCCCTCTGACGGCCCGCAAGCCTCGATACGGCCGCCTCGAACGCGGCCTTCGTCATAACGAGTTCGTCATAGCGCAGGATGTCGTATACGTTCAGCGCCCCGGCGCTCAAAAGTTTAAAGTCCTTGAGGTTCCTCGCGGCAAGCCTCAAATTTTTGTCTTCGCCGTCAATTACTATAAGGGCGTTGCTCAAACCGGCCTTCTTCATGGCGTCGGCCACAAGAGCGGTTTTAGGTTCGGAAATCCCGAAGGAATCGAACACCCTGAGCTTGCCTTCGTTTATCTTGTGCCGTAACGCCGACTTCAATCCATTCGTCACGGCGCTCTTTGGCATGGTGTATGAATAATCCCTCGGACGGGGGCCGAAGACCGTGCCTCCGTGCCTCCACAGGGGCGACCTTATCGAGCCTACCCGCGCCCTGCCGGTGCCCTTCTGCCTCCAGAGTTTGCGGCCTGCGCCGCTGACCTCTCCCCTGGTCTTGGTCGAGGCCGATCCCTTGCGGCGCGAGGCCATCTGCATCTTCACGATGTCGTAGAAAAGGGCGGTATTAACCCTGCCGTCAAAGAGCCCCTCTTTGAGATCTATCTCCGACACCTTTTTCCCATCTTTATTCAAAACGTCTATCGTCATTTTATATGAATCTCCCCAAAGCCAAACTGCGGAGTATCGAAGACCTGAATGTTTGAAAAATCTCAAAAGCTTGCTTCGTGAAATCGAACCCTCAGTGAGGGATTATCTCTTCTTCTCGGCCTTCTTTATAACGACGAAACTATTAACAGGCCCCGGCACCGCGCCCATGACCATGACAACGTTGTCCGAATCCCTTATGCCGACGACCTTGAGGTTCTGAACGGTCACTTCCCTCATGCCCATATGGCCTCCCATCCTCATACCCTTAAAGACCCTGGATGGGTATGAACTCGACCCTATGGAGCCCGGAGCGCGGTTCATCATCGAGCCGTGGCTCCTGGGGCCGCCTCTGAAATGCCACCGCTTTATTACGCCGGCAAAACCCTTCCCCTTGCTTGTGCCCGTTACGTCAACGACGTCGCCGACCTTGAAGACCTCTGAGGCGGCAATCTTGCGGCCCGGGTTTAATTCGTCGAGGGAGGAGCCCCTGAACTCCCTCAAGCGGCTGAGACACGCGGTGCCGGCCTTTTCAAAATGCCCTCTCATGGGACGGGTCGAGCGCTCCTTCTTTTTCTCCCCGAAGCCGATCTGGACGGCGTCGTATCCGTCCTTCTCCCTCGTCTTTTTCTGGGTCACATGGCACAGTCCCGCCATTATGACCGTCACGGGAACGTCCGCGCCCTCCAGGAACAGACGCGTCATACCAATTTTTTTCCCGAGCAATCCCTCTATCATAATATCCCGTTCCCCATATCGCGCGGTCCCGGACGAACCTTCCGAGCGCGCCCTTACTCGCTGAGTTTTATCTCAACGTCAACGCCGGCCGGGAGATCAAGCCTCATAAGGGCGTCCACCGTGTGCTGCGTCGGCTCGATTATGTCCATGAGCCGTTTGTGCGTCCGTATCTCGAACTGTTCCCTGCTCTTCTTATCAACGTGCGGAGACCGAAGGACGCAGAACTTCGATATCCGCGTCGGCAGCGGTATGGGGCCTTTTATGCTCGCGCCGGTCCTTTTGGCGGTTTCGACTATGTCTTTTACGGACCGGTCGAGCAGCCTGTGATCATACGCCTTGAGCCGTATCCTTATTCTCTGGCCTTCCAACTTCTTGTCTCCCTTAAATGCCTTTATGCGTTCGCTCCGGTTACGCTATAACCTTGGTCACGACCCCGGCGCCCACGGTCCTTCCGCCTTCCCTCACCGCGAACCTCAGACCCTCTTCCATGGCTATCGGCGTTATGAGCTCGGCCTCGAAGTTGATGTTGTCCCCGGGCATGACCATCTC
>JACRCI010000032.1 GCA_016219105.1 Deltaproteobacteria bacterium | reverse complement strand
TGTGGTCAACGCACCGCTGGCACACGAAACCTTTATCCGCCTGCTTTCCGTTAAATATTTCCCTCGCCTTTACGTAGGAGGCTGCGTTCCATATCTCCATAAAATCCCCCCTGACCGCTTCAGCGAAACTGTCCGCGCGGTTGTATATCTTGCAGCACGGCGCGACCGAGCCGTCCCAGTTGAACACCACCCTGTCCCACAGGTATTTACAGACGGGCCTCTGCTGCTTTTTACCGTAGCGTATGTATTTGGGGTTTTCAGGCAGCCAGTCGCGGTTCTCCGCGACGAGCGAGCTTAAGTCCTTGTTATCAAACGAACTGACGTTTATCCTGACGCGGTGGGTGCGGAACTCGACCCCTATCTCGGCGGCCCGTTTGCGCGCGGCTTCTATCTCCTTTTCGTTGTGCTTCATCGGGATGAACTGCCACCTCAGACGAGGCTTTTTGAGGCCCTCCGCCTTTTTGACCCCAGAGATGTAACTCAGCGTCCCGATGACCTCGTCGAACCTGCCGCCCACCCTGTATTTACCGTAGGTCTCCTGCGTTGCCCCGTCTATTGAAACGCTTATCATGTCAACTCCGGAGCGCATCACCTCAAGGGCCCATTCGCGCGGGATTTTCGAAAGGGTGGTGGAGATTACGATGTTGGGATTATAGTCTTTTTTCGCGTATCTGATCATGTCCACGAGGCCACGGTTCAAAAGCGGCTCGCCCCAGTTGTAAAGGTGCAGCTCGTAGAGATACGGCCCAACCTCGTCATAGATGCGCTTGAACGTCTCCATGGTCATTGTCCCGCGCGGCGCACCGCCGTCCTTCTGCCCGGTCGGACAAAGCGGGCAGGAAAGCGGGCAGATGTTGGTCGCGTCGAAATAGGCTATGGAGGGATAGGATTCGAGATGAGTTTTGCGCTCCCTGAACTCCTTTCGGTTGAGTTTTAAATTCCGGTAACGTTCCCAGTGGTACCGTAAATTCAAACGAGAGGGAGCGGCGGACAAACCACCTTTCCCGCGAAAACCTTCCGATATCGCATTTTCAGCCATTAATCCTTTTGCCGGCATCCCCTTTAAAGGAGGCCGTATGCCTCGAATAACGCGTTTTTCGCAATAAAAATAAGATATTATAAATGGGAGGGGAAGTCAAGACAAGAGGTTCGGGGACGCGGGA
This sequence comes from Deltaproteobacteria bacterium, assembly GCA_016219105.1. Taxonomy (GTDB): domain Bacteria; phylum Desulfobacterota; class GWC2-55-46; order GWC2-55-46; family DRQE01; genus JACRCI01. The sequence continues at coordinate 52,360 of JACRCI010000032.1, read as the reverse complement.
ATCTCCCGACGTCCATACGCCGCCGAAAAACGGCCTACCGCCCGGGCGCTGCAGCCTCGATGGATGCCCTTATTACGGCCATGATGCGCGGGGCGTTTTTTTCAACGGAATACCTCTCTATAACGGTCTTTCTCGCCTCGACGCCAAGGCGCTTTCTGAGAGAGGCGTCCTTGATGAGGAGACCTAGGCACCTTATCCAGTCGTTGTCTTTCGCCGCCAGAAACCCGTTCACCCCGTCCCTTATTATCTCGGAGTTCACGCCAACGGGCGAGGCAACGGAGGCAACCCCGACCGCCATGCACTGCAGGAGCTTAAAGCCGCATTTCCCCCTCGACCACGCATCATCGGTAAGGGGCATGAGCCCGACGTCAAAGCTGTGGAGGTCCGAGATCTCCTCGTCCCAGTTCCACTGCTTTTTCACAACCGGCATGTCCGCGCAGTCAAAAAACCTGTCGGCCACGACCTTAAGCCGCGTGGACGGGAATTGCCTGTGCGCCTCGCAAAATACCTCCTTCATACCTTCGATGTAGTGGAGCGTTACGGCGCTCCCTATCCAACCGAGCGTAACCACCCCATCGTCCGGCGAAGGCCGTTTTTGCACATACCTTTCCATGTCTATGGACGTCGGGACCTCGAAGGTATTGGGGTTGTGTTTAAGCGCCCATTCCCCAAGATACCTGTTGCCTGCTATGACCGCATCCGCGCCCGCCACAGTCCTGGCGAACCTCCTCATCCTCATGGCCGAGGACTTTTCGGATTTTCTTGAATCCCTGAACATTATGGCGTCATCGAAGTCAAAGACTATCCTCTTTGCGTTTCTTCTCAGCAACATCCATTCGATTGCGCCGAGGAGTTTGCGCTGGAGGAACACCACGTCAAAATCCCTCATGGATTTAAAAAGGCCCGGCCTTCCGGCGAGCCCACGGGGGATGATGAAGGACTCGACCGAAAACCCGTTTTTTTCAAGATACGGGACATACTGAAGGAACCTGTACCGCGCGCTGGGTTTTTCCAGGCGTGTCGTAAGGAAGGCCATCCTCATCGCGGCCCTGCCCCTTTTTTGCGCTTGATTGCGACAGCCTCTCCGCAGATGCCGGCAATCTCGCGCGCCGTCCTCTCCCACGTAAAATCCCTCATGGCCTCGTGCGCCTTTGCGCCCATACGCTCCCTCGTCCGCCCGTCCGCAAGCTGCGTTAAGAACCCTTTAAGCGTCCGCGCATCATCCCACTCGTCGAGCACGAAGCCGTTCTCTCCGTGCGTTACGAGTTCGGAGGCGCCGTTTGTCATCGTGGTAACGACCGGGAGGCCGCAGGCCATGGCCTCAAGACAGGTATTGCTGCACGGGTCGTACTGCGTCGGCAGGACGGAAAAATCGGCCGCCCCGTAAAACTCCTCTATCCTCTCGGTCGTCCCCGCGAATACGACCGATTCGCCTCCGAGCCCCAGCCTTTTCGCGAGCCTCGAAAACCGGCCTTTTCTGCCCCTGCCGACGACCACGACCGTAACGCCGCCGCCGGGGCTGAGCGCCCTCAGAACCGTTGCAAGCCCCTTGCGCTCCCAGTTGTTGGAGACGAAAAGCCCAACCACCCTTTCGTCGCCGACTCCGAGCCTGCGCCTTACTTCCTCCCTGAATCTTTTAACGCCCGGATTGAAGACATCGCGGTCAACTCCGTTATAGACGACCCTCACGTCGGCGTCCGCGACGTTAAAATAACCCTTGATGTGTCCTTTGACGAGATTCGAGTTGGCGATTATGAGCCGATGGTTCCCCGGCTCCATAATCTTTTTTTCAAGCCAGACGACCGCGAGATGCACCGGCGAGGTCATGTATTTAAGCGCGCGCGCCAGCCGGTTGGGGTAGCGCAGCCGCATCCAGTGCGCGTGAACCCCGCCGCTTGCCCTATACACGTCGAGAGGGAAAACCTGGGTGAGGCCCAACACCGCGTCGTAGCCTCCGCTATTGAGCCCCTCTCTTAAGTTCCTGTTGAAACTCAGCACCTTAATCGCCGACGGAAACGCGCCGCCGGAGGGAACCCTGTGGAGAGTAACTCCATCGGGGGGGGCCGCGGCGGCCTCTGCGCGGCCGGCATATACATGGACATCGTGGCCGGCCCTGGTAAGCTCCATGGCAACGCTGACAGCCACCCTCTCCGCCCCGCCCCATGAGAGGGAAAAGCCCCTCGATACCAGCGCGATCCTCATTTTTTTACGGCTACCACGACTACGGAGGTGGCGAAGTCAACGTCCAGGTACCTGTGCAGCCACGCCATGAGGTGAAGCCTTACAAAACGCCTTGCAAACTGGTCGTTATAGATGCGGTATATGCCTTTAATCTCATAACCCGTCCACACGAGCGCCCCGGCTATCTCGTCATACCTGTAGGATGTCCTGTGGTCAGAATCCCACCAGCGGTTCGGGTGGTGCATATTCGGGGTTGAGATTATTATTTTTCCGCCCGGCGCAAGAAGGCCGTTTAATCTCCTGAGGAGCCCTATCCCGTCGTTGAACTCAAGGTGCTCTATCACCTCGGAAAGTATTATCAGGTTGAACCTCTCCTTTATATCGTCAAGGCTGTAGTAGTCGTGCGAGCCTGCCCTGTCTATGTCCATCGTTTTATACGTGACGGCCGGAGCCCTTGCCTGTATCCTCTCGCCGAGGCTGCGGGTGGACGCGCCCACGTCCAGCACCCTGTCGCCGGAGAGAACCTCCTCCATGACCACGTCAAAGAGCTTCTTCCGTATCCTGAGGCCGTATACCGATGGGTAGAACTTCCGTATCTCCTTACGGTATCCGTAAAAAGTGCTCCAGCTGAATCCCTTCGCGCCTTCGGGTTTCGGATCCGCCATGCTATGATTGCCTCTTCCTTCTTCTCTCCCACCTCGAATGGAACCAGAACCACTCGGAGGGGTAGGGCCTGATGAATCCCTCTATGGCGGAGGTAAACCTCTGCGTGTTCTCCCTTATTGCCTCCTCCCTGAGGCCGGTGGAGGTAATCTCAAGAGGCGGCCTGAGCGTGACCCTGTGCTTAAGCCCCCCCCTCAGCCCCCCCTCCCTGCGTATGAACACCGGGATGACGGCGGAGCCTGTCTTCATGACTATCGCGGCAAGCCCCTTGCTCGTGCGCGCGGGAAGGCCGAAAAAATCCACCTCGACGCCGTCCCTCCTCGAGGCCCTCTGGTCGAGCAATATCCCGAGTATGCCGTTTCGGTTCAGCACGCCCATCATCTTCCTGACCGCGTTTTTCTTCCCTATGACCGAGCCGCCGAACCTGGTCCTGAGCCGTTCTATATAATCGTCCATGTATGGATTGTCCAGCGGCCGCACCACCGCGTTAACCGGGTATCCCTTAAGGGCCAGAGAGGCGTTAAGAAGCTCCCAGTTGCCGAAGTGCGCGCTCAGGAAGACAACCCCTTTGCCTTTTTTAAGCTCCCTGTCCGCGTGCTCAAGCCCCTCGAAGGTTACGTTTAAGTCTACGTAAGCTCTATCGAGCCTTTCAATCCTCGCGAATTCGACGAGGCTTGCGCCGAGGTTCCTGTAAAACGAAGCGGCGATGGCAAGCGCGCCGGCTGAGGTCATTTGAGGGCCGAATGCCTTCATGATGTTATCCGCGACCATCCGTCTGCGCGCTCCGTGGAGCCTGAAGGCGGCCCCTCCTATGGCGTTGCCGAGCCTCAGGGCCGCGGAAAGTGGCAGAAGGTTTACGAACCATACGAACGTCCTGCATGCGATATAGGCCAGGAAATCCACTCTCACCAAAACCCTTCCTTCGCCATATGCCGCTACCGCCCGAGGGGTTTCGCCTCCTCTATCATCATAACGGGTATGCCGTCCTCCACGGGGAAAAGGAGCCTGCACTTTTCGCATACAATGCCGGTCTCCGCGTCATTGAGTTTTATCCCGCCCTTGCAGGCCGGGCATACGAGAATGGAAAGGAGCTCGCTGTCTACCGTCATATAAACCTCCCGAAGAGTTTTCGTCTAACAGGCTGCTGAATTTTTCCGCCCCCCGGCCTTCATGTACTCAAACGCGCCATACGTGCTTACGACCGCCGCGATAAAAAACCACATAAGCCCCATGCCGAGGGCCGCCTCGGCGCTGGCCCCGGCCCTCGTGAAAAGGAACACCAGCACGCCCTCCCGTATGCCGAGGCCGGAAAGCGAAAAAGGTATCATGGAGGCGCTTGTGGCGAGCGGGATAAAGAGGAAAAAATAACCCGCCGGGACGTCCATGCCCATTGCGGCCCCGAGGATGAAATAAGCCGCTATCACGCCCGCCTGGATTATGAGGGAAAAGGCAAAAACCCTCGCGAGCACCCCGCGCCTCCCCCTGTAACTCATGAAAACCCCGTAGAACCTGTCTATCTTCTCATTGAACCCGAAAAGCCGGATCTTTCCCAGCACGCTTACAAGCCGGCTGTGGAGGCCCTCAGACCACATAAAAAGACTTGCGCCGGTAAACCCGCCTATGAGCAGGAAAAAAACCGCGATAAGCCCGGCCCCGCCGATGGAGTAGACGACCCTCCAGCCGACAAGAAGCGCGACGAGGGTTATGGCCATGAGGGCCGCGAAACCCGAATACCTGTCCATGAAGATGGAGGCAAAGGCGACCTCGGCCCTATCCGTCTTCCTGTACAGGTAATAACCCTTTACGATATCCCCACCGACTATCGTGGGGAGGAAGTTGTTGAAGAACATCCCTATGAAATATATCGAGAGAAGGTCTTTATACGTTATTGTAACGTCTTCCCTCAATATAGTCGCCCAGCGCCATGTCGAGAGGCTCTGCGCGATGACGTAGATGACCGCCGCAAGCGCGATGGCCCACGGGCTTACCGAAGAAAACGTCCTCCAGAGGAGCCGCGGGTCAACGTTCCTGAAAAGCGCGTAGAGGATGAGAACGCTTACCGCGACCTTCAGTATGGGCATGAGCCATTTCTTCACCATCTGCGGCGGGCTTCCATACTGCTTACGAACGCCGCTGCGGGCGTTATGGGCGGCGTCTTCGCCTGAGCCGCATTTGCGCATGCGAGATATTCCTTCACCGCCCCCCCGCGGGTCTGCCGAGCACTTTTTTCACCACGAAGATGGGTTTACCCTGGGACTCGTGATAGACCCTGGCGAGCATCTCTCCCAAAAGCCCCATGACTATGAGCTGCACCCCGAGTATCATGAGGAGCACCGCGAGCAAAAGCAGCGGTCTGCCCTCGAGCGAATGCCCCAGCGCGAGTTTTTCGTAAGTCAGGTAGAGCGATATCAGGAACCCCCCGGCCCCCATCAAAAGCCCCGGCGGGCCGAACGCGTGGATGGGGCGCGTTGAAAAGCTCTGGAGGAACTTTACCGTAATCAGATCGAGGATGACCCTTATGGTCCTCGATATGCCGTACTTGGAGCGGCCGTACCTGCGCGGGTGGTGGCGGGTTTCGGCCTCGGTTATACGGGCCCCCACCCAGCTCGCGATGGCCGGTATGAAACGGTGCATCTCGCCGTAGAGCTTTATGTTTTCCACGACCTCTCTCCTGTACGCCTTGAGCGTGCAGCCGTAGTCATGGAGCTTTACCCCGGTCACCGCTGATATCAGCCCGTTGGCTATCATGGAGGGGAGCCTGCGCGTAAAGAAAGGGTCCTTCCTCTCCTTCCTCCAGCCGCTCACCACGTCGTGGTCTTTTATCTTATCGAGGAGGAGCGGGATGTCGGCCGGGTCGTTCTGCATGTCCGCGTCCATGGTAATGACGATATCCCCCTTTGAATAATCGAACCCGGCGGCCATGGCCGCGGTCTGGCCGAAGTTCCTCCTGAAGGACACCACGACCACGTTAGGGTCTTTCCCCTGCATGGCCTCGAGGACCTTCATGGAGTTATCCCTGCTCCCGTCGTCCACGAAGACTATCTCGTAAGGCCTCTTAAGCCCGTCCAGCACCTTTTTCAAGGAACCGTAAAGATGCGGCAGGCTCTCCTCTTCCTCGAAGACCGGTATTACGACGGACACGCTCTCGGCCAATCAGACCTCCCTGTGTGTTATAAAGTTTTTTATCCTTCCGAAAAAACCGGGCTGATATCGCCTGTCTATGAAATAAACCGCGAAAGCGACCGCCGAACCCAAAAACGCGCCGGCCAGAACGTCCCCGGGATAGTGCACGCCGGAATAGACCCTCGAAAAGGCCACCATAAAGGCCGCGGCCAGAAGAGGAACGCGGTATCTTTTAAGCCCGAGGACCAGCGTCACGCTCAACGAAAAAAGTCCGGAGGCGTGCCTTGAGGGGAACGAATAGGACTCCGGGCATTCCGTAATGAGCCTCACGCCTCCTAAAAAGTGGCACGGCCTTACCCTCGCAAACGCGTTCTTCAGCGCATACACGATGAGGTCGTCCGCCGCGAAGGCGATGACGCCTAAAAGCAAAAACCACCGGGTCCTGCCGGAGCCGACAAAAAACGCGAAGGCCCAGACCGCCGCGGCGATTGCCGTAAGGATGGGCTTTTTCGTGAGCAGAAAAAAGAGCCCGTCAAAGGCCGGGTTTACGACCGAGCCGTTCAGTATAAAAAAAAGCCGGGTATCGAGGCCCGTCAGGGTATCCAGCATATATCCGGTATCGCGGGAGGGTTTTTCTATTCAAACAACCGGCCCCTGCCCGCATCTTTTTATTATCCACCCGGCCGCATCCCTCATGTCCGCGGCCACGTAATCGGGCGGGGTTGGAAGTTTTCCGAGTTCCTCTTTGCCCTTGCCCGTCAAAACCAGTATCCCTTTTGCGCCGATATTCCTTGCGAGCCCTATGTCGGTCGCCTTATCCCCGACGACGTATGAGCCTGAGGGATCCACGCCGTGCTCCCGAACGGCGCGGCTTATAAGGCCGGTTGCGGGCTTTCTGCACGGGCATGCGTCTTCGGGGCGGTGCGGACAACAGTATATCCCATCAACGCCGGCGCCTTCAAGCCTCAAAAGCTCAACGACTCTCCGGTTTACGGCCTCAAGGGTCTCCGAGGGGAAATACCCCCTGCCCACCCCGGACTGATTCGTTATGATAAAGACCTTTATGCCCGCGTTGTTAAACATCTTTACGGCGCCGGCCGCGCCAACGATAAGCGCCACTTCTTCGGGACGCCCGATGTAGCCCGTATCCTCGTTTATCGTGCCGTCCCTGTCGAGAAACACCGCCACAGCCATACTCACCTGCTAAGCCGCCTCCGTAAAAAACGCCCTGGAGGCCGCATACACCTCATCAGGGTTTATCGCGCTCATGCATTTGTAATGCCCGTAAGGACACTCTTTTTTAAAACACGGGCTGCACTCGACCTTTTTCCTGATGACCTCGGTCCTTTTCCCGAGCGGGCCGGTCATCATCGGCTCGGTAGAGCCGAATATGGCCACGGTCGGCACCCCGAGGGCGGCCGCGACGTGCATGGGGCCCGAGTCGTTCGTTATGAAAAACCTCATCCGGGCGGCGAGCGCGATAAACTCCCTCAGGCTGGTTCTGCCGGCAAGGTTAAGGTGTCTGACCTTCAGATTCCCCGAGAGTTCGCGGCAGACCTCCTCATCGTCCTTTCCGCCGAATATCACGGCTGCGGAGTCAGTGTCCTTTGAAAGCCTCTCTATTACCTCCCTGAACCCTCCGACGCCCCATCTCTTCGCCGGGCCGTAGCTCGCGCCCGGACTCACGCCGAAAAGAAATTCTCCGCCCCCGAACCCTTTGTTTTCGAGGAACCCTTGCGCGCCGCGTATCTCCGCGTCCCTCAGGCGGATCTCAGGGAAGATCTCCTTCTCGGCGCACGTTGGAGGGTAGGGTGATAAGACCGGGGTCTTCCCGCCGAGTTCCTTTATTATATTGAGGTAATAAAAAACCTGATGCTCTTTTTTTATTTCCCCGGTCAGTTCGACACGGCCGGTAAGGAGCGGAGTCCTTAAGTCCCTCGCATACCCTATCCTCTCCGGTATACGCGCCAGATACGCTATGAGCGCGGCCTCGAACGCGTTTTGAAAAAGAACGGCCATGTCGAATTTTTCAGCCCTCAACCTCCGGCTGAGCCTCAAGAGCCCGCCGTAGCCCGCGTGTGTAGACTCTACGTCATACACCATTATACCGGAAAGGACGGGGTTATTCTCGAAAACAGGGGCAACCCGCGGTTTTGCGAGCGCAATTATCTCGGCCGACGGATAAAGCCCCTTCAATGCCCTCAGGGCAGGCTCGCACAGAACCGCGTCCCCGATCCAGTTGGGGACGCGCATGAGAATCCTCTTTATATCCGCGGAAGGGCGCATCGTATTGGATTTTTAGTTGGATTTTTTAAATAATGCGATAATTTATCACAAAAACCGGCAGGATTACAAATGTTTAGATGGGGATGCCGGCGAAACGGGCCATGCGTTTTTCAGCGCGACCTATCTCCGCGCCTCGCACCTGAGGCATATCGGTATCCTGTTGAACTCTCCCCTTAAATGATACTCTCTTATTTTCCTGAGTTTCTCTCCGTTGAATATGGCCGAGATGGTGTCTTTTTTCACGTTCCCCAGTATCACCTTGCCGTCGTAGTCCATGCAGCAAAGCGCCGCGTCCCCGTTCCACAATACCGTGAAGGTCCGCCAGATCCTCAGGCAGGGAAGCCCTCTCGTTTCCATGGCGCGGCTTGAGTCGAGAGAGCCGCCCCAGTTGTGGTAAGAGCTTATGTGGATTGAATCAACCCTTCCCTTCCACCTTTTGACAAAGGCCTCCCTCTCAAAACGGTTCTTCTCGGTCTCGACGAAGACGAGCCCTATCCTGGGGGTTTTTGAAGCTGACTTTCGCCTTACGTCTATGAGCGTTTCTATGTTCCGAACGACGCGATCGAACTTTATCCCCCTCCTTATCGTCTCGAACGTCTCTTTCGAGTTCCCGTCTATGCTCACCTTTATCATGCCCAATCCCGAGGCCACGAGTTTTTTCGCCTTATCCTCGTCGAGGAGCGAAAAGTTGGAAAAAAGCTTCGTCGCTATCCCCTTTTCTCCCGCGTACTTAATCCTCTCAAAGAGGAATTTGTCCATCAGGGGCTCGCCGAAGTTATGGAGATGGATGGCCTTCAGTTTATGCAGGCCGCATTCGTCAACTATCTTTTTGTAAAGGCCCATGTCCATGACGCCCTCAGCCCTTGTCATCATCTCCCGCGTGCAGGTGGTGCAGCTCGCGTTGCATATGTCCGTTGACTCGACCCTCACGACGCGGGGGAACCTGAAAACGCCGAGCCCCTCAACGACCGGCAGGCCGTACCTCCCGGCCCTTACGCCGGCCTTATAAAATATCCCCTTAAGCGCGCTCATATTTTTCACCAAGGAACCTCCTCGCCCCGTCAAAGACCATCTCAGGGGTGACACGGGCCATGCACTTCATATCGCCGCAGTTCCTTTTGCGGCAGGGCGAGCAGTCAACGGGCGCGGTAACGACGAGCGAGTTCTTTCCAAAAGGCCCCGTATAGCGCGGGTCGGTCGGGCCGAAAACGGCCACAACGGGCGCTCCCACGGCTGACGCCAGATGCATGGAGCCTGAATCACAGCTCACGACAAGCCTCGCGGCCCTGAAAACCCCGGCCAGCGTCTTCAGATCCGTCCTGCCGGCAAGGTTTATCGCCTGGTGTTTCATCCCTTTCAGTATGCCCTCTATATATCCGCGGTCGCTGTCCGCGCCGGTGAAAAACACCCGCACGCCGGAGTTCTCTATCAGCATGTCCGCGAGGCTCGTAAACGCACCCTGCCCCCACATCTTGGTCCGCCACCTCGATGTCGGGGAGACCGCCACAAAGGGAACCCCGCCTCCAATAAGGAGGGCCGCCTTTTCCGTGGCCGCGCCGTTTAAAGAAATGCCGGATACATGCCCGCTGCCGCATCTTTTGCCTGTAAACTCCTCTATGACGGAGAGGTTTTCCATGACGGCGTGGACGCCCTCCCTTTTAAGCCCAAGCCTCTGCGTGTAGAAAACGGAACTTCCCTCCCTCGTGTGGGGAAACGACACCCGCGTCTTCGCGCCGGACAGATACCCTATGAGCCCGCTTTTAAAAAGCCCCTGAAGGTCAATGGCAACGTCTATTTTAAGCGCGCGTATCTTTTTCACGACGTCGCGGAACCCTCCCCTTTCGTAGACGATAACCCCGTCCACGCAGGGGTTTGCGGAGATCAGGCCCGCGTATTCTTTTCTGAGGAGCCAGTAAACCAGCGCCTTCGGGCGCTCGCGCCTCAAGAGGTTTACGGCCGGGACGGCGTTGACGACGTCCCCGAGGGACGAATACTTGACTATAAGGATATTAGGGGCGCCGCTTGTCATCTCAGTTTGTCGCAATGGAGACACACGGACAGTTTCGCATATTCCCTTTTCCTGTGTATCTCCCTGAACCTACCGTACCTCTCGCCGTTCCAGACCTCGCGGACGGACTGCCTGGACAGGTCTCCTAAAACCATCCTGCCGTCGAAATCGTAACAGCACGGCACGACCAGCCCGTCCCACAACACCTGCATTATGGGCCTGGTGACTATGGGACAGGTGCGGTTCTTTTTATTTGTTTTCGGGTCGTTGAACTTCCTCCCGTAGCCGTAGTTGTGGAGCCTCGCGTAGGAGACCTGGGTCTTTAAACCCCACCGGAAGGTGAAGAGCAGGAACTTGGAGAACTTACCGATGTATTTCAAGGATATGACCGGGGTTTTCCGTCCGAGCTTTTTTTTGAGCCTTACAAGCCCCTCCACGTTCCTCGCAACCTCTTCAAATGACAGCCCCCTGTGCACGCTCTCGTATTCTCCTTTCGTCAGGCCGTAAAAGCTTATCTTGAGCTTATCGAGCCCCGAGTCGAGAAGCTCCCTGCATACGGATTCGGTAAGGAGGGAGGCGTTCGTCACCATGAACGTATACGGTACGGCGCACTCCTTCGCGAGCCTTATCTTTTCTATTATGGTCTTGTCTATGAACGGCTCGCCGTATCCCTGCAGATGGAGTTCCTTAATGCCCCCCGAGGCGAGTTCCCTTACGACCCTGGTATAAAGGGGCATGTCCATGGTCCCGCGCGGCCTTGAGAGCTGCTCGCGCGGACACATCGTGCAGAAGGCGTTGCAGAGGTTGGTGTTCTCTATCCTTACCTGAAGCGGAAAATCTCTCAACATAGTAGAATAGAATAACAAAAACAGGCGATTTTTGCAATTTACCGCCGCAGGGACGGGGTTTTTCCGCATCCCGTCAGGGGTTAACGGCCCGCTCCTTCGGCAATAACGGCATCTCGGGTCTTCCCATTACCCTGCTTTACGAAGGCCCTCAACGACGGATGATACGGCCCGGCCACAATGGACCTCTCGAGTTCCCCTGACGGGTGAAGCCCCACCCGCGCAACCGGTATCCCGGCCTCCTCAAAAAGGGCAAGGACTCTCCTTAAAACGCCGACCATTTCACCGAGGCCCCACGGCGCATATCTGCCGTCGAGATACATTTTGTGGAGGGGCGTGTCTTTTATCACGAGTGTCGGGTAAAGCCTCACAAGGTCGGGCCTCAACCCGACGGCCTTCTCCGCGGTCTCCACTATGGAGTCCTCGGTATCTCCCGGCAGGCCCGGCATGAGCTGCATACCCACCCTCATGCCGGAAAGTTTTATCATGGCAACGGCCCTTACCGTATCGCAAGAAGTATGGCCCCTGCCCGAAAGCCTCAGCACCTCGTCCGAAAGCGACTGGACGCCGAGTTCGATTGTCCCGGCTCCGTAGCGTTTCAAAAGGCGAAGGGAATCCCGGCTTATGCAGTCGGGCCGCGTCGAGACGCGAAGAGAATCCACCCTGCCGCTTAAGACAAATCCATGGGCCGTCTTCAGATACCCCTCCTGCGCATCCGGCGGCAGGGCGGTAAAACTCCCGCCGTAAAACGCTATCTCCTTTTTCATGTTGCTCCTCCCCCGGTTTCCATCGTTCCATGTCGCCAGATACCTTTCGACCGTACGGACGACGTCCGCGTTCGCCGGCAGGGTTGATGCGCCTGTTATGCCCTCCTGATCGCAGAAAATGCAGCGGTGCGGACATCCACCGAAGGGTATGAAGACCGGGATTATGAGCTGTTTTTTACGCGCCATGGATCATATCTCGTAACCCCTCTGTTTAAGGGTCTCCAGGGCCTGGCGCGCCGAGAGCTGTTCCGCGTCCTTTTTGGTCGTCCCCGCGGCCCTGCCCAAAACCGTACCGGCGATAACGGCCTCTACCGAAAAGAGCCTGCGGTGCGCCGGCCCGGTCTCCTTGACGAGCCTGTAAACCGGCGCCTCTTTAAAATGCCTCTGCGCGAGTTCCTGAAGCCGCGGCTTGAAATCAAAATGCCCGGACCCAATGGAAGACGCCTCCATAAGAGGAGTAAAAACGCCTTTTACGAACGAAAAAACCGCGGGATAGCCTTGGTCCATATAAGCCGCCGCGATAAGGGCCTCGAACGCGTCCGAAAGTATCGTCGGGTTTTCAGCCCCGCCGCCGGCGCGCTCCCCCTTGCCCAGGAGCATGAGCGGCCCCAGGCCCAGTTCCTTTGAAAGCATCGCAAGGGTTCTCCTGTTTATGAGCCTCGCCCTTATGGCGGTCATCTCACCTTCGTTCATATCCGGGAACCTTTCGAACAGGAGATGGCTTACGGCAGAGGACAGTACCGCGTCCCCGAGGAACTCGAGCCTCTCGTTGGATCTAAGCCCTCGCCCCTCCTTCTCGTTCAGATACGAGGTATGGACAAAAACGGCCTCCGCGAGCGACTGGTCTTTGAAGGCAAAAGCCAGGCCTTCTTTGAATTTTTTAAGCAGGGCTTCCCTTTTCATGTCTTTCCGGGCATTGCGGCCAACCAGCCGGTCTCGACGGCCAAACGGCCGGTCTCTACGGCCAACCAGCCGGCCTCGACGGCCAACCAGCCGGCCACGCCGGTTTCCGTGACCTTATAAAGACGCGCCTTTACTTCCCTTGTCTTCAACCCGTCGTCACCTTCGATGAGGACCGGGATGTAGTTCCGCGTCCTGCCTTTTAAAAGCCCGGTCTTCCTGTCCCTCCGCCCCTCGACGAGGACGTCCATTTCCTCGGAGAGAAAGCTTGCGTAGAATTCCTCCCTTTTCCGTCCGTCCAGTTCGCGGAGCGCGTCGCAGCGCGTCCTTATTTCACCGGGGTCGAGAGCGAACGGGTATGCCGACGCGGGCGTGCCCTTTCGCCTTGAATACGGGAATATGTGGAGATAGGATACCGGCAGATCCCTTATCAGATTATACGTGTTTGCGAATTCCTCCTCCCCCTCGCCCGGAAACCCGGCCATGACGTCGGCGCCTATGGAAATCCCCCGGACTTTTTCATGGAGCTTAAGAACCGTATCTCTGAAACGGCCGGCCGTGTACGGCCGCCTCATAAGCTTCAATATCCCGTCGTCCCCGCTCTGGAGGGGCAGGTGCAGGTGGTTGCATACGGACGAGGCCCCGGCGAGTATCTCTATGAGTTCATCGGTGACCTCGTCCGGGTCGAGCGAGCTGAGCCTGAACCGGCAGGGATAATTTCTTTTTTCAATCTCCCTTACAAGGGCGGCTAAAGTAAGTTTAGGGCTTAAGTCGGCCCCATACGCGCCGAGGTGTACGCCGGTAAGGATAATCTCCCTGAACCCTCTTTCAACGAGAGCCTCTATCTCCCTTAGAATATCGGGATGCGCCACGCTCTTTGAAAAACCCCTGGCCATGGGTATCGCGCAGTATGAGCATGCCATGTCGCACCCGTCCTGCACCTTCAGGTTGGCCCTTGTCCTTGCGCGCGGGATGGCGGCCCTGAGCCCAAGGGGAACGCCCCTTTGCCACTGGCCGACGATGCTGACCGGGCCGGACGGGGGCCTTCCTTTTTTTATGCACTCGACGGCAAGGTCTTTTTCCGGGTTTCCGAGTATATAGTCAACCCCTTCGATGGCGGCCACATCCCGGGGAGACACCTGCGCGTAACAGCCCGTGACGATGACGATGGAAGAGGGGTTCATCCGCCGCGCCATGCGGATGAGCTGGCGCGATTGATTGTCGGTCCTGCCCGTGACCGTGCACGTATTGATGATATACGCGTCCGCCGCCGGGGAAAAAGGCACGGTGGAGAAACCCTCCTCCGTCAGGCGATCCTCTATCGCGGATGAGTCGTACTGGTTTACCCGGCATCCGAGAGTGGTTACGGCAACCTTGCCCCGCCAGGGGCCGGCGGATGTATCTCGTTTTTCCATCACCCTATCGCCCTCTCTATCCATCCGCCCCCCAGGACCTCCTCCCCCCGGTAAAACACCGCGGCCTGCCCGGGCGTTACGGATTTCTGCGGGGTTGAAAACATAACCCGAACGTCGTTGCCCCGGCGCGAAATAACAGCCCGGGCCGGCTCGTGCCTGTAGCGTATCTTTACGTCAACGCCCTCCCCGTCCTCGGGGCCGTCCGTTATCCATGTCACCCCGTTCGCTAAAAGCCCGCGTGAGAGGAGTTCATCCTCCTTTCCCACTATCAGGCGGTTTGCGGGGAGATCCATGCCGACCACGTAGTACGGCCCTTGGCCGTCTTTTATGTCGAGCCCCCTTCTCTGCCCTATCGTATATCTGAAAAGCCCGTTGTGAGAGCCGAGCGGGGCACCGAGCCTGTCCACTATATCGCCCGGACGAGAGGCATGCCGGGCGCCGGCCCTCGTTGAGATAAGGTCGGAGTAATGTCCGTCCTCCACAAAGCATATCTCCTGACTCTCCCGTTTTTCCGCAACGCCGAGGCCGAACTTTTTCGCGCAGCCCCTCACCTCGTCTTTTGTAAGGGAGCCGAGCGGAAAAAGGACCCTTTTCAACCTATCCTGCGTCATGGTAAAAAGGAAATACGACTGGTCCTTTGCCGCGTCATCGGCCTTCAAGAGGCGGCATGCGCCGGCCTCCCTCCGTATCCTCGCGTAGTGGCCGGTAGCGAGATAGCCGGCCCCTATCTCCATGCTCTTGCGCAGCAGCACGTCGAACTTCATGACGTCATTACACTTTATGCAGGGATTAGGGGTAAAGCCCTTGAGGTAACTCCCGACGAAATAATCAACTACCTCCCTTGAGAAGACCTCCTCCATGTTCACCACGTAAAACGGTATATCGAGCGTGTCGGCGACCCTTCTTGCGTCGTAGACGTCGTCGAGAGAACAGCAGCTTCCGGCCGTGTCCCGGGCCCCGCGTTCCGAATAATCCCAGAGCTGCATGGACATGCCTATGACCTCAAAGCCCTGGTCTTTTAAAAGCGCGGCCGCGGTCGAGGAATCAACCCCGCCGCTCATCGCAACTACCACCTTTTTTCCGTTCATCGGACGACAAACACCCTTTCCCGGCTCATACTCGATAGCCGTCCTCGACGGCCGGCACTCCGTCCTCGACGGCCAACCAGCCGTCCTCGACGGTGATCCTTCCCATAAAAAAGAGGCGGGCTTTTGCCCGCCGGAAGATTATACCATAAACTCTTTTTTAATCCCCGTTCGGGGTTTAATTCCCCGAAATTTGCTTCGAGACTTTTTCAGCATAAAAGTCTTCGATACCCCAAAGCCAAGTTGCGGGGAGGTTCATTCCCATCCGCCCCCCGGATAGATACCCTATACCCATGATGCACAAACCCGGAGGCAGGCTCAAACGCGCCGGCGTTACGCCTTCAGTTTACCCCTGTAATCCTCTATCGCGGCATGCAGGGCGTCGGCCGCGAGGTTAGAACAGTGCATCTTTACCGGCGGCAGTCCATCGAGGGCTTCGGCCACCGTGGAATTGGATATCTTCTCGGCCTCATCCAGCGACTTGCCCTTCACCAGTTCCGTCACCATGGAACTGGTGGCAATGGCGGCCCCGCAGCCGAAGGTCTTGAACTTGACGTCCGTTATCCTGTCGTTTTCGACCTTTATGGTCAGCTTCATTATATCGCCGCAGGCCGGGTTGCCGACCGTGCCAACGCCGCTCGGATTTTCGAGCTCGCCGACGTTGCGGGGGTTTGAGAAATGGTCCATTACTTTTTCACTGTACATATTCCCCTCTTTCCTTCCGTTATTCGGTGTTTTGCCTTTAGAACGAACCGGTTATCGCCTATATCTGATGGGGGTTCTCAAAGCCCTCCGTTTGTAATCAGCAGCTCTTTTTCTCAAAGTCTATCAATGCCCCTTTTTTCTCGGCCTCATTCCAGAGCGGGGACATGCCTCTCATCCTCTCGACAATGGGCGGCATCTTTTCTATAAGGTAATCAACTTCCTCCTCCGTATTGGCCCTGCCGAGGCTGAACCTCACCGAGCCGTGCGAAATCTCCGGGGTAAGGCCCATGGAGACGAGCACGTGGGAAGGCTCGAGCGAACCCGATGTGCACGCGGAACCGCTTGAGGCGGCGATACCTATCATATCGAGGTTCAGGAGCAGGCTTTCCCCCTCGACGAACTCGAAACTCAGATTGGCGGTGTTGGCTATCCTCTTTTCAGAATGTCCGTTCAGCTTTACGTGCGGTATCCTGTCCATAAGCCCGCGCTCCAGCCGGTGTTTAAGTCTTCCAAGACGCTCCGTTTCTTTATCCATATCCCTTGCGGCTATCTCGCAGGCGCGACCCAGCCCGGCGATGCCGCTTACGTTTTCCGTGCCGCCCCTGCGATTCCTTTCGTGGTGGCCGCCGTGGATAAGGGGGATAAGCCTCGCCCCCTTTTTGACGTAGAGCGCGCCCACGCCCTTTGGCGCGTAGAGCTTGTGTCCTGAGATGCTCAAAAGGTCGCACCTCAACAGCTTCACGTCAAGGGGAAGCTTGCCGGCGGCCTGCACCGCGTCCGTGTGGAACGTCACCGCGTGAACCTCGGCAATCTTGCCTATCTCGTCCACCGGGAAGATAACGCCTGTTTCGTTATTGACGTACATTATCGTTATGAGTATCGTCTGGGGCCTTATGGCGGCCCTGAGTTCGTCCAGGCTCAGCATGCCGTCGGCGTCAACACCGAGATAGGTGACCTCGAAGCCCTCCCTTTCGAGGTACTTGCAGGTATTGAGGACGGCCGGGTGTTCGACCTTTGTGGTGATTATGTGATTGCCCTTTGACTTTTTCGCGAATGCCGTCCCCTTTATGGCGAGGTTGTCGCTTTCAGAGCCGGAACTCGTGAATATGAGCTCGGCCGCGGAACAGTTCAGAAACCGGCATACCTTATCGCGAGCCTCCTCAACCGCCTTCCTGGGCGCCCTTCCGGCCCAGTGGATGCTCGAGGGGTTGCCCCACTCGTCTCTGAGGAAAGGCAACATGGCCTCGAAGACCTCTGCCTGTACCGGGGTGGTCGCGTTATGGTCGAAATATATCCTCTTCAAATAAAACCTCCTTTGGTCTTATCCTTAATGAACCTCGCCAAAGCCAAACTGCGGGGTATCATGAAATATCGTTTAAACAACTCGAAGATTGCTTCGAGAAATCAAACCCGCACCGCGGGATTACCGGCTGTTGCCGCCGCACGTCGCCTGGGCGCGCCCGCCGCCGTCCCTGGGAGCGCCGATGTCTATTATGAGGTCCTGTATGCTTATCGAATTCAAAAACTCCCTCATCCTGTCGCCGAGCCCCTTCCATACGTTCTGGGTTATGCAGGTCGCGGCCCGCGCGCATTTCTCGGAATCCACATCAAGGCACGCGACCGGGTTCAGCGGTTCCTCCACAACGGTTATGACCTCTCCAACGCTTATCTTCGAGGGGTCCCGGGCAAGGACGTATCCGCCGCCGGGGCCGCGCACGCTCCTTACTATGTCGCCCTTGCGGAGTTTCGCGAAGAGCTGTTCGAGATAGGCAAGCGATATGCCTTCCTCCCTTGATATGTCCTTCAGCGCCACAGGAGCGCCGTTACCGTGCGAGGCAAGGTTTACCATAGCCCTTACCGCATATTGGCCTTTTGTCGTTAATCTCATTTTTACGCCCCTGCCGCATGGGCGGCCAGATAAAATGCGTCCCGTTTACAGGCGCATTGTAATAATTTAATATACCTTATCAATTTTGTCAAGTATTTGTCGCGCATACCTTCCATCAGGCTGGCCGGCCCTGGGGCTGGATGATGAAATAAATTTAATTTGACATACGAACGCATCCTCCGTTAGTATTTTAAGGGAAGGTCTGATTAATTCCCGGTCCCGTCATTGCGAGCGCAGCGAAGCAATCTCGTCCTATAGGCAAATCAGTGAGTTACGAGATTGCTTCGCCGCAAAAACGCGGCTCGCAATGACAAAAAGAGAATTAATCAGAGTTTCCATAGATAAACATCGGCAGAGAAAACAATGTCAGAGTTTGAGATACTCAAATACCCCGACCCGTTTTTGAGGAAGAAGGCCTCAAGGGTGGAGAGGGTGGACTCCTCGGTGAGGAGGCTCGTTGAGGACATGGTGGAGACCATGCGTCGCGCAAAGGGGGTTGGTCTTGCCGCGACACAGGTGGGCGTGGACAAAAGAGTCGTCGTGTTGGACGTCCCGCTTATCGGCGTGAACGAGGATATTTGCGAGGAGCTGGAAGAGCGGGAGAGAGTGCTCCTTAAACTCATAAACCCGGAGATAGTCGCTTCCGGCGGCGAGATTGAGTACGAGGAAGGGTGCTTAAGTCTTCCGGGGATTACGGCCGACGTAGTAAGGGCGGCGGAGGTGACTATAAGGGCGCTGGATGCCGATGGCAGGGGCTTTGAGATGAAAGCCGGGGGATTGCCCGCGATAGCGCTCCAGCACGAGATAGACCATCTTGACGGCGTGCTCTTCATAGACAGGTTGAGCCGCCTGAAGAGGGAGCTTCTTGTCAGAAAATACAGAAAGGCCATGGCCGCGGAGGCTGTTTAATCCCCGTTCGGGGTTTAATTCCCCGAAGCTTGGCTTCGAGACCGGCGAGGCCGGTTGGTTGACTTTTTCAGCATAAAAGTCTTCGATACCCCAAAGCCAAGCTGCGGGGAGGTTCATTCCCGCCAAGCAACAGGAAACTATGGCGTATGACATCCCCCACCGGATCGTGTTCATGGGCACGCCTTGGTTCGCGGTCCCGTCTTTAAAGGCCTTGGTCGAGGCCGGGTTCGATATCATGGAGGTCGTGACGCGGCCGGAAAAACCCGTTGGCCGCGGTAGGATTGCGGCACCCACGCCCGTAAAGCAGTGCGCCCTCGAACTCGGGCTCAAGGTTTCCGAACCGGCAAGCATAGGGGACAGGGGTTTCATCAAAAGGATCGCCTCGCTCGCTCCGGACTTGATAGTAGTAGTCGCATACGGTAAGATATTGCCTTTAGAGGTCCTCCGCATCCCCCGGATGGGTTGCGTTAATCTCCACGCGTCGGTACTGCCCTCTTACAGGGGGGCGGCCCCGATAAACAGGGCCATAATGAACGGGGATAAAAAAACGGGCGTAAGCACCATGCTCATGGACAGCGGCATGGACACCGGGCCGGTGCTGCTTAAAGAAGAGGCCGGCATAGGCCCGGATGAAACGGCCGGGGAATTGAGCGAGAGGCTTTCGGTTTCAGGCGCGGGAGTCCTCGTTAAAACGCTCAAGCTCCTTTTTGACGGCAAGATTACGCCGAAGCCGCAGGATAACGCCAGGGCGACCTACGCCCCGGCGCTCAAAAAAGAGGAAGGGCGGATAGACTGGAACCTCTCCCCGGACGAGATCAGAAACCGCATAAGGGGCTTAAGCCCCTGGCCCGGCGCATATACGCATCTTAACGGCAGGCTCGTCAAGATACACGGGGGAGAGGCGCTGTCGGACTTTAGAGGGATTTCGGAAAAGCGGGACGTAAAACCCGGAGGCGTTGTTTTTGCGGCGGACGACGGGATCGTGGTCAAATGCGGAAAGGGCGTTTTTAAAATAACGGAACTTCAGCCGGAGAGCAAAAGGCGCATGAGCGCCGCGCAATATCTGAGGGGGCACAGGCTTGGCGAAGAATCGGGGTTTGCTTAACAACGAAGAGGAATGGAAGGGCAGCGCCGAGAGCGTGGCCTATACGCCCAACAGGGGCGTTTTCCTCATGCTCATGGCCGCCTCTGCCGCTATGGTGATAGGGGCCGGGTTTATATTCTGGTACGTCCCGACCGTGGGGTTTAAAAACATACACCCCGCGCTCCCGTACGTAATCGGGGCGCTGTTTTCAGGGGTCGCGGTCTTTGTGCTCATCGGGGCGCTGGGGATTTCCATCGCCCTTATAAGGGGTAGCTCGATATTCCCGTCGCCCAGGTTCAGGGGACTGTTGGTGAAGTTCTTCCTCCCGCTCATGGTGTTCGCCGGAGGGCTTTTGAAGATACCGAGGATAAAGATAGAGAGGGCGTTCATAGATTTGAATAACCGCATGGTAAAGGCCCTTATAAACAAGATGATAAAGAGCGGAAAACGCTTCAGCCCCGACAGGATAGTCATCCTCATGCCCCACTGCATACAGTACGACAACTGCAAGATAAAGGTCACAAGGGACGTTAAAAACTGCGTCGGGTGCGGAAGATGCGAGATAGGGGGCCTGGTGGCGCTCGCCGAGCGCTACAATATAAATCTCTTCGTGCTGACCGGCGGCACGGTCGCAAGGCGCAAACTCTACGATCTTAGGCCCTCGGCCGTCATAGCCGTCGCGTGCGAGAGGGACTTGACGAGCGGGGTGCAGGACGCGTATCCGCTGCCCGTGATAGCCATCGTCAACAAGCGCCCGCGCGGCTACTGCCTTGAGACCGGGGTCGAGATAGACGACGTAAGTCAGGCCATAAAAGACCTTCTCGGAGAGTCAATGGCCCCGGCCGCATATAACCCGGGTTGAGGCAACCGGGCAATAAGACGCACAGGCCCCGCGGGCTTCTCGGCGGGGCAGGGCTTACCTGATATATAAATAATTAATGGAGGCACTAATAATATGAATTATTTCAAGACCGTAATACTTCTGGCCGCGCTGGCGGCCCTTTTCGTATTCATAGGCGAACGTCTCGGGGGCAGGCAGGGCGCGATTACCGGCCTTGCGTTCGCCGGAATAATGAACTTCGGCGCCTACTGGTTCAGCGACAGGATAGTGCTCGCCATGTACAGGGCGAAAGAGGTCACGGAGGCCGAGGCCCCCGAGTTTTTTTCAATCGTCAGGAGGCTCGCGACAATGGCCTCGCTTCCCATGCCGAGGGTCTATATGATGGAAAACGACACACCTAACGCGTTCGCGACCGGCAGGAACCCCGAGCACTCGGCCGTGGCAGTCACAACCGGCATAATGAAGCTCCTTTCGAGGGAGGAACTCTCAGGCGTCATAGGGCATGAACTCACCCACATAAAAAACCGCGACGTCCTTATAGCCACCGTGGCCGCGACCATCGCGGGCGCGATAAGCTACCTTTCCCGCATGGCCATGTGGTTCGGGATGTACGGCGGAAGGAGGGACGACAGGGAGGGCGGCGGGAACCCGCTGGCCTTTATTCTTATGCTGGTCGTGGCCCCGATAGCGGCGCTTCTGATACAGATGGCCATATCCCGGTCGAGGGAATACGCCGCGGACAGGGGCGGGGCGGATATAGCGGGCAACCCCATGTATCTTGCGGACGGCCTGAGAAAGCTCGCCTACTATAACAAGAGGCTGCCGATGCAGGGCGTGAACGAGGCCACGGCCCACATGTTCATAGTCAGCCCTCTGTCGGGAGGGTCGCTTCTCAAGCTCTTTTCGACCCACCCGCCCATCGAGGAGAGGATACGACTCCTTGAGGCCATGGCGCTCAGAAGATAGCGTCTGTTCGCGGAAAAATTAGCAGCCGGGGGAGACGAAAGCCGGAAACCCGGCTTTTATCTTGCCGGTCTTTTTACCATCCCTCACCAATCCCATCACACCCCAAAAAGCTGTTTCAGGCCGGATATAATTCTGTTATACTTTATATCCTCGGCTCCTTCTTTGTCATTGCAAGCGGTGTTAGCCCCGAAGCAACGACTCTTTCTTTGGAGGTTTCTAAAGAGTGAACTACGACGTCATAATCGTCGGCGCCGGCCCGGCCGGCATATTCGCGGCCATAGAGCTTTCGATGGAAAAGGGGCTCAGGACACTGCTCGTCGAAAGAGGGAAAGACCTCCACGAGAGGGAAAGGAAAGACCTCTTTCACGGCTGGGGAGGGGCCGGCGCCTTCAGCGACGGCAAGCTCAACCTATCCGCCGAGGTGGGCGGCTTTTTAGGCGAATATCTCGACGGCCCAACGCTCGCCGGGCTTATCAATTATGTTGACGGACTGTATATCAGGTTCGGCGCGCCGCGGGAGGTCAAAGGCCTGAGCAGGACCAAGGTCGCGGGAATAGCGGACGCCGCCACGGACGTGGGACTTAAGCTCGTGTCCTTTCCCATAAGGCATCTCGGCACGGACAGGTGCGCGGAGCTGCTTAAAAACCTGAGAAGCGAACTCGACGGCAGGGTGGAGATGCGCTTCAACGACGAGGTGCGGGAGATTATCGTCGAGGGCGGAAAGGCAAAAGGTGTGAGGACCGTCGCCGGAGCCGAGTTTTATTCGGATTTCGTCATACTCTCGCCCGGAAGGGGCGGAAGCCACTGGCTTGAAAAGGCGGCAAGGGACATGGGACTCAATACCGCGATAAACCCGGTTGACATAGGGGTGAGGGTCGAGGTCCCGGCCCTGGCGATGGCTCCCCTTACCGACGTCCTGCACGAGGCCAAGCTCCTCTACCGTTCCAGGAAGTTCGACGACCCGGTGAGGACGATCTGCATGAACCCGTACGGGTTCGTCGTGAAGGAGAGGCACGAGGGGTTTTCCACGGTCAACGGCCACAGCTACTCGAACAGGAAATCCGAAAACACGAATTTCGCGATACTGGTCTCCACGCTTTTTACCGAGCCGTTCCACGAGCCCATAGCGTACGGGAAATACATCGCAACGCTCGCGAACATCCTCGGAGACGGGATAATAGTGCAGAGGCTCGGGGACCTCATGCGCGGAAGGCGCTCGACCGTTGAGAGGATGAGGGAAAACCCCGTGAAGCCGACGCTCGATGACGCAACGCCGGGGGACCTCTCCTTCGTAATCCCGTACCGCTACGTCTCGGACATCATAGAGATGCTCGACGTCATGGACAGGATGTGTCCGGGGATAAAGACGGACGCAACTCTCCTTTACGGCGTGGAGGTCAAGTTCTATTCCATGAGGCTTAGATTGACCTCCGCGATGGAGACCGAGATAGCGAACCTCTTCGCGGCCGGGGACGGCGCCGGGGTTACGAGGGGGATCGTGCAGGCGAGCGTCTGCGGCGTGGTCGCGGCAAGGGAGATACTCAAACGGGCGCATGGAAGATAAAAACCCCCATTTCGAGGCCCTGAGGAAAAACATAAGCATAGTCCTCGTCGAGCCGCAGAGCGCCGGCAATATCGGCTCAACGGCAAGGGTGCTCAAGAATACCGGCCTTAAGAACCTTGTGCTCGTAAACCCGGCGGAATATAAAAACGACGAGGGGTTTTCTTTTGCCTGCAACGCCGGGGACGCGCTTTTAGGGGCAAGGGTCTTTCGCGGCCTCAGGGAGGCCGTGAAAGGCTCCCCCGTCGTCATAGGCACGACGAGGAGGAAAGGCAGGATCCGCCATCCCACGCTCACCCTCGATGAGGCCGTTCCCCGGATAGTCGCGCTGGCCCAAAAGAACGCGGTCTCCATCCTTTTCGGCAGGGAGGACCGGGGGCTTGAAAACGAGGAGGTGCCTCTGTGCGACATGCTCATGGAGATACCGGCCCACGCGGGATACCCCTCGCTGAACCTGTCGCACGCCGTATTCGCGGTATGCTACGCGCTTTTTAGAGCCGGCCTCTCGCCGGAGGCGGCCATAAAGGCCGCTCCAAAAAACGAGGTGGAGGAGATGTACGCGCACCTTGAGCGGGTTTTAGAAAAACTCGGCTACGGGGACGCGGCCAGGAGGGGAGAGTTCCTGCTGAAAAGCATCATGAGGAATTTCCATAAGCTCTTCGGAAGGTCGGCCCTCATGGGAAAAGAGGTCAACATGCTCAGAGGGATTCTTGCGAGCGTTGAGGGAAAATTACAACGGCGCGAGGCTCAAGGCGTCGAGCAAAGGCCGGGGCGGATGGCGGGCAAAAGTCCTTAAAAAACCGGTTGAAAGGGGATGTATGAAAAACGACGTATTCTTGAAGGCGTGCAGGAGGGAACCCGTCCCTTACACCCCGGTATGGCTCATGCGCCAGGCCGGACGTTACATGAAGGAGTACATGGACATAAGGGCGAAGCACTCCTTCCTCGATATGTGCAGAACCCCGGAGATTGCCTGCGAGGTGACGCTCCAGCCCGTCCGCAGGCTCAACGTGGACGCCGCGATAATATTCGCGGACATACTGCTTCCGCTCGAGGGCATGGGCATAGAGCTTGAGTTCGCTAAGAACGAAGGCCCGGTCATAAATAACCCAATAAGGGGCGCCGCGGACATTGACGCGGTCCGCGTCATAGAGCCCGAAAACGACGTGTGGTATCTCCTTGAGGCCATACGCATGGTGAAAAAAGAGCTTTCGGGCGCGGTCCCGCTCATAGGGTTTTCAGGGGCGCCGTTTACGCTCGCGAGCTACATAATCGAGGGGGGCGGGTCGAAAAATTACATACACACGAAAGGGCTTATGTACGGAGAGCCCCGTCTCTGGCACAGGCTCATGGAAAAGATAACCGAGATAACGCGGCGTTACCTGAACGCCCAGATAGAGGCCGGGGCCGAGGCCGTGCAGATATTCGACAGCTGGGCCGGATGCCTCGGCCCGGACGATTACAGGGAGTTCGTCCTGCCCTATACGAAAAAGGCCATAGAAGGCGTCAAAAAGGGCGTGCCCGTGATAAATTTTTCAACGAACACCGGCACGTACCTCGACATCGTGAAGGAGGCCGGCGGGGACGTGGTGGGCGTGGACTGGCGGGTGAGGCTCGATAAGGCGTGGCAGATAATAGGCCACGATAAAGCCATCCAGGGCAACCTCGACCCGGTGGCGCTTTTCGGGCCTTTAGGCGAGATGGAGAAAAGGACAAAGGCCATACTCGACATGGCGGGCGGTAGACTTGGCCACATATTCAACCTCGGCCACGGCATAATCGTCGGAACTCCCGTCGAAAACGTAAAGGCGCTCGTGGACATGGTACATACGCTGAGCGCGAGGGGTTCGTAGGCATGGCCTCATCGAACGCGGACACAACCGGCGTTATCCTCCTTGCCTTCGGCGGCGCCGATTCCATGGACGGCGTTGAGCCGTTCGTGAGGAACGTCTTCAAGGGGAGGGGGGATGTCGGGCCCGAGCTTATAGAGGACGCCAAACGCAGGTACCGCCTCATAGGGGGCGCTTCGCCGCTCGTAAAAATAACGAAGGCCCAGGCCGGCGCGCTCGGGGAACTGCTGAATAAAAAAGGCGACCGTTACGCCGTGTCAGTCGGGATGCTCAACTCCCCGCCTTTCATAAAAGACGCCGTTAAGGAGATGAAGGACAGGGGCGTAAGCGAAGCGGCTGCAATCGTCATGTCTGCGCACTCCACCCCGGCCTCGACCGGCGGATACCGTAGCGCAATGGAGGAGGCGCTGAAGGAGACGGGCGGAGTTCCCCGTGTGGATTTCATGGGGGGCTGGCATACGCACCCCCTTTACATCGAGGCCGTTGTCGAGACCGTAAACGAGGCCCTTTTATGTGAAAAGTTTTCCGCGAAGCAAGACACCCTCGTCATATTTTCGGCCCACAGCCTGCCGGTCCATCTGATTGCAAACGACCCCTACGTGGACAGGATCGGGGAAACAATCGCGGAGGTTGCGAAGAAGGTTGATATCGAATGGAAGCTCGCCTTTCAGAGCAGAGGCCGCAGAGGCGAGTGGCTCGGCCCCGGGGTCGAGGAGGTAATGAAAGAGGCAAAGGATACGGGCAGAAAAGGCGTCCTGATAGTGCCCGTGGGGTTTACGTCCGACCATATCGAAACCCTCTATGACATAGATATTTTTTTTAAAGAGGCGGCCCGGGTCCTCGGGCTTGGGTTTTCGAGAGCCCCTTCGCTCAATACGCGGGAAAAATTCATGGAGATGCTGGCGGACGTAATCCTGCGCCGCAGGCACGAGCGGCCGTGAACCGGCAGAGGGTCGTCATCATAGGCGGCGGCATTGCCGGTCTTTCCACGGCATATTACCTTTGTGAACACATGCGCCTTAAGGGGGACGCTCCTGTCGAGATAACCCTGATAGAAAAAAGGGAAAGGCCCGGCGGGAATATAATAACCGAGAAGAAAGACGGCTTCCTTATCGAGGGAGGTCCTGACTGTTTCCTCTCCGAGAAGCCCTGGGCCATGGAATTGTGCAAGAGGCTCGGGCTGGGAGAAAGGCTTATGCCCACGGCCAAACCGAGGGGCAAGACCTATGTCTTCTCGGGCGGCAGGCTCCACCTCCTGCCCGAAGGCGTTATCCTCATGGTGCCCACGAGGATGCTCCCGCTCGTTACGAGCAGCCTTCTTACCTTCCGCGGCAAGATGAGGATGGCGTTGGAGTTTTTCATCCCGCGGAGGAAGGAAGGCGGGGATGAGACCCTCGCGGATTTCGTCAGAAGGAGGCTCGGCCGCGAGGCGCTGGAGAAGATAGCGGAGCCGCTCGTCGCCGGCGTCCACGCCGGAGACCCTGAGACCATGAGCATACGGGCGAGCTTCCCGCGTTTTGTGGAGCTTGAGCGGGACCACGGCTCTCTCATACGAGGGATGCTGGCCCGCATCAAGACGATGCGCAAGACCTCGGGGGGCGGAGCGGGTGAAAAAGTCACGATGTTCATGACGCTCAGGGGCGGGCTTGTCGAGCTTGTTGACGCGCTTGTCGGAAGCTTGAAGGACGTTTCCTTCAGGACAGGGGAAACGGTCTCCCGTATCGTGAAGAAGGATGACTGCTACGAGGTCGTAATGGAGGGCGGAGCGGCTAACCAGACGACCTCGACGGCCAACCAGCCGTCATTTACGGCCATAAAAGCCGACAGCGTCGTCATCGCGACGCCGGCATATATTACCGCCGGGTTTTTAAAGGACATGGACCCCGGTCTTTCGCAACAGCTCCTTAAAATCCCCTATGTCTCGACCGCGACCGTTTCCCTGGGATATAAGAAAAAAGACATAAAGAAAACCCTCGACGGTTTCGGGTTCATAGTGCCGAAGGTGGAGAATAGAAAGATAATGGCCGCAACGTGGAGTTCTGTGAAGTGGGAGGGCAGGGCGCCGGAGGATTCGGTTTTGATAAGGTGTTTTGTGGGCGGCGCGACGAACGAAGGGCTCGTTTTTTTAAATGACAGGGAGTTGACCGATATGGTAAAAAATGAGCTGAGGGACATCATGGGCATAGAGGCCGAGCCCATCCTGGTGAGGATCTTCAGGTGGAAAAAGGCCATGCCCCAGTACACCGTGGGCCATGAGGAAAGGGTCGCTTCTATCATGGAGACGGCCGCGAAACACCCCGGCCTGTATCTCACCGGAAGCGCGTACCGCGGTATAGGCATAAGCGACTGCGTGAGGGAGGGGGAGGTGGCGGCAAGAAAGATTTTGAGGTTTCATGCCTGACGAGGGGCCTTGCCTTGCGGATTTTTTCATCCCCGTGCGGGGCGGGTAATTGCGTGACAAAGACAAAAAAAATTGCAATCGTCCAGTCGAACTACATCCCGTGGAAGGGGTATTTCGACCTTATGAATATGGTTGACGAGTTCATATTATACGATGACGTGCAGTATACCCGCAGGGACTGGCGGAACCGGAACATCATCAAAACCCCGGACGGACTGAAGTGGCTCACCATACCGGTGGAAGTCAAAGGCAGATATTTTCAAAAAATAAACGAAACGAGGATAAGCGACCCGGGCTGGAGCAGACGGCACTGGGCGGCGATCAAGCACAGTTATTCAAGGGCGCGCCACTTCATGGAATACGAGGCAATCTTCGAGCCGCTTTATCTCGAATGCGCCGAAGAATGCCTGAGCAGGGTTAACTTCAGGTTTCTGGATGCTGTATGTGCAATACTCGGAATAAAGACAAAGATATCATGGTCAATGGATTACGAACTTGTTGAGGGCAGGACGGAACGTCTGGTCGGCCTATGCAGGGCCGCGCACGCGACGCACTATATCTCAGGCCCTTCGGCGAAAGATTATATTGACGCGGGACTTTTTAAAGACGCCGGTATAGGCCTTTCCTACATTGATTATGCAGGGTATCCCGAGTACACCCAGCTTTTCGGCGAATTCGAGCACGGGGTATCCATCGTTGACCTTATATTCAATGAAGGCTCTGACGCTACAAAATACATGAAGAGTTTCCGGCCCGCATGAAGCTTTCCATAGTGACAACGATGTACCGGTCCGCTCCTTATCTGAGGGAGTTTTACGCCCGCGCTATCAAGGCGGCGGACGTGGTTACGGACGATTATGAAATAATATTCGTAAACGACGGCTCGCCGGACGACTCCCTCGATACGGCATTGAGTCTTTACGGAAAAGACGCGAAGGTAAAGGTGGTGGACCTTTCGCGCAACTTCGGCCACCACAAGGCCATTATGACGGGCCTTGGCTACGCAAGAGGCGATATTGTATTCCTGATAGACTGCGATATGGAGGAGGAGCCTGAACTCCTCGGCCGGTTTCACGAGGAGATGAAAAAGACCGGCGCGGACGTCGTCTACGGAGTTCAGGAGAAGAGAAAAGGGGGACTTTTGGAGCGGATGACCGGCGATATGTTTTACAGGCTTTTTAACATGCTCTCGAATTATCCGGTGCCGGCCAATCTCACGTGCCTCAGGCTCATGACCGGCCGTTACGTGAAAAGCCTTGTGGAGCATAAGGACCGGGAGATATTCCTCGCGGGCCTGTGGGCCATAACCGGCTACAGGCAGGTGCCGGTTGCGATAAAAAAACTCCACAAGGGCTCCTCCACCTATACGTTTGGCCGCAAGCTCTCAGTCCTCGTCAACTCAATAACCTCGTTCAGCAACCGCCCTTTAGTGTTCATCTTTTATCTTGGATTCATAATCATCGCCTTTTCCGGCTCGGCCGCCATTTACCTTGTCGTGAGGAGGGTCTTTTTCGGGGTTCTGCTCGCCGGATGGCCGTCCCTCATCGTTTCGGTATGGATGCTCGGCGGGCTGACCATATTCTGCGTCGGGGTGATAGGCATATACCTTTCAAAGATATTCATGGAGACAAAAGACAGGCCCTATACGGTGATACGGGCCGTGTATGAGAGGAATAAAGACAGTGGCGGGCGGAAGTAGCCGGATACTTGATCCCGTAAGGGACTACTATACCAAAAAGGTTGAGGAGCACGGTCCCGTGTTCAGGGGGGTTGACTGGAACAGCGCCGAATCGCAGGAACTGCGCTTCGAGCAGCTGCTCAGGGTTTGCGAAAGAAACAAACGCTTTTCCATAAACGATTACGGCTGCGGGTACGGCGGGCTTTACCGCTACATGAAAGGTAAGGGGTTTTCTTTTGATTATCACGGCCTTGACGTGTCCGGGGCCATGATAAAAGAGGCCAGAAAGGCCTTCGGCAGACGGCCGAACGCGAGCTTCCGGGTCGGCGGCTCGACGGACGTCGTGGCCGATTACACGGTTGCGAGCGGCATATTCAACGTAAGGCTCGGACATTCAAAAACGGCGTGGCTCAGATATATCCTCAAGACCGTAAGGGACATGGACAGGGTGAGCAGGCTCGGCTTTTCGTTCAACTGCCTGACCAGATATTCGGACAGGGAATACATGAAGGGTTATCTCTATTACGCGGACCCGTGTTATCTTTTCGATTACTGCAAAAGGCGTTTTTCAAAGAGCGTCGCCCTTCTTCATGACTACGGGCTTTATGAATTTACAATGGTTGTAAGGAAATAGGCCGGAGGACGCCGTGAAAGAGGTCGTCATATTCGGGGTCGGGGACATAGCGGAGATCGCGCATTTTTATCTGACCAATGACAGCGGTCACAGAGCGGCGGCTTTTACGGCGGACAGGGCATATCTGGACAGGGACAGGTTCTGCGCCCTGCCTGTTGTGGCGTTTGAGGAGGTTGAAAGGCTTTACCCGCCGCAGCGTTACGGCATGTTCGTTGCCGTAAGCTACGCAAAGCTCAACGGCCTGAGGGCGGATAAATGCGCCGAGGCCAGAGCTAAAGGTTACAGACTCATAAGCTACGTAAGCTCGAAGGCTACCGTGTGGCAGGGGCTTAAACACGGCGACAATTGCTTCATCCTCGAGGATAATACCATCCAGCCTTTTGTAACCATAGGGAACAACGTGACCCTCTGGAGCGGCAACCACATAGGGCATCATTCGGAGATCGGAGACAATTGCTTTATTGCCTCGCACGCCGTCATATCCGGCGGCGTAAAGGTGAGGGAGAACTGTTTTATAGGCGTGAACGCCACCATAAGGGACCACGTTACAATCGCAAAGAACTGCGTCGTGGGGGCCGGGGCCCTCATACTCAAGGATACGCAGGAGGGCGGGGTATACACGGCCCCCGAGGCGGTGCTTTCGAAGGTCCCCAGCACGAGGCTCAGGAAGATATGAGGTGGAAAAAGCTGGGGCTTATATTCTGTCCGGATAAAAATTACGACTGGATGGTCTCTCACGCCTCAGTCCCTTTTGCAAAGCATATTAAAGACGACCTCTTTAGGGTATATTTCAGTCCCAGGGACGCCACAGGAAGGTCTTTTGTCGGTTATGCCGATATAGACATAAACCGCCAGTGGAAAATAATAGGCATTTCAGAAAAACCAGTGCTCTCCCCCGGGGCGACCGGGATGTTCGACGACAGCGGCGCCATGCTCTCATGGATGGTTGCCCACGGGGACAAAAGTTATCTTTACTATATCGGCTGGAATTTAGGCGTAACCGTGCCGTTCAGAAACTCCATAGGGCTTGCCGTCAGCGCAAAAGGGGAATGCGGTTTTAAAAAATATTCATCCGGCCCTGTCCTCGACAGGAGCACTGAAGACCCGTGTTTCGTGGCCAGTTCGTGCGTAATGGTTGAGGGCGGAAAATGGAGGATGTGGTATCTCTCGTGCATTGAATGGGAAATGGTAGAAGGTGTCCCTCAACACCGGTACCATATCAAGTATGCCGAATCAGACGACGGGATAAACTGGAGGAGGGACGGCACCGTCTGCATAGATTTCAAATCTCCCGATGAATACGCCATATCCCGCCCCTGTGTCCTTAAAGACGGCGATATTTATAAGATGTGGTATTCGTACCGCGGTGGATCCTATCGCATCGGCTACGCGGAGTCCTTCGACGGCGTCGAATGGACGAGGAAGGACGAAGATGCCGGGATTGACGTGTCTCCCTCCGGGTGGGATTCCGAGATGATAGAATACCCTCATGTATTCGACCATAAAGGCCGGAGGTTCATGCTCTACAACGGCAACGAGTACGGCAGGACCGGCTTCGGGCTCGCGGTCCTCGAAAAGGGATAAATGAAGCTCTGCCTCGTTTGTGGAGCGAAGTTCGCAAGCCCCCTCTATCAGTGCCCCTCGTGCCGTTCGGAGCCGGAGACAATCGGCGGTTATCCGGCCTTCTCGCCCGAGATGTCTGAAACCTCGGCCGGTTTCGAGGCTGGTTTTTTCGAGCAGCTCTATGCGCTCGAGGCCAATAATTTCTGGTTCCGCTCGCGCAACCGCCTGATAATCTGGGCGCTGAGGCGTTATTTCCCCGGCGCGAGGAATTTTTTTGAGATAGGGTGCGGGACGGGTTTCGTGCTCTCCGGGATAGAGAAGGAGTTCCCGCGGATTGAATTATACGGGAGCGAGATCTACACGGCCGGACTTGCCTTTGCCGCGCGGCGCGTGAAAAACGCGAGCCTGTTTCAGATGGACGCGCTCAAGATCCCCTTCGAGGACGAGTTCGACTGCATAGGGGCATTCGACGTGCTCGAACACATAAAAGAGGACGAGGCCGTATTATCCGCGGTTTACAGGGCCGTTTCTCACGGCGGCGGCGTCATACTCACCGTGCCGCAGCACATGAGCCTGTGGAGCCATGTTGACGACCGCTCTTGCCATGCCCGCAGATACAGCTCCGCGGAATTGAGGTCAAAGGTCGAGGCCGCGGGGTTCAGGGTCGAGAGGATGACCTCTTTTGTCTCGTTCCTTTTACCGCTTATGATGCTCTCCCGCATGAGGAAGTCCGAAGACATGACGCGGGAGCTCAGGGTCGGGGGCATAACAAACGCCCTGTTGGAGAAAATACTCGGCCTTGAGCGGGGATTGATAAAATTGGGAGTAAACCTTCCCGCGGGCGGGTCGCTTCTTCTGATTGCCAAGAAAATATAGACCTGGATTGGCCCTGTAACGGACGGGGAAAAGGTCCAAAGATGGGCGCAAAATCAGGGAGATGGCATGACGGAAGACAGGCTTGATACCATTAAAATCGTCCTGCTGTCAGCGGTCCTTTCCGGCTTTTCGTTCTGGAGGCAGGGAAACGTCGGCATAGACCTTGTTGACGAGGGGTACCTCTGGTATGGCGCGATACATACCGCCCTCGGCAGGGTGCCCATACGTGATTTCCATTCCTACGACCCGGGCAGGTATTACTGGGCCGCGCTGTGGTCGTTCGTATTCGGCCGGGGTATAATGGGGCTTCGCGCCTCGCTCGCGGTCTTTCAGTGGATGAGCCTTGCGGCCGGGCTTCTTGCGGCAAAAAGGGTGGTTAAATCATGGTGGGCGCTCGCGCTTGTCGGGGTATTGCTCATTTCGTGGATGCACCCGTATTATAAGCACTTTGAGTCCGGTCTTGCAATGATGGCCGTTTTTTTCGCCGTGCGGCTCATGGAGAGGCCCGTGCTTTCAAGATATTTTTCGAGCGGGATATTCGTCGGGATTGCCGCGTTCTTCGGCAGGAACATGGGGGTCTACTCGCTCTTTGCGTTCCTGCTACTCATATTCTATGTCTGGCTGAAGTTCGAAAGGACAGGGCTTATAAAACGCTGGGGCGTTTTCGTCTGCGGCATCGGTGTGGGCTATTCGCCGGTGCTCGTCATGATTCTCATTATCCCCGGTTTTTTCAGTAGTTTTTTTGAAAGCGTGGTTTTCACCCTTAGGCTGGGGGCAATGACCATACCGTTGCCCGTGCCGTGGCCGTGGAGCGTTGGTTTCTCATCCCTGAAGAGGTTTTTTACCGGCCTTCTTTTCCTGCTCATGCCCCTCGGTTATATCGCCGCCACAGCCGGCCTTTTTTTGACGGGCCGTCGAGGACGGCTGGCGGGCCGCGAGCACGCCGGGCGCAGAGCCCTCCTCACGGCCTCTGCCTTTGTCGGGCTTTTTTACATGCATTACGCCTTCTCGAGCGCTGACCGGGGGCATCTGTCGCTCAGCATCCAGCCGTTTCTGCTGATGCTGGTTTCGCTTCCGTATTCCATTGGTCTTAACCGCAAAAAGGCCCTGTCTTACGTCGTCTTCGCGTTCCTTTTTCTGATAACCGTCGCCACGGCGAGTCCCCAGGGCAGGTTTTTCGGGTCGAAAAAGGGATACGTGAAATATGATATAATCGGAGACGCCCTCTGGATCAAGGAAAAGGACGCGCGCCTCATCGCCGGGGTTAAAAACGCCGTGGAAAGGCGCGTTGGAAAAGACGAGGGCATTCTGGTCGCCCCGTATTTCCCGGCGTTTTACTGCATACTGGGAAGGGAGTCGCCGCTGAGGGAAATATATTTTCTTTTCCCGGCCGAGGAAAAAAGGCAGGTGGAGATGATAAAGACCCTCGAGGAGAAAAACGTAAACTGGGTGATATTCAGGGACTTAACGCCCGCCGCCATGGAGGGGCTGAGATTCAAAAACACGAACAGGCTTCTATGGCGATATTTCGAGAGTTCTTTTGAACCGGCCGGGGACGCGGATATTCCCGAAGGCTTCTTTTTGCTTCACAGGAAGGAAACGCCCGCGTTACCAACGGGAGGCGGCGCATGAGGATCCCTTTCAATAAGCCTTACACGACCGGCAAGGAGTTCGGCTACATATCCGAGGCCATAGACGCCGGGCATCTTTCCGGCGACGGACAGTTCACCATGAGATGCCAGAAGTGGCTTGAGGAGCGGACGGGCTGCAAAAAGGCCCTTCTGACGCATTCCTGCACGGCCGCCCTCGAGATGGCGGCGATCCTCGCGGACATACAGCCGGGAGACGAGGTAATCATGCCGTCTTACACGTTTGTCTCCACGGCCAACGCGTTCGTGCTCCGCGGAGGGGTCCCGGTCTTCGTTGACATAAGGCCGGATACCCTGAATATGGACGAGATGAAGATGAACCGCGCCGTAAGCTCGCGCACAAAGGCCATAGTGCCCGTCCATTACGCGGGCGTTGCCTGCGAGATGGACGCCATAATGGACGTGGCCAGCAGGCATAATCTGATAGTCATAGAGGACGCGGCGCAGGGCGTTATGTCTTCATACAAGGGCCGGCCGCTCGGGAGTTTCGGCCACATGGCGGCCTTGAGCTTCCACGAGACGAAAAACGTGATATGCGGCGAGGGAGGCGCTCTCCTCATAAACGACGAAAGGTTCATGGAGAGGGCCGAGATCATAAGGGAAAAAGGGACAAACCGCGCCCAGGTCTTCCGCGGCCAGGCCGATAAATACACATGGCTCGACATAGGCTCCTCGTTCCTGCCGAGCGATATACTCGCGGCATTCCTGTGGGCGCAGATGGAGGAGGCCGGGGGTATAACGAAAAGGCGGCTTGAGGTATGGAACTGGTATCACGAAGAGTATCAGGAGCTTGAGAAAAAAGGGTTTCTCAAGCGGCCGGTCACACCCGGCGACTGCTGCCACAACGCGCACATGTATTATGTCATGCTGTCGGACGCCGCGAAACGGCCGGCGCTCCTCGAAAGCCTTAAAAGGGCCGGCATAGGCGCGATATTCCATTACGTCCCGCTCCACTCCTCGCCGGCGGGCCTTAAATACGGCAAGGCCGCCGGGGACCTCGCCGTTACACGCTCAGCGAGCGAAAGGGTGATAAGACTACCCTTATGGGTAGGGCTTGACAGGGCCTCTGTGCATGAGGTCGTTTCCGCAACAGGCGCTTTTTTCCTCCGGTGACAGGCCGGTAGATTCCTATATGTTTTAAGAAAGGAAACTGTGCGTATATGATGAAAAGAATACTCGCGGCCATAGTAATTACGGCGATTATCATAGCAGTCGCGTTTATAGCGTTCCGGAATAAGGGTAACGCCGTAAAATACAGGACCGAGAAGGTCACAAGGGGCGATATAGAGGCCGTTGTCACGGCCGCGGGCACGGTAAACGCGGTGACCACGGTTTTGGTGGGCACCCAGGTTTCAGGAACCATAAAGGATATCTACGCGGACTTCAACTCGTTGGTTAAAAAAGGCCGGGTGATAGCCCGCATAGACCCCGCCGCGTTTGAGGCGCAGGTGGCCGAGGCGCGGGCGAACCTCCTCGCGGCCGAGGCAAACCTGGAGAAGGCCGAGGCAACGCTTGCGGATTCAAAGAGGACAATGGGCCGGAATAAAGACCTTTTTTCGCGCGGTTTCATAGCCAGAAGCGAGTTGGACACATCGGAGACGAACCATGAGACGGCAAAGGCCGCAATCAACGCCGCAAAGGCTCAGATAGCCCAGACCTCGGCGTCGCTTAAATACGCTGAAACGAATCTCCGGTACACTGAGATAGTCTCTCCGGTTGACGGGGTTGTCGTTTCGAGGAACGTGGACGTCGGCCAGACCGTCGCGGCAAGCTTCCAGACCCCGACTCTTTTCACCATAGCGCAGGACCTGACGAAGATGCAGATAGACTCCAGCGTGGTTGAGGCCGACATAGGCGGAATCAGGGTCGGCCAGCCCGTGGAATTCACCGTGGATGCCTATCCTGATGCCCCCTTCAGGGGCGTGGTATCGGAGGTCAGGAACGCCCCGACCGTGGTCCAGAATGTCGTCACGTATGACGCGGTGGTCAGGGTTGACAACGCCGAGCTGAGGCTTAAGCCGGGCATGACCGCGAACGTGGCGATAATTACCTCGAACAGGAAAGGCGTCCTCAGGATACCAAACGCCGCGCTGCGGTTCACCCCGGCCAACCCTCAGAACGGCGCGGCGGAGGAAAAGGGCGGCGGGCCGTCAGGGACGGCTGGCGGGCCGTCGAGGACGGCCGGCGGGGTATGGATAATCAAAGACGGAAAGCCGGGATTGGTAAAGGTGACCATCGGTATAAATGACGGGAATTTTACCGAGCTGGTGGAAGGGGACATAGGTGAGGGGCAGGAACTGATAGTGGAGTCCCTGACAAAGGCGAAATCTCGGACTTCGTCCTCCGGCCCGAGGATGTTCTAATAAATTCCGAGGTTTAAGCATACTAAAATGGCGCTTATAGAGGTAAGGGATATAAATAAACGCTACAGCGTGGGAGATGTTGAGATAAACGCGCTTAACGGAGTTTCGCTCGATATCGAAAAGGGGGAGTTCATAGCCGTAATGGGCCCGTCCGGCTCAGGCAAGAGCACGTTCATGAACATCCTCGGCTGCCTCGATAGACCGACGTCCGGCCGGTACCTGCTCGAAGGCTCTGACGTGGCCGGGCTTGGAAGGGATGAACTCGCGGCCATAAGGAACAGGAAACTTGGTTTTGTTTTTCAGGGCTTCAACCTGCTCCCGAGGGCATCCGCCCTGGAGAACGTGGAACTGCCGCTCGTTTACAACGGCCTGCCGGCGAAGGAGAGGGGCGAGAGGGCGGCCGAGGCCCTGAAGACCGTGGGACTCGGCGGCAGGGAGAAACACCGCCCCAACCAGATGTCGGGCGGCCAGCAGCAAAGGGTCGCGATAGCGAGGGCGCTTGTAAACAACGCCTCCATAATACTCGCCGATGAGCCGACGGGCAACCTTGACACTTTGACGAGCGCCGGGATAATGGAACTCGTCGCAAGGCTGAACATG
The DNA here is from genome assembly GCA_016219105.1 of Deltaproteobacteria bacterium. GTDB lineage: Bacteria > Desulfobacterota > GWC2-55-46 > GWC2-55-46 > DRQE01 > JACRCI01. The sequence goes on along the minus strand of JACRCI010000032.1, from coordinate 15,519 downwards.
GAATCGAACATCACCGTCATACTCGTGACGCATGAGTCCGACATAGCCGCTTACAGCAAGAGGATAATAAGGTTCCTTGACGGCCGCATCTTAAGCGACGCTGGCGTTGTAACGACATGATGGATATCCCGTCAACGATAAAGATCTCGCTGAGGGCCCTCAGGGCGAACAAGATGCGCTCGGCCCTTACGATGCTGGGGATTATAATCGGCGTCGGCGCCGTTATCGCCATGCTCGCCATCGGCACCGGGGCAAGCGAGAGGATAGAGGAGCAGATATCGAGCATGGGAAGCAACCTCCTCATGGTCCTGCCCGGCGCCACTACCTCCGGGGGCGTCAGGATGGGCGCGGGGACCCAGCCGACCCTCTCCACCGGCGACGCCGACGCGATACGGAAGGACTGCCCGGCGGTAGAGTATGTCGCTCCTGTCCATAACGGGGTGGCCCAGGTGGTCTATGGGGGTCAGAATTGGTCAACCGGGGTGACAGGCACCACCGCGAGCATATTGAAGGTAAGGGATTGGCCGCTTGTGCAGGGCAGACCGTTTACCGAAGATGAGACGAGGAGCGCGGCCAAGGTCTCTCTCATCGGGCAGACCGTCGTTGAAAGTCTCTTCGGGGGCATAAATCCGGTCGGCCGGATTATCATGATAAAAAAGATACCGTTCATGGTCGTCGGCACGCTCGACAGAAAAGGCCAGTCCATGCTCGGCCAGGACCAGGACGATATCATACTGATACCCGTGACGACGGCGCAGAAAAAGCTCTTCGGCGCGTCTTTCCCGGGCATGGTAAGGATAATCATGGTAAAGGCGAAAAGCGCCGGGGATATGGACGCGGCTGAAAAACAGATTGTGGAATTGCTCAGGCAGCGCCACCGCATCGGCCAGAGGCAGGACGATGACTTTACCGTAAGGAATCTCACGCAGATGATGCGCGCCGCCGAACAGTCGGCAAAGGTCATGACGCTGCTCCTGGGGGCCATCGCCTCGGTCTCGCTCATCGTCGGCGGGATCGGCATAATGAACATAATGCTCGTCTCGGTCACGGAAAGGACAAGGGAGATAGGCATACGCATGGCGGTAGGCGCCAGGACGTGGGACATAAGGATGCAATTCATAATAGAGGCCCTCACGCTGTCGCTTATCGGCGGGGTCGTCGGGATCGTCATCGGCATATCCGGCTCCGGGGCGCTCTCGGCGCTTTCGGGCTGGGCTACGGCGGTTTCCCTGCCTTCAATAGCCCTGGCCTTCGGTTTTTCAGGGGCCGTCGGGATATTCTTCGGGTTTTATCCGGCGTACAAGGCCTCTTTGCTTGACCCGATAGAGGCGTTGAGGCATGAGTAGAATAATACGAACGCAATAAATGTCTTTATACTGCGTTGGACTCTTCGGAAAATCCTCGACGTGCCGCATAAAGCACGCCTGCGGTTTTCCTCGTCGTCCGCCTTGTCTAAAGTCCATTTCTTACGTTCGTATGATGCAACATCTTTTAATACGTTTGCATTATCAGGCTGCTGAAAAGTCCTATTCTGTCACCCTGAACTTGTTTCAGGGTCTCGTTCAGCATGACAGCTTCAGATTTTAAGATCAGGAGACAGCGGTATGAAAAAACCACTATCAGGATTGAGGTCTGTCCTTATCTCCGTTGCAATCGTTTTTACGGTCTGGGCGGCTCTTTTCGTCCAACCGGTCATGCCGGCGTCCGTAGCCGTTCCCGGCGCCGAGGTCCCGGAATATAAAGAGGATAAAACCGGCCTCCCCGGCGAACCCGGGCGGCAGAAGAAGGAGGCGATAAAAAAAGGAGAAAAGCTTAATCTGAAACAATGCATCGAGATAGCCGTTGAAAACCAGCCGCTTGTCGCGGCGGCCATGAACAACGCCTCTGTCGTTGAGAGCAGGGTCGCCCAGGCCGGGGCGAATTATTATCCTTGGATAGACCTGTCGTCCGGCTATACGAGGACCTCGGCGGCCGGGGGGTCATCAGGCCGTTTCGCGGGCAACGGCGCCTTTGACCAGTATATTGCAAGCGCCGCGCTCAAGCAGAATATCTACGATTTCGGGAAGACGTCCTCTCAGGTAATGGTCCAGCGGCATAACCTTGACGCGTCGCGGGCGGACCTTGAGGGCGTCCTCGTGCAGTCGGTCTTTAACGTCAAACAGGCCTATTACGCGCTGTTGCAGGCTAAAAGGACGAGGGACGTCGCTACGGAGTCGGTCAGGCGGTTCGAGGCGCACCTTGAGCAGGCCAGGGGGTTTTATGAGGCCGGGACAAAACCCAAATTCGACGTGACAAAGGCGGATGTGGACCTGAGCAACGCAAAGGTCGGCCTGATAAAGGCGGAAAACGCGCTTAAGATCGCCAGGGTGAACCTTGATAACGCGATGGGCGTCCCCGGCGCGCCGGAATATTCCATAGAGGACGACCTTGAGTTTCAGAAATACGAAATCACATTGGAAGAGGCGATGAAAAAGGCGTTTGACGCCCGGCCCGACATGAGGTCGGCCGTTGCGAGGAGGAGGTCGGCGGAGGAAGGCCTGGCGCTTTCTAAAAGCGGCTATTATCCCGCCATAACGGGCAGCGCGGCCTATAACCGTGAGGGAGAGGGGTTTCCGCTTCAGGAAGGCTGGAATGCCGGAGCAACGGTCACGTTCCCGCTTTTCAGCGGTTTTTTGACGAAATATCAGGTGGAGGAAGCGAAGGCAACCCTGAACGCGACAGGCGCGAACGAGGAGTCTTTAAGGCAGGGCGTGATACTGGAGGTGCAGCAGGCTTACCTCAGCCTTAAAGAGGCCGAGGAAATGGTCCCGGCCGCCGAGCTTGCCCTGAAACAGGCGACGGAAAATCTCGATATCGCAAACGGCAGGTATGCGGCGGGCGTTGGCAACCCTCTCGAGGTTACGGACGCGCAGGTGTCATACACTAACGCCAGGACGGCCTTTATTCAGGCCCTTTCCGATTATAAGGTCGCCCACGCAAGCCTGGATAAGGCGATGGGGGTCAGATGAGGCCATGCGTATGCGGGGCAGCCGTTCTGTGAAAGTTAGTTTTTTTTGAATTCCGCATCAACTTGGGCTGGCATTTCCACTGCGCTCCATTGCCAGCCGGTTATGCGGAGCGTTAGGCAACAAGAGAGGAAAACAATGGAGCCGATTCAGGAACCAATCACTGGAAGCGAAGAGCAAGGTGATCTGTCGTCGCCGTATCAAGCGCTTGTCCAGTTCTACTACGCCTTCAACCAAGGCAACCTTTCAATGATGGAGAAGAACTGGGCAAATACCGACGAGATCGCGATGGACAATCCCCTCGGGGGGATAAAGCGTGGATGGAAAGAGATAAGGCCGGTTTACGAGCGTATTTTCAACGCCCAGGTAGAGGTCTATGTCGAATACTACGACTACACGATTTACGAAACACCCGAAATGTTTTACACGGTAGGAAGGGAACGTGGATACTTCCGTCTTAGGGGGAATGAGGTGAAGCTGGCCATTCGAACGTCCCGCATATTCCGGAAAATTGATGGGGGATGGAGACAATTGCACCATCACGGCTCAATTGATGTTCCAGAGCTGTTAGCAAGGTATCAGGCAGCCGTTCTTGGTAAGAAGTAGTTGCCTAACAAATCGGTCCAGCGGACTCGCTGCGCTCGCCGGACGTCCTGTCCGTCTCGCTCCGGCTCCGGTCTTTCTCGCTTCCGACCGCGACCCATCCTGCGGATGGGTGCCCGGCGGCCTCATCCTCCCTATCGCTCGGCGCTCGAAAGCCGTTCGAATCCCGTCATCACATTCAAAAATAAAAAGGGGGGTCAGGTTTTCTGCCCCCCTTTATTTTTATTGGTGCCGAAGGGGGGATTCGAACCCCCACAGGTTTCCCCACCACCCCCTCAAGATGGCGTGTCTGCCAGTTCCACCACTTCGGCCTGTTTGCGGTTTTTTTAGTCTTTAAGAAAAGCGCACGGGATGCGCGTTCCGAGGTTATTTTTTATCCGCTGCCGGCTGTTGCCCGGCGCCGGGTCCAGCCGGAGTCTGGGCAGGAGTTTGCTGCTCAGCCGGTTGTCCCGCGTTGCCCGGAGGAGCGCCCGGCTGAGGGGTCTGCGCGGCCGGAGCGGACTTTACCGCCGGGACCCCGCCCATCACAGAGCTTCCCGGCATTCTGCCCGAAAGATAGGTCAGATAAAGCGACGTGAGCATGAATATGGCGGCGCAGGCTATCGTGATCTTGCTCAAAAACGTAGCCGGCCCGGCGCTTCCGAAAAGGGCCTGGCTCGAGCCGCCGAAGGTGGAGCCTATGCTCGCGCCCTTGCCGACCTGCAGGAGCACCACTATCACAAGGAAGATACTGACTATCACGTGCAGTATTATTATCAGCGTATGCATGGTTTAACCCCGGTTTTGTTGATTATCAGGCTTGTTTCAGTATTGTTTCAGGGTCTCGTAACAACGTGATTTCGTTAGAACCTGTCCTGATGAAAATTGAGATGCTGAACCGAGTTCAGCATGACAGTTCCGCGTTAAGCATCATATTAAAATGCATCCCTGCGGAAAAAGCAAGGGGAAAATACAAAAATACACGGGCATCGGCAACAGGCGGCCTTATGCCCGCAATGCGGGTTTAATCCCTCGTTCGAGGTTTAATTCCCCGCGGCTTGCCACGCATTTTTCTCCTCTCCCCTCCGGGGAGAGGATTGAGGTGAGGGGGAAATTGTCAGCGGGCTACGGCGCCCCTCATCCCAGCCAGGAGAGGGTGTGATAAAACTTCGGTCTCTGTTAAGATACCCCGCTGCTTGCAGCGGGGAGGTTTACGAGTGTTTGCCCCTCGAGGTTTTCTTGAATTTTACTATCCGCGCGAAGTCCTCGGCCTTGAGGCTCGCCCCTCCGACGAGCGCGCCGTCTATGTTGGGCTGGGCCATGAAGCTGTCTATGTTTTCGGGCTTGACCGAGCCTCCGTATATGATGCGGAGGTCCTTTGCCGATGCCGTGCCGAATTTTTCATAGAGGAGTTCCCTCAGCGCGTTGTGGACCTCCTCGACCTGCTCCGCCGTGGCGTTTTTGCCCGTGCCTATGGCCCAGACCGGCTCATACGCCGCGACGAGGTCCTTGACCATGCCGGGGCCGAGCCCCTTAAGGCCGGTTTTAATCTGCCTTTTCACCACCGCGAGAGTCTTTCCGCCCTCCCTTTCCTCTATTGTCTCCCCGACGCAGACGATGGGCTTTAGCCCGGCCCTCAGGGCCGCGAAGATTTTTTTGTTCACGGTTTCGTCGGATTCCGCGAAGTGCTGCCTCCTCTCGGAGTGCCCTATTATGACGTAGTCGCACCCCACGTCCCTGAGCATCTCTCCGGAGACCTCTCCGGTATACGCGCCGTTTTTCTCGGTGGAAAGGTTCTGGCCGGCGAGCTTTATGGGCGAATCGGCGATGAGGAACCTCAGGTGGTGTATGGATGTGAAAGGCGGGGCGATTGCCACTTCCACGTCCTCGACGCCCCTTACAAGCTCCCTCAGCCTCATGACGAGTCCGACGCCCTCGGCTATGGTGGTGTTCATCTTCCAGTTTCCGGTTATGAGGGGCTTAAGCATCTCAGCGCTCCAGAGCGGCCGGCCATCCAGCCGTCCACGATGGCCATCCAGCCGGCCTTGCCGGTCAGACGGCCGCTTTTTTAGTCGCCCTTTTGTTCTTAAGGGCGGTTATGCCGGGCAGGTCGTTGCCTTTGAGGAGGTCAAGGAATGCCCCGCCCCCGGTTGATATGTAGCTCATCTTGGCGAACTCGCCGGCGCGGTGCACCGCGACGTCGGTGTCCCCGCCGCCGACGATGGTCATGGCGTATGAGTTCGCGACGTTCCTGACCATGGCGAACGTGCCGCGGCTGAAGGCGTCCATTTCAAAGACCCCCATCGGGCCGTTCCACAGGATCGTCTTGGCGTTCTGCAGGGCCTCGGTAAAGAGCGTGACGGTCGCCGGCCCGATATCGAGCGCCATCCAGTCCCTGGGTATCTCCTGATAGGTCACGACCTTGGTCTCCGCCGAGGGACTGAACCTGTCGGCAACGACGAAGTCCACGGGCAGGAAGAGTTTTAGTTTTTTGTCCTTTGCCTTTTCTAAGACCTCTTTGGCGTTGTCCAGCGCCTTTTTTTCGGTGAACGATTTCCCTATCTCGTAGCCGAGCGCGTCGAAGAACGTCAGCGCCATGCCGCCGCCGATTATGAGCTTGTCCACTTTTTCGCAGAGGCCCGAGAGGATCCCGACCTTGTCCGAAACCTTTTTCCCGCCTATCATGGCCACAAGCGGGCGGACCGGGTTGTCCATGGCCCTTGCGAAATAGGTCAGTTCCTTTTTCATCAGGAACCCCGCGCCGCATACGGGCACGAACTCCGTTACGGCCACCGTCGAGGCGTGCGTCCTGTGGGCCGTGGCGAAGGCGTCGTTTATGTACACCTCGGCGAGCTCGCCGAGTTTTTTTCCGAACTCCCTCGAGTTTTTCTCCTCGCCTGGGTGGAACCTCAGGTTTTCAAGGAGCACTATGTCGCCGGGTTTCATCTCCTCCACGATGCGCCTTACGTCCGGCCCGACGCAGTCGGGCGCGAGCCGCACCTCTTTTTCAAGGAGCCTCGAAAGCCTTTTGGCGATCGGCGCGAGCGAGAGGAGCGGGTCTTTCTTGCCGCCCGGTCTGCCGAGGTGAGAGGCGAGGATAAGGCGCACGTTGTAGTCGAGGGCGTAGTTTATCGTGGGCAGGATGCTCCTTATCCGCGTGTCGTCCGCGATGTTGCCCTTGTCGTCGAGCGGGACGTTGAAGTCCACCCGGATAAGCGCCCGCTTTCCGCTTATGTCAAGATCGTCTATGAAGGTTACGTCCGGATACATCTTTTACAGACCCCCTTTAGAAGCCTTGCGACGCTATGTGTTTTATGAGGTCCCTCATCCGCGATGAGAACCCCCATTCGTTGTCGTACCACGCGAGCACCTTCACCATGTTGCCGCCTATCGTCTTGGTGGAAGGGGCGTCAACGATGGACGAATGCTCGTTGCCGCTGAAGTCAACGGACACGCATTCCTCCTCGCAGTATTCGAGTATGCCTTTGAGGCTTCCTTCAGACGCCTTCTTAAGCGCGGAGTTGACCTCAACGGCCGTCGGCTCCTTTTCAAGCGCGCAGACCAGGTCAACGAGCGATACCGTGGCGACGGGGACCCTGACGGCCAGCCCGTCGAGCCTGCCTTTGAGTTCCGGAAGGACCAGCCCTATCGCCTTTGCCGCGCCCGTTGACGTCGGTATCATTGACAGCGCCGCGGCCCGCGCCCTCCTTAAATCCTTGTGCGGAAGGTCGAGGATCTTCTGGTCGTTCGTGTAAGCGTGGACCGTTGTCATAAGCCCCTTCCGTATCCCGAAGTTATCGTTGAGGACCTTTGCCACGGGAGCCAGACAGTTCGTGGTGCATGAGGCGTTGGAGATTACGTGGTGCTTTTTCGGGTCGTAGGAGGCGTGGTTCACGCCCATGCAGACCGTTATATCCTCGTCCTTGGCCGGCGCGGATATAATTACCTTTTTCGCGCCCGCCGTCAGGTGGCCCGCGGCCTTGTCGCGGTTCGTGAAAAGCCCGGTGCATTCGAGCACTATGTCAACGCCCATGTCCTTCCACGGAAGTTTGGAGGGGTCTTTCTCGGCCGTAACCCTGATTGCGCGGCCGTCCACCGCGATGGCGGAGTCTAAAGCCTCTATCCTGGCGTCAATCCTGCCGTATATGGAGTCATATTTCAGAAGATGCGCGAGCGTGCGCGCGTCCGTCACGTCGTTTATCGCGACGAATTCGACGTCCCTGTCCTTCAGCGTCCTCCGGAGGACGTTCCTGCCTATGCGTCCGAAACCATTGATAGCAACCTTTACCGCCATCTAAGTATACCTCCAGTTTTTTTATTGATGCGTTTAACGGGCCGCTCGAAAAGTCCATTCGCTAACCGTTGAAAAACGAAAGCGCTTTCTTGAGCTCTTTAAGCGTGAACTGCCCCGGAGCCGTTGTCTCGGTTATCGCGCCGTAAGTGACAAGAGAGCCTAAAAAGGGGAAAACGACCCTCGACATCCTTCCGTATCTCCCCATTGCCACCGCTATCATGTCCCTGTGGCCGGGCAGCACGCCGATGAGCCTTAATATGTGTTCGCGCGTCTTCGCGAGCGTTGCTATTTTAACGGCATCCGCCCCGCGCCGTCGGGCGTCCTTTATTATCCGCTCAAGCGTTTGCGTCCGCGGCGTCGTCCTGAAGTTGTGGTAAGAGACTATGACAGTTTTTCTGTGCCCGCGGGCGGTCTTTATGACCTCGCCGATGATTTTTTTCGAGCCGAGCTCTATGTCAACCGCGTCGGCGAACGGGATAATCTCTCTGAAGAGCGCGAGCCTTTCCCTGTCGCCTATGGCGTATCTCCCGCCCTCTTTCCTGCTCCGTATCGTAAGAAGGATGGGCAGCCCCGCGGGCCTTAATTTCTTCTTAAAATCCCCTTTCAGCCTCTCCGGGTCTCTTTCCCTCAGGGTGTCGAGCCTGACCTCTATTAAATCGGCGCCGTCTTTTTTTGCCTTTTCTATCGCCCTTTTTCCGATTGAACCGGCTATCACTCCGGCAACCTTGGGGGCCTTGCCGGATTTCAGGCAGGTTTTCTTTCCGCGCGTTTTCATCCAAATATATCAATACTTGAATATACGCGGAAAGTCAAGAGAAATACCCTGTTTGGCTGTTGAAAACCGTTGTGTTTTTGTTAAAATAGACTTTCGGGAGCAGATTTGAAGCGGGAGATTGCGCAGGGGCGGCAGGTGGCTTGATAAGGGATGTATACCCCTTGCCAATGGTTTATATTATGATGATAACATAAGGAGGTGGACCATGCCCGTTGCGATTGAATTCCTCGTGCTCGGTCTTGCGGCCGGTGTTTTCGGCGGGATCTTCGGCCTCGGCGGCGGGGCCATATTAATCCCGGCCCTTGTCTATCTGTTCGGTTTTTCCCAGCACACGGCCCAGGGGACGACCCTGGCCATAATGGTCCCTCCGATAGGGCTGCTCGCGGCATGGAAATACTACGCCAACGGCCATGTTGATTTACATGCGGTGCCTTTGATATGCCTGGGCTTTTTCTTCGGCGGCCTCGTCGGGGCATACATGATCCAGCCGGTACCCGATTTGCTTCTGAAGAGGCTTTTCGGAGGTTTTCTCCTGATAGTCGCGCTGAGGATGATGTTCGGGAAGTGAATGGATACAGGACGGTGGGTGCGCAACTCAAAGCGCGCGAAGGGGAGGGGATCTGCCGGGCTTTAGCCCCTTACCCCATCTCCCTTTCTATTTCCCGGACGGCCTTTTTTGCCTCGAAGAACACCCTGCCGAAGGAGCCCTCTTTTTTGAGCGCTATCACGATGTAATAGCCGTCCTTCAGGGCAACCATGGCGAGTTTGGCGTTTTCAGTGGTTATGCTGACCGAGTGTATGTCCCTGTCCCCGTTTGTGCCCGTGCGGCTGGCCGCGCCTTTGAGCATGTTGAATATGATCCCTTTGTGGGCGCCTATGGCCTCGAGGTCGCATTCCGTGGAGGCATTGAAAGAGCCGACTGGCTCGCCGTCCGGGGCGAGCATTATGGCGCCTTCTGCGCCTGAGCGGGTTGCGAGTTCGCGGAGGATGTTTTTAAAGGGCATATTTAACGTACGCAGGGTGCTGAGTCCCGTCATTGCGAGCGTAGCGAAGCAATCTCGTCCTATAGGCAAATCAGCAAGTTACGAGATTGCTTCGCCGCAAAAACGCGGCTCGCAATGACAAAAAGAGAATTAATCAGACCTTCCCTAAATATTTACCGCCACCACCTTCGACACCCCCGGCTCTTCCATGGTTATGCCGAAAAGGGTGTCGGCCATTTCCATCGTTCTTTTATTGTGCGTTATGAGTATGAACTGGCTTACGAGAGACATCTCCTTTACGAACCCGTTGAACCTGTCCACGTTTGCGTCGTCCAGAGGCGCGTCAACCTCGTCAAGCAGGCAGAAAGGGGAAGGCTTTATGAGGAATATGGAGAAGATGAGGGCCGTGGCCGTAAGCGCCTTTTCTCCGCCCGAAAGGAGGCTTATGTGCTGGAGCTTCTTGCCCGGCGGCTGCGCCGCGATGTCCACGCCGCTTTCGAGCACGTCCTCTTCGCCCACGAGCCTCAGTTCCGCCCGCCCGCCGTTAAAAAACCTGGGGAACGTTTCCGAGAACTTCTGGTTTATCTCGTCAAACGCCGCCTTGAACCTCTCCCGCGTTGTCCTGTTGATCCTCGATATGGCGGAGGAGAGGCTTTCCATGCTCGCGGTGAGGTCGGCCTGCTGCTCTATCAGGAAGTTGTGCCTCTCGTCGAGTTCCCTGTATTCTTCGAGCGCGCTGAGGCTTACCTCTCCCATGGCGCCTATCTTTTCCCTGAGTTCGTCCGCTTTTTCAGACGCCGCCGTTGGTTCCATGGAGGCAATATCCACGCTCGAAGCGTAGTCCCGCATGTCCGCGCCGTATCTCTCTATGGTCTTTTCCTTGAGATTCCCGAGAGAGAGTTCGAGTTCCTTAAGTCTGAAAGAGAGCCCTGCCTTTTTTTCCTGAAGCCCGGAGAGTTCGTCCCTGAGCTTTCTAATCTCGGCTTCGGATGATTTCATCCTTTCAGAGAGGGCCGAAAGTTCCTCCTCCAGGAGGACCTCATTGTTCTTGAGGGAGTCTTTCCTATGGAGGAGCTCCTCGAGGACGGCCTTTTTCCGTTCCGTCTCCTCTTTCATGGCCGCGGTCTCTTTTTCCCCGGCCTCTATCTCCTCCTCTTTGGACGCTATCCTTTTCTCCGCATCATGGATGAGGGAGTGTTTTTCCTTGATAAGGCGTGAGGTATGTTCGAACCTCTCCTCGGCCGAGGCGAGCGCCACCCTGATATCCGTCACAACCCCGGTCATGCCTTCCTTTTTCTCCCTGAGCGAGTTCCCCGCGCCTGATAAGGCCGTTATAAGCCCGTCTTTTGCCTCCGCCTCTTTTTCGAGCGATTCCCTTTCCCTTGAGAGGCGGAGTTTCTTGTCCCCCATGGCAACGAGTTCCTTTGTAGCCGAGAGGGATTCGGATGAAAGGGAGGCCTCCCTCTCTTTGAGCCTTGAGATATCGTCCTCGGCCCTTTTAATGGCTCCAAGGCCTTCTATCCTTTCGAGGTCGCCTTTATAGAGGCGTTCCCTGAAGCCCTCGACAAGCGCCCTCGTGTCCGCGATGGACGAGTCCAGTTCCAACATCCTTTTTTCGATGGGAACGAGCCTCTCCTCTGTCGCGGAAACCTCGGCTTTCAACTCTTTGATTTCCCTGCGCTTCTGCAATACGCCGGAGGCGCCGTGGCCGTTTGTCCGGCCTCCCGTTATAATTCCGTGGCGGTCTACCATCTCGCCTTCCGGCGTAACGAACGTCCTCGACACCCCGTTCTTTTTCCATACCTCAAGGGCGCTCTCGAAATCGTCCACCACCACGACGCCGTCGAGCAGGTTTTTGATAACGCCGCCGTAGCCGTCCTTCGCCATGACCTTGTCCCCGAGGTCCGCGCCTATGGCCGGCGGGCTTGCGGCGTCTCCGTGCGGCCCGGAAGGCCGGGTCTCCCTGACGGGCACGAAACTTCCGCGGCCCGCTGAACTCATCTTCAGGTATTCTACCGCCTCGACCCCCTCTTTCTGGCTTTCCACTATCACGTAGTTGAGCCTCTCTCCGAGCACGGCCTCAACGGCCTTTTCGTACCCCGGCACGGTTTCGATGACGTCCGCCACGCACCCGTGCACGCCGTTTCTCCCGTTCCGCCGGATAAAGGACAGGAGCCCGCCGGCCCCCGCTTCACCGACCGTCATCTCCTCGAGGGTCTTCAGCCTCTCCCGCTTCGCGGCGAACGCTTCATTCATGCCCTTTAGCTCTTCGGTCTTGCCTGTCTTTTCCGATTCGAGCCCCTTGAGCCTTTCTATCAGGGAGTCGAGTTCGGACCCGGCGGATTCTTTTCCCCTGACAGCGTCGGATAGGACCTGCCTGAGCGCTTTCAGCAAAGGCTCTTTTTCGAAAATGGCCTTCGCGGCCTCCTCTATTTCCTTCCCGAGTTTTGCCTCCCTGAGGCGCAGCGCTTCTTCCTCCCTTATGCAGTTCTCCATGGAGTGCCGTATCTCGGAGATCTTCGAGTAAAGCCCCATGGACGCCGCCTCCTCGGTTTTAAGGGCGGTTTCTTTTTCCTTCAGGGTGGAATTGATGCCTTCGAGGGCCGTTTCGTTCTCTGAAAGCCTTTTCTTCTCAGCGCCGATTGTCCCGGAAAGCCGCATCCCTTCCGCCTCAAGGCCGGAGGTTTCGCCCTCAAGCGAGACCTTGCGGGTTTTAAGCTCCCCTATGTCGAGGGCGAGTCTTTCCGAGGCCCTTTTAAGCTCCTCGACCCTGACCCCGGCGAGTTCCGCGGCGCGCTCCTCGGTCTGTATCGCCTTTTCAAGCTCGTAGGTCTTCTCCCTCAAGGCCTTGTATTCCCCCTCTTTTTTGAGGTATTCGAGGCCTACGCCTTCCCTCTCGCCGTCTTTCGCGCTTATGGCGGACGAGAGTTTTATCTCCGAGTCTTCAAGCGACGAGGACTCTTTTCCGATACGGGCTTTTTCCTCGCTCATCCGCGTGTGTTCGAGATGGAAGAGGTGCAGGTCGAGCTTTTTAAGCTCTTCCTTCAGTTCTTTGTATCTCTCGGCCTTCTTCGCCTGACGGTTGAGGGAGTTGAGCTGGCGCTTTACCTCCCCTATTATGTCGCTGACCCTCGTGAGGTTCGTCCTGGTGGCCTCCAGCTTCCTCAATGCCTCGTCTTTTTTGTGCTTGTATTTGCTTATCCCGGCCGCCTCCTCGAATATGGCCCTGCGCTCCTCCGGCTTCGCCGTCACGAGCCAGCCCACCTGCCCCTGTTCGATTATCGAATAGGCCCTTGTCCCTATGCCGGTGTCGGCGAAAAGCTCAACTATATCCTTCAGGCGCGAGGGGACCCTGTTTATGAAATATTCGCTATCGCCGGATTTATAGACGCGCCTCGCCACTTCTATCTCCGTGAAATTGGCGTAGCTCGCCGGCGCGTTGCCTTCCTCGTTCGAGAGCGTGAGCGTGACCTCGGCCATGCCGATGGGTTTGCGGGAATCGCTCCCGGTGAAGACGAGGTCTTCCATGAGCTTGCCTCTTAGATGCCGGGCGTTTTGCTCTCCGAGGACCCATCTTATGGCGTCCACGATGTTGCTCTTGCCGCAGCCGTTTGGCCCGACGATGGCGGATGTGCCGGGAGGAAAGGCGAAATGAGTCCTGTCCGGGAAGGATTTAAATCCGTGGATTGAGAGTTTTTTTATCTTCATTTCTTCAGTCCCGAATTTAGCAGAGTTTAAGGATGTTGTAAAGGAAAAAATACAACTTAAAGGGGGGATAAAATGGGGTAATACTATCTGTTGTGGTGAAAAAGGTATATGCGTGCTGTTGATAAGTCGGGGGTTTTCAGTTAAGGCGCAAACGATTTTTTTAATGTTTCATGGGCCATAGGGGTAGAATAATTCCTGCCGGTTTTTGTAATGAGAACAACGCGATGCGAAATATGGAATAATTAGGGACACATGTGTCCCTAATTATTTTGCTGTGCGCGCATCTTGACGGGATGTATGTGAAGGTTGGAGATTATGTTGAAAAAAGGGAAACTATCGGCGCTGTCGGTCATACGTTTTTCTTCTTTGACGGGAATTTCTTCATGGAAGGCGGTATGGCCTTTTTGGGATGTCTGGCGAGGAGGCAGGGATTGTTACGCGTCAGCAGTAGTTGGAACAGGGCCTTTTTGTGGCGTTCGTTGAGGTTTCTTAAAAGCCGCAGGAGTCTGGCCTCGTTTATGGTCAGAACTTCTTTTCCGGCACGGTTTCCAGTGGGTTCTTCAAAGAAATAGCCAATCGGGACATCAAGAAGGTTGGCAATAAACTGAAGCTTGTCCGTGCCTATCATGTTTGTGCCATTTTCGTACCTTTGTATCTGCTGGTAGCTTACGTGCAGCATCTCGCCGAGTTCCTCCTGCGATAGTCCCAACTCCCTTCTCCTCTGTTTTACGCGTCTTCCTATTTCCTCGCTGGACAGAATATTTTTCATTTGCGGACATCCTGATCGTTTAATTTAGGATAACGGAAAAATGAACGCAGGTCTACCATGCATAAGGTGTATTTTTTACTTGACAAATACTATGTAAAAAGTGTATAAACGATGGCAACCATCAATAACGCAGGGAAAGGGGTGATGCGATAGTTCTTTCGGACGGGTTGGATCGATAAGACTTACTTCGCAAATAAAACCGTATATTGGAGGTTAAGATGAAGTTGGAAATGAAGCTGAGATTGATTGTCCTCGTTGCCTTCTCCCTCTTTCCGGCCGTTTGCTTTGGAGGGAACTTGACTAATCCGGCTTTATCCACCCAGCCGGGCAAGGTTTCTGTAGGGGTTGAATTTAACCGCTCCAACTTTAAAATGAAGCCAGATGACGACTCCTGGAAGAAACTTGACATTGACATGGATCAGGTTTACCTCCGGGGTTCTTATGGCCTGTTCGAAGGGAATGAGGTCTATTTGAAGTTGGGCACATCTTATCTCGATGCCGCGGGAACTGGCGGAATCTTCATGAACGGCGACGATTTCAGTGATGCATCAGGCAGATTCAGCGGCGCTGTAGGGGTCAAGCAGTCATTCGAGATGGCCCCGAAAGTCAGGTTTGGGGGGACTCTGCAGTATGCCCGCTTCAATGGTTATGAGGATATGAAAAACTACGTTATCGCGACGGAAAGGATTAAGGTGAAAAATCCACGGGAGTTAACTGCGGCCATGGCAATAAGCTACGTCGGGGAGAGTTCCGCGCCATACATAGGAGCGGTTGCTACGTGGCGGAGGGCCAAGGTTTATGACACTATGACCATGCCTCCATCAAGCCCAGCAAGCGACTCTACAACATATAAGGAAGATGGTCTTGTAAGCGGCCTTTTTGGTGTGGAGGTTTTCAGAGGGAACCTGAGAGGCAATGTCGAAGTGCATTTTTTAAAGGAGAACAGCGCGGGCTTCAGCGTAAGTTACCTTTTCTAACAAAATTGCTGACAGCTAAGGGGTTTTACAACGCCACAACCCGGGCGACACCCAAGAGGGGTCATTAGTTGGCATGTTGGATCTCCTCCTCATGCTGGACTGGCCTCGGGTGTCGCCCGGGTTTTTGAATGGCTTTTATCTCCTGCGTTTCGGCCATTTGAGCTCGGCCTGCGCCAGTAATTCTTAAAGATTCTTCTTGGGCCTTTATTACAACAGGCACCGCCTCATTTTTGGGTTTCGGTTTTTCTTGAATAATAGCCATATCATCTCCCTGTTAGCTCAATCTGAGGTCGGATGTCAATAGTGGACACCAAACCTTTCATGCTGCCAGTTGTCCAGCATAGAACTTTTGCTCATAGGCCACAGGGGACAGGAACCCAAGTCTTGCCTGTCGGCGCTGCCGGTTATAAAAGACCTCGATATATT
>JACRCI010000026.1 GCA_016219105.1 Deltaproteobacteria bacterium | reverse complement strand
CTCAATCGTGGCTCTCTGAGCCATAGGGGGTACCTCCTTATAGTAGGTTTGGTTGGCGCTGAACCGCTATAAAGATACCCCTTTCTTTTTACTGACACAAGATATGATACATTACCAGCGGTTAAGAGGCCCTTGACCCGGAGGGAGGATTATAGTATAAATATCGCCTGAGCGGGCGTAATTCAATGGCAGAATGGAAGCTTCCCAAGCTTCATACGAGGGTTCGATTCCCTTCGCCCGCTCCATATATTTCGCCATCGCAGGCGGGGATCGAACGGCCGCCGAACGCCGAACAATGCGAGTTGGGCAGGTTGGGTTGAGGAACGAAACCCAACAATTTCAGGGCGGCCGTTTTTATTTGAGGCGTATCCTTCCATGAAGACCTTCCGCAAGGAGCTCCTTTTCAACGTGCCATCGAGGGTCGGTTTCGTGAACATAACCCCTCAGGTCGAGGACTGCCTGAGGGAGAGCGGCGTAAAAGAGGGGCTGGTTCTGATAAACTCCATGCACATAACCTCATCGGTCTTTATAAACGACGACGAAAGCGGCCTTCACGAGGACTATGAGAAATGGCTCGAAAGACTCGCCCCGCATGAGCCGACATCCCAATACCGGCACAACAGAACCGGCGAGGCCGGCTGGTTGACCGGCGAGGATAACGCGGACGCGCATCTTAAAAGGCAGGTGATGGGCCGTGAGGCCGTGGTCGCGGTGACGGGTGGAAAACTCGATTTCGGCACGTGGGAGCAAATCTTCTACGGCGAGTTCGACGGCAGGCGCAAAAAGCGCGTGCTCGTCAAGGTAATAGGCGAATGAAAGACGCGTAAAGGGTCGTAACGCTTACTGCCGACTTTCGGCCTCAGGCCATTGCCACGCCGTCCCTTGAGAGGCTTTTCACGCTGTACATGGCCTTGTCCGCGAGGTGTATGAGGTCAACCTTGTTCTTCGCGTCTTCCGGGAAGCTCGCGACCCCGATGCTTATGGTGATATGGCAGTTCGTGCCCGCGTCTTTGAGGAACACGGTCTCCCTTATGACGTTTTTTATCTTCTTGGCCGCGTTCATGGCCCTCGTCTTCGGGGTCTCCGGCATCAGCACCACGAACTCGTCCCCGCCGTAGCGGCACGCGACGTCCACGTTCCTTATGTTCTTCAGTATCACCTGGGCGACCTCGGCGAGGAGTTTGCTGCCGGAGATATGACCGTATCTGTCGTTTACGTCCTTGAAATAGTCGAGGTCCATAAAGAGCATCGAGAGATGGGACTCGTAGCGGCTTACCCTTGCGAGCTCGTAGTCGAGGAAGCGGTGCATGTACCGCGAATTATAGAGATGGGTGAGGTCGTCCGTGATGGTCAGGAGCTGCACCCTGTCGAAAAGAAGCGCGTTCTCTATGGCTATGGCGGCGTAGTCCGCGAGCGTCGTCAGGAGGAGGAGGTCCTCTTCGCCGAAGCTTTCGTTTTCCACCGCGTTGAGGAGTTCTATAACGCCGATGGATTTGCCTCTCGCCCTAAGGGGCACGCAGACGATGGACTTCGTCTCGAACCTCGATAGCTCGTCCGCCTTCTTTGAAAACCGCGGGTCTTTGCTCACGTCCGCGATAAGGAGCGGCCTGCCTTCCTTGGCGACCCATCCGGCTATCCCCTCTCCGAGCTTGAGCTTCAGGTCTTTTATCCTGTCCGCCCCCTCGCCAACGGCTATCTCGAAGCGCAGTTCCTCTTTTTCCTCGTCAAGGAGCAAGAGAGACCAGTTCGTGGGCTTGAGCAACCCGCGTATCTGCTCCATCACGGCGGCGATTATCTCTTTGAGGTCTAAAGAGGAAGTGAGGGCCTTGCCTATCTCGCTGAACGTCTTAAGCTGCCTGAGTCTGGATGTGAGCTCGTCCATCAGCGTTTCGTCGGTGAATGCCCTGCCGAGTTCTTCCGCCCTGTTGCCCTTGATGCGCTTCATTTCATAAGTATAATTCATCATCGAAAAAAAAGCAAGAATCCCGGCATTTTTGCCACCTGATGGGCCGCAAGGAACCGGGGCGTCCATGTCATACCAACCAGCCGGCCATGCCGGTTAAAGGCGCTGGACATAAAGGGGCCGGGTGTGGCAAAATCGCGGAGAAAAGTGGAGGGTGTCCATCATGATAGCCGCGAACATTATGACCGTGGGTCTTTCCACCGTTTCCGGCGGAACCACCGTCAGAGAGGCATTGAGGATTTTCAGGGATACGGGTACAAGCCGTATTCCGGTCGTGGACCACGGCAAAAGGGTCATTGGGGCGGTTACAACAGCCGGGATATTGGCCGCGGTTTTTCCGGCCGTTAATCCAGCCGCGGTCCCGTTCAGCCGGATATTCGAGAGGTTCAGAGAGTGCGCCTCAAAGGACGTTTGCGACGTGATGGAAATGGAACTCATGAAGGTATCGCCCGAGACGCCCGTCTCCGACATTGCCGCGCTTATTCTAAACGCCGGTATACGCGGGGTATCTGACGTCATGGTGGTGGATGGTAACGGTATTTTGCTCGGGGTGATATCGGCCGGGGACGTGATTGAAAGGCTGGATGAATACGCCGGCTGACCGGCATGGCCGGTTGTCAGGGAAGGTCTGATTAATTCCCAGTCCCGTCATTGCGAGCAAGATAGCCTTTAGCCGCGAGCGAAGCGTGGCGGGAAGCAATCTCGTCCTATAGGCAAATCAGTGAGTTACGAGATTGCTTCGCCGCAAAAACGCGGCTCGCAATGACAAAAAGAGAATTAATCAGAGTTTCCT
>JACRCI010000033.1 GCA_016219105.1 Deltaproteobacteria bacterium | reverse complement strand
GGAAATATGGGATGTGGAGCCAATTATTCTAACTGCGGAGAATTTCATTATTCCGCGGCACTAAAAAGGGGAGGGTTACCTTATAATATCCCTCTCTCTGAGGAAAGAGATTATTGTTTGGTCGTTAATTCGTCATCTAACGAAGTCTATGGGTATTCATCGTGCAGGATGGTAATCATCCAAGAATGGCTTCAATCTCAAAGAATTATGAAGCCAAAATGATCAAAAAGGAAAAATCAGTGAGGTCATGTCAATAGTTGGGTAGCTTGGGTTGAGGAACGAAACCCAACAATGGCGCCCATATTTTGTCGGGTTGAAAAGCGCAACCCAACATGGACTCCCCGTAGGGCAGAGCTTCAGCTCTGCGGTCGTGTTTTTTTCGCAAGGCTGAAGCCTTGCCCTACAATAAAAAAACCCACCACCGCCGTCCGGCCCGCGAAAAAACCACCACCCATCTCCCGATACCCGCGCGACCCATGTTTGACAATCGTAACACACGGTGCTAATATGGTCTTAATTCTGGTCAACCTTAATACAGGACAATAAAAACGGAGGTTAACGATGAAGACACTCTCGCTCTCCGAGGCAAAGATGAAATTGAGCGGGCTCGTGGAGGCGGTACTCTCAACCGACGAAGAGGTGGTTATAACGAAGAACGGACGGCCTGCCGCGGTCATGGTAAGCCCCGATGAGTTTGAGGGCTGGAGGGAGACCAATGCTATCCGCTCCGACTCGGAACTTATGGAGGAAATCAAAAAAGGGCTTACCGCGTTAAACCGGCATGGCCGGCCGGCTGGAAAGAAAAGGGCGTCCCTGTATACGTTGGAGGAATTATTTAAATGACGTACAGGCTGAGGGTTCCCGATGCCGCGGCTGACCTCATCCGCTCGATGCACCCGCGTCTCAGGAAAAAGGTCAGGGCGTCGCTGAAAGCGATACTGTCCGACCCGTGCTCCGGAAAAGCCCTGAAGGACGACCTTGACGGTCTGCGGAGTTTCCGCGTGAGCAATTTCAGGATAATCTACAGGGTTTCAAGGAATAAAAGGCTCATCGAGATAGTGGCTGTCGGCCCCCGCAAGCGCATATACGAGGAAACATTCCGGGCGATCAAGAAAGAAGGTTGAACGGGATGCTCGCCTTGCCCTCCATCTTACAATCCCCGCCGGGTTGTTTCAGCGTCCCTTGTCACCCTCTGTCATGCTGAACTTGGTTCAGCATCTCTTTTAGATCCTGAAATGAATTCAGAGCCTGCCCCGAACTTGTTTCGGGGATGACAAAACCCTACTCTGTCATGCTGAACTTGGTTCAGTATTGTTTCGGGGATGACAGAATCCTGAGATGCCCTGACTTTCATCAGGACCCGGATATTTTTTTGAAATGACGAGGGGCGTCGTGTTATGGTATGCTTTAAAACTTAGGGCATTCCAATGGCAGAGACGCCTTCAAAAAAAGTATCCCCGACAAAAGGCCTGAGGGGCGAGATAACCGTGCCCGGGGATAAGTCCATCTCCCACAGGGCCGTCATCTTCGGCTCGATAGCCGACGGCAGGACCGAGATAAACGGTTTCCTCGAAGGCGAGGACAACCTCGCCACGGTCAGCGCCTTCAGGAAGATGGGGGTGGAGATACGCCGTCCCTCAGGCGGAAGGCTCGTTATAAAGGGCGTCGGCCTCGACGGGCTTAAAGAGCCGGACGACGTGATAGACTGCGCCAATTCGGGCACCACGGCGCGGCTGCTCGCCGGGCTTCTGTCAGCGCAGAGGTTTTTTTCGGTCATTACGGGCGATGAATCGCTCAGGAAAAGACCCATGAAGCGCCTTACGCTGCCGCTCGGGAAGATGGGCGCGGACATAACGGGAAGACGCGGCGGCGCCTTCCTTCCTCTCGCCATATCGGGCAAGGGTCTCAGCGGCATAAGATACGGGATGGAGATAGCGAGCGCGCAGGTGAAATCCTCGCTCCTCCTCGCGGGACTCTACGCCAAAGGCTCCACGATAATAACCGAGCCGGAAAAGAGCAGGGACCATACCGAACGGATGCTCAGGAGGTTCGCCGCACCCGTCCGGTCCGACGGAAATACCGTTGAGATAAAAAAGGCCCGTTCCCTCAAAGGCTGTCGCATGGAAGTGCCGGGCGACATATCCTCGGCCGCTTTTTTCATGGTCGCGGCCGTTATAACCCCCTCGTCCGAGATTTTAATAAAAGTCGTTGGAACAAACCCGACAAGGTGCGGGATAATAGACATACTGAGGAAGATGGGCGCGGCAATCGAGCTTATAAACGTCGAGGATAATGACGAGCCGACGGCCGATATAGTCGTGAGGAGCTCTCGCCTTAAAGGGGTAAGCGTAAGCGGCGCCGAGCTCCTGAGCGCGATAGACGAGTTCCCGATACTCTGCGTTGCCGCGGCCTTTGCCGACGGTATGACATCAATACGCGGCGCCGGGGAGTTGAGGGTAAAGGAAAGCGACAGGATAGCGGTCATGGCCGGGTCGCTCAAGAAAATCGGGGTGCGCGTCAAGGAGCTTAAAGACGGTATCATAATCGAGGGCGCAGGCTCGGCCGGTTGGATGGCAGGCAAGGCCGGCAGGGTAGGAGGGGGGATAATAGAAAGCCGCGGAGACCACAGGATAGCCATGTCAATGGCCGTGGCAGGGCTGGCCTCCAAAAGGGGCGTTGAGATAAAAGGGGCCGGGTGCGTTGACGTATCCTACCCCGGTTTCTTCAAATACATTGACGAGGTGCGGCTGGATTGAAAGGGAAAGAAAAAAAGCGCGGGCCAATTATCGCCATAGACGGCCCCTCAGGGGTCGGGAAAACCACCATCAGCAAGCTCGTGGCCCAAAGTCTCGGCTTCCGCTACATAGAGACAGGCGCGATGTATAGGGCCTTTGCCGTGGCCGCGAACGACGCCGGAGTAAACGTGGACGATGAGGATGAACTTGAAGAATTTTCTAAAGGAATCGAGGTAACATTCGATAATAATTACGAAAAGATTTTCATTAACAACAAGGATTATTCCGGCAGGATACGTGACGCCTCCTCCGGGGAACTCGCCTCCCGCGCGTCGAGCAAAAAGGCCGTGAGGGATTTCCTCGTAAGGCTACAGAGAGAACTCGGCCATGAGGGCTGTGTGGTCATGGAAGGCCGGGATATCGGGACCGTTGTTTTTCCGGACGCCGACGTGAAGATATTCCTCGACGCGAAAAGCGAGGTAAGGGCCGGGAGAAGACACGCTCAGCTTTCGGCTTCCCCGGGGTTCGCTGAAAATGGCGGCGCCACCGTGGACGCGGAAAAGGTCGCGGGCGATATTGAGGAAAGGGACAGGCGCGATTCAACGCGGCGGCATTCGCCGCTTAAAAAGGCGGACGACGCCGTATACGTGGACACATCGGAGGCCGGCGTCCGGGATATCGAAAAAAGGGTCTTGGGCATAATAAAGGAGAGGACGGGGATTGGAGATAATAATCGCTAAATCGGCCGGCTTCTGTTTCGGGGTCAAGAGGGCCATAACCATCGCCAAGGAACGCGCCGCGTCCGGGGGCGAGATATACACCCTCGGCCCGATCATACACAACCCGCAGGCCGTCAAAAGGCTTGCGGATTCATTCAACATCCATCCGAAAAAAACCATAGAGGAAATGCGGGGCGGGACCGTCATCATAAGGTCTCACGGCGTAAAGCTTCAGGAACTGGGCGCCGCAACCGGCAAAGGGCTGAACATAGTTGACGCCACGTGCCCGTTCGTCAAAAAGACACAGGACCTCGTCGGCGAGCTTACCCGGGAAGGCTATGCCGTGGTGGTGGTGGGGGAAAAAGAGCACCCGGAGGTGCAGGGCATAATGAGCTACGGCTCCGCGGACATAATAGTGGCCGCCTCGGTCGAGGAATTGAAGGATATGACGAGGAAGAAAAAGATCGGCATTGTCGCCCAGACCACCCAGAGCCAGGAAAGATTGCAGGCGATAGTGAGTTTCTGCCTTACGATGGCCTCCGAGGTGAAGGTCTACAACACCATCTGCAACGCCACTTCCATAAGGCAGAGGGAGAGCGTGGAGCTTTCAAGGACGGTTGACTGCGTGGTGGTCGTCGGAGGAAAAAACAGCGCCAACACGAGAAGGCTCGCCGAGATATGCCGCTCCATCCAGCCCAGAACGCATCATATAGAAGAGGCCTCGGAGATAGACCCCGGGTGGTTTGAAGGCGTGGAGCGCCTCGGGATAACGGCCGGGGCCTCCACCCCCAACTGGATAATCCGCGACGTGATAGCGAAGCTGGAGCAACTGGCGGCCTGACCCCCCTAAATTACGGCCAACCAGCCAGCCTGCTGCAGGCAGGCCAGCCCTGCCGGTGCCGCTTCAGCGCCCCAACATCTGACCATTTTAACAGGGGGAGGGGCGCCAGTTGCCCGCCTGTATTGCGCGAAATTCCGGAAGATTTATTATAAGTTGAACTCCGTAACCCATTGTGGTATAGTAACTTTTTACAAACCAAACCGGTCATATTATCGGTCATATTATAAAATAAATCATTCGGGGAGAACCTTTAATGAATTCCACAGACGACAAGTCCAGCCGGCCTCAGGAGGGTTTTGAGTCCGAGTTCGAGAACCTCTACAAGGCGGGTCTGAAAGAGCTTACCGAGGGCGAGCTTGTAAAGGGCAGGATTGTGAAGATCACGGACGATTCCGTCGTGGTTGACATAGGTTTCAAATCCGAGGGAGTGGTGCCGCTCAGGGAGTTTATCGGCAGGGACGGCAAACCCGCCGTCGCGGTCGGGGATGAGATATCCGTCCTTCTTGAGAAGTTAGAGGACGACCTCGGCTACGTCGTCCTTTCCAAGGCCAGGGCCGACCAGTTGAAGGTATGGGACGATATCATAGAGTCGGGAGACAGGCAGAAGATACTCGACGGGACGATAGTAAAAAGCGTGAAGGGCGGTTTTTACGTGGACATCAAGGGGATACAGGCGTTCCTGCCGAGTTCGCAGGTTGACCTCAAGCCCGTCAAAGACCCCTCAAGCCTCATAGGGAAGAGTTTCAAGTTCCTCGTCATAAAATACAACCGCCGTAAAGATAACGTCATTGTGTCCCGCCGCGTGATACTCGAAGAGAAAAGGGATGTGCTCAGGAAGGAGACCCTCGAAAAGATATCCGAGGGCGCGATCGTGGACGGGGTGGTAAAGAACATCACCGACTACGGCGCGTTCGTGGATCTCGGGGGCGTGGACGGGCTCGTCCACCTGAGCGACCTTTCCTGGGGCAAGGTCTCGCATCCGTCGCAGGTGCTCAAGATAGGAGAGGGCATAAAGGTCAAGATATTGAAGTTCGACAGGGCGGAGAACAAGATCTCTCTGGGGTTTAAACAGACAAAGGCCGACCCGTGGCTCACCGCCAAGGAGAAATACCAAGTCGGCGCAAAAGTCCGGGGCCGGGTCGTCAACATCACCGACTACGGCGCGTTCGTCGAGATAGAGGACGGCCTTGAGGGGCTGGTGCACATCTCCGAGATGGCGTGGACGAAGATACGGCATCCCTCCCAGAAGCTCAAGGTCGGAGATACGGTCGAGGTCATGGTGCTTGACATGGACGCGGAGGCCAAGAGACTTTCCATGGGGCTTAAACAGGTGGAGCCGAACCCGTGGGACGAACTCGCCTCGAAGTATCCTCCGGGCAGCCATGTCAAGGGCGTTATCAGGAACATAACCGATTTCGGCATGTTCGTCGGCGTGGAGGAGGGCATTGACGGGCTTGTCCACATCTCCGACGTTTCATGGAAAAAGATAAAGCACCCCTCCGAGCTTTTCAAAAAAGGGGACGAGGTTTCGGCCGTGGTCCTGAGCATAGACAAGGACTCTCACCGCTTTTCGCTTTCCACGAAGCTCCTTGAAAAAAATCCGTGGCATGACGTAGCCGAGCGCTATAAGCCCGGGATGATAGTCAGGGGCAGGGTTACGGGACTCGCGGACTTCGGCGCGTTCGTTGAAATAGAGGAAGGGCTCGAGGGGCTCGTGCACGTGTCCGAACTGAGCAGGGGAAGGCAGAAGGGCAGGGCGGTTACGGCCGGCGACATCGTCGAGGTGGAGATACTCAACGTAAACCCGGACGAGAGGAAGATCGGCCTCAGCATAAGAAGCGTTGAGAGCGCCTCCGCCGGAGCCGAATCTGACGGCGCCCCCGGACAGAGGGAGGATACGGCCGGCACTCCAGCCGTCCACGACGGCCAACCAGCCGGCCATGCCGGCCCTCAGGGAGCGCCTGAAGGGGAACCCGAGCAATGAGGTGGGGCGCGTTAAAGAATATCCTCGCCGCGGCGGGCGCGTTTTTTGTCGCGATTATCGTCATAGCGATAGTCCTGTCCGTGGCGGGCCGGGGCTCCGGGGCTCCATTCGGGGATAAGGTCGCGGTCGTCGAGATTGATGGGATCATCACGGACCCGACCGAAATCAACCGCGAGATACGCGATTACGCCGAGAGAGACGACGTCAAGGCCGTGGTCATACGCATCAACTCGCCGGGCGGAGCGGTTGCCCCCTCGCAGGAGATATATAACGAGGTAAAGAGGCTCAGAGAGACGAAAAAGGTCGTCGCGTCAATGGGGGCCGTCGCGGCGAGCGGGGGTTATTACATTGCGGTAGCCGCCGACAGGATAGTCGCCAACCCCGGCACTATAACCGGCTCCATCGGGGTTATAATCGAATTCATAAACGTCGAGGAACTTCTCAACAAGCTCGGGGTGAAGGGATATGTCATAAAGAGCGGCAGGTTCAAGGACATGGGCTCTCCGTTCAAAAAGATGGAGCCGGAGGAGGCAGCTCTCCTTCAGGAAGTCCTAAGCGACGTGCATCGCCAGTTCATCGGGGCGGTAAGCAAAGGGCGCGGCATTGACGCCGCCGAGGTTGAAAAGATAGCGGACGGCCGGATATTCTCCGGCGCGCAGGCCCTTAAACTCGGGCTTGTGGATAGTCTCGGCGATATTGCCGACGCGATAGACGAGGGCGCGAGGCTCGCCGGCATGACTGGCAAGCCCTATGTGATATATCCCGAAAAGCCGTCCGGTCTCTGGAGGCTTCTCCTCCCTGATGGTGTCGCCAGAATCATCAGGGGTTTCATGCCGGGTATGCGCGTAATGTATCTCTTGCCCGATTTTACGAGATAAAGGAGGTCTCTCTATGACGAGGAGCGAACTTATCGAGGAGGTTGCCTCAAAGGCCGCCAACTTCACCAAGAAGGACGTTGAGATGATAGTCTCGACGCTCTTTCAGAGCATTGCCGAAAGCCTGACAAAGGGCGAGAAGATCGAGATCCGGGGTTTCGGCTCTTTCAAGGTCAAGAAAAGGAACGCCCGGAAAGGACGCAACCCCAAGTCCGGCGAGGGCATACACGTCGACTCGAAGAGGGTTCCGTTTTTCAAGGCCGGTAAGGAACTCAAGGAAAGGGTGAACGTGGAACCCGCATGAACCGCCTCTGGGCCCCCTGGCGCATGGATTACATATCGGGCGGCGTTCCCGAGGGGTGCATATTCTGCAACGCCCCGGGGGCTCCCCCCGGCTCATCCCTCCTTCTTTTCAGCGGGCATCTCTCCATGGTAATGATGAACAGATACCCTTACAATAACGGCCACCTCATGGTCGCGCCCAGAAGGCACGGGGCGGAGATGGATGGGCTCGGCGCGGAAGAATCCATGGACGTCTTAAGGCTCATCAACCGCTGCGTGGCCGTTTTAAAGGACGTCTTCAAGCCCGGGGGGTTCAATATCGGGCTAAACCTCGGAAGGGCCGCCGGGGCCGGCATAGAAGACCACATCCACTGGCACGTCGTGCCGCGCTGGGACGGGGATACCAATTTCATGCCGGTGGTCGCCGACGTAAAGGTCATGCCGGAGCATCTTATGGAGACCGTGAAAAAACTCCGGCCGCATTTTGATAAGCCCTGAGGAAGTCGCCCCTTTCCGGTATCGCGTCTATCTTACATACCCCGCGCCACTTCTATTGACGTCCACCTCTATTACAATGGGGCGGGTGTCGAGGGCCTCTTCAAAAGCCCTTCCCATGGGTCCTCGCGCAGGGTGGACAGGTATTCATCCATCCGTCCGGCGAGGAGGCGGCGCGACTTAAGGTCTTCGATTACCGCTTTTTTGATACCCTGGAGTCCGACGCGTTTTATCCATGAGGATGTCCTCTCGCCGTAACGCGCGTCCTCGCGGTAGAGCTGAAGATATGCCTTTACAATCTCCATGACCTCCTCTTTTTCGCTGACGGCCGCGAGGAGGTCGGCGGTCCGCACCTTCACGCCGCCGTTGCCGCCGCAGTAAATTTCCCACGCCCCCTCTATCCCGACTATACCGAGGTCTTTTATCGAGGACTCGGCGCAGTTGCGGGGGCACCCGGAAACGGAGAGTTTCACCTTTGCCGGAGTCCAGATGCGTTCGAGTGTTTTCTCGATGGTTATGCCTAAAGAGAGGCTGTCCTGCGTGCCGAACCGGCACCACCGCCTGCCCACGCAGGTCTTTACGGTTCTCAGGGCCTTGCCGTAGGCGTAACCCGACGGCATGTCGAGCTGGCCCCATACCTCCGGAAGGTCTTCCTTTTTCACGCCGACGAGCGCTATCCTCTGCCCCCCGGTTATCTTTACCGCCGGGACATTGTATTTTTTCGCCGCGCCGGCTATTTTCATGAGTTCATCCGGCGTAGTAAGCCCGCCGTACATGCGCGGGATGACGGAATACGTGGAATCTTCCTGTATGTTGGCGCAGAGCCTTTCGTTCTCTACGCGCGAGAACGGGTCGTCCACGGCCTGCGCCGGCCAGGCCGTCTGTATGTAGTAATTCACGGCGGGCCGGCAGGTCTCGCAGCCCTCGGTCTCCCAGCCCATGACCCTCATCGCCGTGCCGACCGTTGTAAGGCGGCTCGTCCGTATCTCCTTTTTAACGTCCTCGTGGGTCAGTTCCGTGCAGTCGCAAAGCGGTTTGGCCTTCGCCGGAGAGGTAAAAGGGGCGCCGAGGACCGAGACGAGGATTTCCTCCACTATCGGGGCGCACCCGCCGCAGGAGCCGGCCGCCTTCGTGCATTTCGTTATGTCCCTGAGCGTTGTCAGCCTCTTTTCAACTATCGCGTCCGTGATGGTCTTTTTTGTCACGCCGTTACAGCCGCATACGATCGTGGACGGGGACATCATCGAGACCTCAGAGAGGCCCGAATGACCGGCGTTTCCGAGGTTGGGGTTCCCGAAGAGTATCGAGTGGCGCTCCGCGGAGATATTGACCTCGTCCTGCATCATCTGAAAAAAGCGGGAGGCCCCGGCCGTGTCGCCGAAGAGGATGGCCCCGGATATCACGTCGTTTTTTATGACGAGCTTTTTGTAAACCCCGCTTTTCCTGTCCGTATATTCGATGGTGTCGGTCTGTCCGCCGTCAGGGACGGCGAGGCCGGCCCTGACGGCCTCGCCG
>JACRCI010000031.1 GCA_016219105.1 Deltaproteobacteria bacterium | reverse complement strand
TGCTGGAGAAAGAGATTGAGGCGTCTGACGGCGTAAGCATAATATAGATAAAGGGTGTAAGAAGGGGTGTCTATCTCCTGCCGAACCTTTTGACTTCAGCCAGTCTTTTCGGCGGGTTCTACTCGATAGTGGCTTCTTTAGACGGCAACTTCGAGGCCGCCGCCGCCGCGATACTGATATCGGCGGTGCTGGACTGCCTCGACGGCAGGATCGCCCGGATGACCGGCACGACGAGCAAATTCGGCATGGAATACGATTCGCTCTCCGACCTCGTCGCGTTCGGGCTCGCGCCCGGGCTCTTGATATTCACGTGGGCGCTGAGGCCGTTCGGCAGGTATGGGTGGCTCGCGGCGTTCCTCTACGTCGTGTGCGGGGCCTTGAGGCTCGCCAGGTTCAACGTGCAGATAACGACCATCGAGAGCAAACGCTTTAACGGCCTGCCGGTACCGGCGGCGGCCGCGCTTGTGGCCGCGACCGAACTCCTTTTCCATTATTTCAGCCATAAGGAGATGACCAAGCACGTCACCATACTCATCATAGTATATCTGCTCGCGTTCCTGATGGTGAGCAACGTCAAGTATTACAGCTTCAAGGAGCTTAACCTCTCCCGGAGGATGCCCTTCAGGCTCCTGGTGGGGATGATATTCCTGCTTATACTGATCGCGGCCGAGCCGCATCTGATGCTGTTTCTGCTCGCGTTCGCCTACGTGGTGAGCGGCCCGGTAATGACGCTCTTCGACATGCGCAGGCTCGCGGCGAGAGCGGCCCGGAAGGACTTTAGACCGTCCGCGGCGATGCATAAGACGACCCGGGACGTAAACTCTGAAAGGTAAATTTTTAGACGGTAAAGGCACGTTTAAATGGGGGAGAAGGTAACGATATTCGATACCACGCTCAGGGACGGGGAACAGTCGCCCGGTGCGAGCATGAACGTCGAGGAAAAGACGAGGGTCGCTAGACAACTCGCCCGTCTCGGCGTGGACGTGATAGAGGCCGGATTCGCGTTCAGCTCTCCGGGGGATTTCGAGAGCGTGCGGAGGATCTCCCATGAGATAGACGGTCCTATAGTGTGCAGCCTCGCCAGGGCGAGGGAGGAAGACGTAAATGCCGCGTGGGAGGCGTTGAGGGGCTCTCCGAGACCGAGGATACACACCTTTATTTCCACCTCAGAGATACACCTCAAATACCAGTTCAGGCTTACGAGGGATGAGGCCCTTAAACGGGCCGTCGAGATGGTAAGGCTTGCGCGGAGCTACGTTGACGACGTGGAGTTCTCCGCGATGGACGCGTCGAGGACGGAACTTGAGTATCTCTACGAGGTCATAGAGGCCGCGGTAGATGCCGGGGCGGCGACGGTCAACATACCTGACACGGTGGGGTACGCCCTTCCGCACCAGTTCGGCGAGCTTATAAAAGGCATAAAGACGAACGTTAAGAATATAGGAAGGGCCGTTATATCCGTTCACTGCCATAACGACCTGGGGCTGGCGGTGGCGAACTCCCTGAGCGCCGTGATTAACGGCGCAAGACAGGTGGAGTGTACCATAAACGGAATAGGGGAAAGGGCCGGGAACGCCTCGCTCGAAGAGATAGTGATGATATTAAGGACACGGAAGGACTCCCTCGGCCTCGACACGGCGATTGTGACGGAGCAGATATATCCGGCAAGCCGTCTTGTCTCGACCATAACCGGCATGATGGTCCAGCCCAACAAGGCCATCGTCGGGGATAACGCCTTCGCGCACGAGTCCGGCATCCATCAGGACGGGCTTTTGAAGGAAAAAACGACATACGAGATAATGAGGCCCGAGTCCGTGGGCATATCGCGCTCAAAGCTCGTTCTGGGCAAACACTCGGGCAGACACGCCTTCAGGGCGAGGCTTGAGGACATGGGTTATACCCTCGGTACGGACGACCTGGACAGGGCCTTCGAGAGGTTCAAGCTCCTCGCGGACAGGAAAAAGGAGGTCTTTGACGAGGACCTCGAGGCCATAGTGCAGGATGAGGTTCTGAGGCTGGAGGTGCCGGACAGGTTCAAGCTTTTGGCCCTCAGGGTTTCAAGCGGAACGGACGTCCAGCCCAGCGCCGCGGTCGAGATGGAGGTTGACGGGAAGGGCGTGAAAGAGGATGGCTCCGGCGACGGCCCGGTTGACGCCGCCTATAAGACCATCGCGCGCATAACCGGCACGAAGAGCCAGCTTTTGAGGTATTCCGTCAACGCGATAACCGGCGGGACCGACGCGCAGGGGGAGGTCACGGTGAGACTTCAGGAGGACGACCACATAGTGCTCGGCCAGGGCGCCCATCCGGACATCATAGTGGCGAGCGCGAGGGCATACATAAACGCGTTGAACAGGCTCGAATACAAAAAGAAAGAAAAGAAGGAAAGGGTCGTTTGACTTAAGGGGCATTGCGATGGCTGATAAAGGCGGAAGACCTATGACCATAACCGAGAAGATACTCGCCAGAGGCGCGGGGCTTAAGGAGGTTCTCCCCGGCGAGCTTATAAACGCGAGAGTGGACATAGCCCTCGGCAACGACATAACCGCGCCCATAGCGATAAGCGAGTTCAGGAGGATCGGCGCGAAAAAGGTGTTTGACCGCAGGAAGGTAGTCCTTGTCCCTGACCATTTTACCCCTAATAAGGACATAAAGAGCGCGACCCAGTGCAAGGTCCTCAGGGAATTCGCCATGGAGCAGAAACTCACGCATTACTACGAGGGAGGGGATGTCGGGGTAGAGCACGCCCTCCTTCCTGAAAAGGGCGTGGTGGTGCCCGGAGACGTCGTCGTAGGCGCGGACTCCCACACGTGCACCTACGGCGCGTTGGGGGCATTCTCTACCGGCGTGGGCTCGACGGACCTGGCCGCGGCCATGATAACAGGGGAACTCTG
The DNA here is from genome assembly GCA_016219105.1 of Deltaproteobacteria bacterium. Classification (GTDB taxonomy): domain Bacteria; phylum Desulfobacterota; class GWC2-55-46; order GWC2-55-46; family DRQE01; genus JACRCI01. The sequence goes on along the minus strand of JACRCI010000031.1, from coordinate 3,461 downwards.
GTTCAAGGTGCCGGAGTCCATGAAATTCGTCTATTACGGCAGACTCAACAGGTGGGTGAGCGGGAAAGACCTTATCCTTTACGCCATAGGCGACGTCGGGGTTGACGGCGCCCTTTACCGGGCCATGGAGTTCGCCGGCGAGGCGGTAAGGAAGCTTTCCATGGACAGCCGCCTTGCCATGTGCAACATGGCCATAGAGGCCGGCGGCAAAAGCGGGATAATAGAGCCGGACGCCGTTACGAAGGAATACGTCAAGCGCAGGGCCGAGAGGCCGTTTAGGTTCTACTCGAGCGACCCTGACGCCGGCTACGTCGAGGTGAGGGAATACGACTGCCGCAAGATAGAGCCGCAGGTGGCTTGCCCGCATCTGCCGGAGAACACCAGGAACGTCACCGACGTCGGAGAGGTCCGAATAGACCAGGTCGTTATCGGCAGCTGCACCAACGGAAGGATCGAGGATTTGAAGGTCGCGGCCATGGTGCTGAAGGGGAAACATGTTGCGCCGAACTTGAGGCTCATCATAATCCCGGCCACCCCGGACATATACAGGGAGGCCATGGAAAAAGGCTACTTCGACATATTCTTGAAGGCGGGGGCGGTTATAAGCCCGCCCACGTGCGGCCCGTGCCTCGGAGGGCACATGGGGGTACTGGCGCCCGGAGAGAGGGCCGTTTCCACGACTAACAGGAATTTCGTCGGGAGGATGGGGGATGTAACGAGTGAGGTCTATCTCGCGAACCCGGCCGTTGCGGCGGCAAGCGCGGTAAAGGGCAGGGTGGCTCACCCGGACGAGGTATGCGGATTATGAGGCGGGGTCGGCACGCAATGAGGAATGAACCTACCCGCGGCAAGCCGCGGGGTATCGAAGGCTTAAATGCTGAAAAAGTCAACCAACCGTCTACGACGGTCAACCAACCGTCTATGACGGTCAACCAACCGGCCTCGCCGGTCAAGATAGCCAAGCCTCGGGGGATTAAACCCCGAACGGGGATTAAAGGCAGGGTCTGGAAGTTCGGCCCGGATATAGACACCGACAGGATTATCCCGGCACGGTACCTGAATACGTCCGACCCGGAGGAACTCGCGAGGCACTGCATGGAGGACGAAGACCCATCGTTCAGCAAATCCGTGAAACCCGGCGATATCATCGTCGCGGACAAGAACTTCGGCTGCGGCTCGTCGAGGGAGCACGCGCCGATTGCGATAAAGGCGAGCGGGGTCAGTTGCGTCATCGCGCGGAGTTTTGCCCGGATATTCTACCGGAATTCGTTCAACATGGGGCTTCCGATACTCGAGTGCGGCGATGCGGTTGATTCCACCGACGCCGGAGACATCTTGAGCGTGGATATCGCCAAGGGCGAGATACGGAACGTCACCAGGAAGAAGACCTACCACGCCCGCCCGGTGCCGCAGTTCATGCGTGAGCTTGTGGAAACGGGCGGGCTTATGGAATGGGTAAGGAGGAAGTTTCCGCAGGCTTTTTAAGCCGCGGGATTGCGGCGAGCATCCCGTTCAACACAAAAGGGGGAAGAGAGAATGAAAAAGGAAGGTTCCAAGAGCAGGACTATCTTTACCGACAAGCTGCACATCGAAAGCAAGACGCTTTTTGTGGACCTCAAGGAAAACGACGGGGGAAAGTTCCTGCAGATAGCGGAGCTCTCGAACGCGAGGAGGAGCACGGTGGTGATACCCTTCAGCGGCTTCGACGCCTTCATGGAGACCCTTCAGAGGATTGTGGCAGGAGAGGGCGTGATGGAGGGGAGTCTTCCCGGGAACGTGAATGAAGAGTTTTAAGATACTGGCGTTGCCGGGCGACGGCATAGGCCCGGAGATAATGAAAGAGGCCCTCAGGGTCATCTCGGCCACGGGGAAAAGGCACGCGGCGTCGTTCTCAATAGAGGAAAGACCGGTCGGGGGCGCCTCCATAGACGGATGCGGGGTTCCGCTTGCGGATGAGGTGTTGAAGCTCGCCCTCTTAAGCGACTGCGTGCTCCTGGGCGCGGTCGGCGGGCCGAAATGGGAGGGACTCGATTACTCGATAAGGCCGGAGAGGGCGCTCCTCGCCCTCAGGAAGGAACTGGGGCTCTTCGCGAACCTGAGGCCCGCGCGCGTATACGGCGCGCTGGCCGACTCGTCCACACTGAAGAGGGAAGTCGTCAGCGGCGTTGACATCATGGTCGTGAGGGAGCTTACGGGCGGGCTTTACTTCGGGGTCCCCAGGGGGGTCGAGAAACTCCCGGACGGGACGGAAAGGGGCGTCAATACCCTCGTCTACACCACCCCTGAGATAGAGAGGATCGCGAGAGTAGCCTTCGATGTGGCCCGCAAAAGGGGCAAAAGACTCACGAGCGTTGACAAGGCGAACGTGCTTGAGACAACGGAGCTGTGGCGCAGGGTCGTAACGCGCGTCGCCGTAGGATATCCGGACGTGGCCTTAAGCCACATGTACGTTGATAACTGCGCCATGCAGCTTGTGAGGAACCCGCGGCAGTTCGACGTCATAGTCACGGAGAACACGTTCGGAGACATCCTTTCGGACGAGGCCGCGATGCTCACCGGCTCCATCGGGATGCTGCCCTCGGCGAGTCTGGGCGCGGGCCGCCACGCCATGTACGAACCCATACACGGGAGCGCCCCGGACATAGCGGGCAAAGACGTCGCGAACCCCATCGCGACCATACTTTCCGTCGCCATGATGCTTAAGCATTCGCTCGATATGGACGAGGCCGCCGGCGAGATAGAAAGCGCCGTCGAGCGCGTGCTTGACCGGGGGCTGAGGACGGCGGACATATATCAGGCCGGGACGCGCAGGATTGGGTGCCGCGAGATGGGGGAGGCCGTGGTAAGCGAGATAGATGGATAGGGGTGGCTTTTCCGGGCCGTCGTGGACGGCTGGTTGGCCGTCGTGGACGGCTGGTTGGCCGTCGTGGACGGTTGGATTGCCGTCGCAATTATCTCACATCAACGCTGACCCAGACAATCTTTCCCGTCCTGTCAATATAAACCCAACTGTTGCCGGTGTTTGCCACCGCCAGGCCCCCTGAAAAATCCCCCGCGTCCTCAAACCGGGGCGCGATGGCAACCTTTCCATTCTCATCTATATAGCCGTATAGGCCGTTCGTAACCACCCTTGCCAGCCCTTCGCTGAAAATAAACGCATAGTCGAACCGCGGCTCTATCGCGTATTTCCCGGTTCTGTCAATGTATCCGAACTTGCCTTCGGCCCTTACCAGCGCAGGCTCCTCCGAGAAACTCCACGCCTCCTCGAACCGTGGCTCTATCGCGTATTTTCCGGTCCTGTCAATGTATCCGAACCTGCCGTTGGCCTTGACCGCCGCAAGCCCTTTCGAGAAATCCCCGGCCCAGTCGAATGTCGGCGCGATTACGGCCTTCCCGGTCGTATCTATGTAGCCCCATTTGCCGTTGGTCTTGACGAACGCCAGATCTTCGGAAAAACTCCC
>JACRCI010000029.1 GCA_016219105.1 Deltaproteobacteria bacterium | reverse complement strand
GAAGGCACCCATGAGTGGAGGATCGGCTACAACGAGCGCCGTCCCCATGACGCCTTGGGAGATATGACGCCGTGTGAGTATCGCCAAAACAACGCCGGAAACTCTACTTTAAAACTGTCTACTTGACAGGGAAGCTTACGACATGTGTCCCCAATTATTCCCCACGCCAAACACCAAACGAAGCGCGGGGAGATAGATTTGTGAAGTTCTCTATTGAAAACCTTCATGGTGCTCGCTATAATCGCACCATGAACAATAAGCCTCAGGCTGATTTTTGCATTGAGATAGATTTCAAAAAAGGCACGGAGGCACCAAACAGAGTATTCCGTGCCCTGTCAGACCTTATAGATGCTTTTCATTCCTTCGATTTACACCTTATCAGCTCCATCGATTCCAAGATAGAGCCCGTTATCCTGCTCGAGGATATTGAAACAGGTTCCATAAAAACGTGGCTAAGATATGTTCTTAATGTCGTTGACGATGAGGCCATCAAGAAACTAGACTGGAAGCCTGCTATCGGCAAATATCTTGTAAAGGCAAAATATCTGCTCATTGACTTTACGAAAGAGAAAACGGAAATTACCGATAAAAACCAAATAACTCAGCTTCAGGATGATATCCTCAAGCTGGCCAAGGAAACCGATGTAAAAAACATACCGGACTACCAACCGGTTTCTGGCGAAAAACTCCTTCAAAACATCAAGACAATAACACAGTCAGCTTCCATTCTTAACCCTGAGGACAAACTCATTTACAGAACAGGAGAAGACGCAACCTCCTTCAACCTTAGCTTCAGATACGCGCCTGAAACCGTTGAGGCACTTTTGACCAGAGAATCCATCGAATCCCAACAGATGATGATACTCAAAGTTAGGAAACCAGATTATCTCGGCGATTCGAGGTGGGATTTCAGACATGGAGACAGGTCGTTGCCAGCAAAAATTACAGATACATTGTGGTTGCAGGGCTTTCAGAATAGGGAGGAGGATGTCCGCCCAGGTGATTCAATAAAGGCGGAAGTTAAAATTACAACAAAGTACGGCGATGATTTGGATGTCATATCGGTGGGTTACGAAATCTTGAAAGTCCTTGAGGTAATTAAATACACCCCTCTGGAGCAAGGAAAGCTACTTTAAATGAATGAGATAATATGCACAACTGCATCGAAATGGCACTCGAACCGTATGGAATTATAAGGGACGCATCCCATATTTTTCTACCTCTCCCCTCTTTTCCGAGTCAATCCCAAGATTAGTTGAAATTCGGTAGCGCCCTATGCTGCATCAAGTCAACTAACTCCGTCCATCCGTCCTCCCCGTGGTTTTGACGGGGTATCTATCGAGGCCGGATAATACCACTCCTTTTCGCAATATCCTTTCAGCGGATTTATCCATGCCCCTTCAACCGCCTTATGCGTTTAAGCGTTTCCGTATACACCTCGTCATCCCTCCGGAAACCGACCTTGATTACATAGACAAGGACTTTATCCTTTTTAACCTCATATACCACCCGGAAACGTCCGACCCTGAGCTTCCACAGACCGGCAAGCCCTCCTCTCAGGCGCCGTCCGTACCTTTCCGGCTCCACCGGGAGTTTTCTTCCTATCGCCCGTATGATCCTTTGCCGGTCCGCATTGGCGATATTTTTGAAGTCTTCTTTAAAGACGAGTTCGTCTATCAGGACTTCATACATTAACGCAGCCCGACCTTCCTCTCAGCCTCTTCGAGCGTTATCGCTCTTCTATCCTTCCTCGAAAGCCGCTTTCTGGCGACATCCCCGAGGACGATGTCCTCGACCTCGTCAAGCATCGCCTGAACCCTCTCATATTCGTCGTAATCCACGATTACCCCCACGGGCCTGTTTCTCTTTGTAAGGATAACCCTGTGCTTTTTAATCTCCTTCAATACGTCGGCCGCCCTGGTTCGCAGCTCGGAAACCCCTATCACGGCTGTATCCTCTTTTACGGTGAGCATTTTAAAATACCTCCTTATTGTTATGTTCAATTATACAATTTAATTTAACATCCTGTCAAGGGAGAGGGGGAACTGGCCGCACCGGGATTCCGACTGCCGCCGTAAGGATGGACTACCCGCCCGCTGCGCGGGCGGCGCTCAAGACCTCCCTCAAGAACTCCCCGGTATAAGACCCTTTGGCTTTAGCGATTTCCTCGGGGGTTCCGGACGCGACCACGCGGCCTCCGTCCTCCCCGCCCTCGGGGCCCAGGTCTATTACGTGGTCGGCGGATTTTATCACGTCGAGGTTGTGCTCGATGATGACGATGGTGTTGCCCGCGTCCCTCAGGCTCCTAAGGACGTCGAGTAGCTTATGGATGTCGGCGAAGTGAAGGCCCGTCGTGGGCTCATCGAGTATATACAGGGTCCTGCCGGTCGCGCGTTTACTCAATTCGCGGCCGAGTTTTATCCTCTGCGCCTCGCCGCCGGAAAGGGTTGTCGCGGACTGGCCGAGCCTTATGTAGCCGAGGCCGACCTCGTTGAGTATCTTCAGTTTTTCGTTTATGTGCGGGACGTTTTCAAAAAACCCGCACGCCTCGATAACCGTCATATCGAGGCACTCGGCGATGCTTTTACCCTTATAGCGCACCGCGAGGGTTTCGCTGCTGTAGCGTTTTCCGTTGCATACGTCGCATCTTACGTAAACGTCCGGCAGGAAGTGCATCTCGACCTTTATGACCCCCTCGCCCATGCACGATTCGCACCGGCCGCCCTTTACGTTGAAGCTGAAACGGCCCGGGCCGTAGCCCCTCACGCGGGAATCCTGCGTGAGGCTGAAAAGCTCCCTTACGTGGGTGAAGACCCCGGTATAGGTCGCCGGGTTGGAGCGCGGGGTCCTGCCTATCGGGGACTGGTCTATGGCTATTACCTTGTCTATGTAATCGAGCCCCCGGATGGAGTCGCACCTGCCAGCCCTTTCGGTCGAGCCGTAGAGCCTCCTTGAAAGCTGTCTGAGCAGGGTGTCTATGACGAGCGTGCTTTTCCCGGAGCCGGATACCCCGGTGACGCAGGTCATAAGCCCAATGGGCAGTTTCACGTTTATCCCCTTGAGGTTATTTTCCCTGAGGCCGTATAAACCGAGATGCCTGCCATCCGGCCTTTTCCTCTCCCGGGGCGCCGGGATTGAAAGTTCTCCGGAAAGGTAGCGGCCGGTGACCGAGGCCGGGTTTTCCGTAATCTCGGCCGGGGAGCCGGTCGCGATGACCCGCCCGCCCTCGTCTCCGGCCCCGGGCCCCATGTCAATCACGAAGTCCGCGCTCCTTATGGTGGCCTCGTCGTGCTCGACCACGAGGACGCTGTTGCCCATGTCCCTGAGTCTTTTCAGCGCCGCGATAAGGCGGCGGTTGTCCCTCTGGTGCAGCCCTATCGAGGGCTCGTCGAGTATGTAGAGCACCCCGACGAGGCCCGAGCCTATCTGGGTGGCGAGCCGTATCCTCTGCCCCTCTCCACCGGAAAGCGTCGAGGCCGGCCGCTCAAGCGTTATGTAGTCGAGCCCCACGTTGGAGAGGAACCCGATCCTCTCGGTTATCTCCTTTATTATCCTGCGCGCTATCTCCTCGCCCGTCGGGTCCAGCCTGAGTTTTTTGAAGAAGACCGAGGCCTCCTTTACGCTCATCCTTACCACGTCCCATATGCTCTTTTTGCCTATCTTTACGCAGAGCGCCTCTTTCTTGAGCCTCGACCCTCCGCACGCCTGGCAGGGCTGGGCGTTCATATACCTTTCGAGTTCGAGGTGCGCGTCGTCCGAAGTGCTCTCCTTCATGCGCCTTTCGAGATGCGGCAAAACCCCCTCGAAGACCTGGGTGAACGTATAACGGTTTTTGCCCCTGCAATAGTCGAAGACTATCTCCTCGTTGCCGCTGCCGCGCAGGATTATCTCCTTGACCCTCTTCGGGAGTTCCTTGAACGGGAGCGAGGGGTCGAACTTATAGTGCCTCGCGAGCGAAGCCACGACCGCCTCTAAACGCGCCGGGCTTTTCGCGCCCTTTTTGCCCCACGGCAGTATCGCGCCGTCAAGGAGCGATACGGTCCTGTCCGGGATGACGAGTTCCGGGTCGAAGTAAAAAGTCTCGCCCAGACCCCTGCATTCCCCGCAGGCGCCGTGGGGGCTGTTGAAGGAGAACATGGCCGGGGTTATCTCCGGGTAGCTCACGCCGCAGTCGGCGCAGGCGAGGCGTTCGTTGAAAAAAAGCCCGGCCCCTTTTTCCGTCTCCACCAGCGCCAGCCCCTTGGAAAGCCCGGTTGACATCTCAAGGGAATCGGCGAGCCTGCCCCTTACCCCGTCCCTCAGGATTACGCGGTCAATGACGACCTCGATATGGTGTTTTTTCCTCTTATCGAGCGCGCCGGCATCTTCGAGGTTTTTCATCTCCCCGTCTATCCTGACCCTGGTGTAGCCGTCGCGGAGGAACTGCTGAAGCTCCTTCCTGTACTCCCCCTTCCTCCCCCTTACAACCGGGGAGAGGACGATGACCCTCGACCCGGGCTGAAGCCCCATGACCCTTTCGACCATCTGGGAGATGGTCTGAGAGGCGATCGCCCTGCCGCAGGACGAGCAGTGGGGCGTGGCGACCCTCGCGAAAAGGAGCCTCAGGTAATCGTATATCTCTGTGACCGTGCCGACGGTGGAGCGCGGGTTTCTGCCCGTTGTCTTCTGCTCGATCGCTATGGCCGGGGACAACCCCTCGATGCTCTCGACCTCGGGCTTATCCATCTGTTCGAGGAACTGGCGCGCGTAGGCCGAGAGGCTTTCGACGTATCTGCGCTGGCCTTCGGCGTAGATCGTGTCGAAGGCGAGCGAGGACTTCCCGCTCCCCGAAACCCCGGTTATGACCACGAGCCTCTCCCGCGGGATCTCGAGGTCAAACCCCTTCAGGTTGTGCTCTCTGGCGCCTTTGATGGTTATTTTTTCCATATTTAAAAGACGCGGCCCCGCTTGCGCGCCATTTCCGCCGCGGTCTCTATCGCGGCGATGAGGCTCAGCGGGCTCGCCACGCCCTTCCACGCGATGTCATAGGCCGTGCCGTGGTCAGGGGACGTCCGTATAATCGGAAGACCGAGGGTTACGTTCACCCCGTCCTCGAAATGAAGGAGTTTAAGCGGTATAAGCCCTTGGTCGTGGTACATGCATACGACGCAGTCGAATTTCTTCTCCCTTACGGCCTGAAAGAACGTCGTGTCCGGCGGCAGCGGCCCCTGGGCGTCAATCCTCATCGAGCGGGCTTTTTTTATTGCCGGCCCTATGACGGTTTTTTCCTCTTTTCCGAACAGCCCTCCCTCGCCCGCGTGGGGGTTGAGGCCGCAGACCGCTATCCTCGGCCTTTTGGCCGTAAAGTATCTCTTGAAGGAGTCATGGGTTATCTTTATGGTTTTGAAAACCTTTTCTACGGTGAGGAGGCCCGGCACTTTTTTGATGGGCTCGTGGATGGTCGCGAGCACCACCTTGAGGTCCCTGCCGCCGAGCATCATCCTGAAGTCCGAGGTCCCGGTAAGATGCGCTATGAACTCCGTATGTCCGGGGAATTTAAAGCCGTATCGGGCCGCGGTCTCTTTGTTTATCGGGGCGGTTACGATTGCGGCGACGCGGCCGTCCGCGGCCATAGCGACGGCATGTTCAACGTACGCGATCATGGCCCGTCCGCCCTCCTTGCCGGGCGCCGCGGGCCGTATCCCGCGGGGGTCGAGGTTCGAGAGGCTTATTATGTCGGTCCGGCAAGGGGGGGGGAGACCGAGCCGTTGCGCCAGATAATAGAGTAGCCTTTCATCGCCGACGACCAGCGGAGCGCATACGCGCCTTACCTTCCGCGAGCCGAGCGCCCTCATTACTATCTCCGGCCCAACGCCCGCGGGGTCGCCCATGGTTATGGCTATTGCAGGTTTCATACGGGGTTTCATGGGACGCAAAAACGATTGGCAATGATCTAACAGGATGTTGAAAAAGTCCATACATGGATTGCTTTGAGCCGGCTGTTTTTCAACACCTTGCTAAAGCCTGACTTCTATGTAGGCGATTTTTTTCATTTCCATGAGCCAGAAGTTGTATCTCTCGTCAAAGGTCTTTTTATAAAGGGTGTTCCGTATCTCGTTTTTCACCTTATCCAGCGGCGCGCCCTCGCCTGGCTTCCTGTCCACGAGCTGGATTATGTAGACGCCGTCGGGCATTGCGACCGGCTCGCTTATCTGGCCCGGGGATAGGAGCTTCGCGATATCCTCCAGAACGGGCGAAAGCTCGCCGCTTTTCACGTAACCGATGTCGCCCCCGTCGCGCGCCGAGGGCTCGTCGGAATATTCCCTGGCAAGGGCCTCGAACCCCGCCCCGCTCTTAAGCCCCTCACTAACGGCGCCGAGGCGCGTCGAGGCCGGGTCGTCCGCCTTGTCCGCGGACAGGAATATCACCCTGAGCCTGTATGATGGCGGGCCGGAGAATTTAGCGATATTCTGCCTGTAGTAACCCTCCACGTCCTCGTCCGGTATCTGGATCCTCGAGCGGAACTGCTGGTTCAGGAACTTGACCTGCCTTATGTCCTCTTTGATCTGCTCCCTGTACTGGACGAAGGTAAGGCCGTTCTTGGCGAGCGCGACGAGCAGCGTCTCGTGCGTGATGTTGTTCTGCTTTTCCACGTCCTCTATCGCGTTGTCTATCTCCCTTTCGCTGACCTCGATGCCCATCCTTTCCGCGGACTGTTTTATGAGCATCCTCTCTATGAGGTTGTCGAGGACCCTGCTCTTTGTCTCCACGGTGTTTTTGCCTTCCAGGGGCCTGCCCCCCTTGAGCCCGCCTGTCACGACGGCCGTCGCGGCGTTGAGTTCCGAGAGGGTTATTATGCCGTCGTTCACCACGGCGACCACCCTGTCCACCACCTCCGGGCGCGCCGGGGCCGGGGCGAGTGAAAACGCCGCGGTCAGGAATAGAACATTGAAACACGTTTTTGCAAGTCTACCTGGTCTCATAGCATTGCCTCGTCCACCTTTACGCCGGCGTTCTTTTTAAGCGAAAGTATCCAGTCGCGGTATCCCTCTTCGCTCTTTTCACCGGCAAGCCTATCCATGATCTCGCCTTTAACCTCTTTGAACCTGAGCGTCCGCGCCTTTTTCACGCCCTCCACCCTGAAGATGTGATAGCCGTAAGGGGTTTTCACTATGGGGCTTATCCTCCCCGCCGTCAGTTTAAATACGACGTCCTCGAACTCCGGGGGCATCTCGCCCCTGCCGAAAAAACCCAGGTCCCCGCCCGTCGCGGCCTCGGGCCCGGCCGACATTTTTCTGGCCACGTCCTCGAATCTTTCCCTGAGGAGGAGTCTTTCCGCCTCTTTCGCCTTCTCCTCGGTCTCCGTCATTATCATCCGGGCGCGGACCTCGCCCGGCATTTCGTATCTTGATCTGTTTTTATCGTAATACCCCATCGCCTCTTTCTCGGTCACCCGCACGGCGGAGCGGACGGCGGCCTCGACCGTCTTTTTAATGAGGAGTTTTTTCCGTATCTCCTCTTTCCATTTATCCGTGGTGCCGTATCTTTCGAGTATGGATCTCTCGTCCGCCGGGTCCCGCCACAGCGCCTTTACCTCTCTTGAAACCTCGTCGCTGCTTACCGTAATCCCCCTGCGTCCCGCCTCGTCGAGGACGAGTTTTTCTTCTATCATCCGGTTTATAAGGTTTTTCCTGAGCTCGGTCCTCTCGTTCTGCGGCATACCCTCCCCGCCCCCGGGAACAAAGAGGGCGAGCGCGTTTTTGAACTCGCCATACGTTATAATGTCCCTGCCGACGGTCGCGACGGGCTTATCCGGCGGGCTCTCCCCTTTTTTTTCGCAGCCGGAAAGGATCAGGAACACGGTCAGAAGCGCGAAAACGCCGGCCGGCCGGCGAGGCCGGGCCGGGCTGAGGACGTTTTCAGGTTGCGTCCCGGTTATCATAATCAGGAGATTTTAACATTCCGCTCCGAGTTCTTGCAAGAGATACTTTGTCTCATCGAGCGGCCCATGCCCGGGGCGCATGTTGTATATCAACTTCTCATCCGGCGTGAACCTGAACCTCTCCGGCCCTTTTTGCGCGAGGGCGATGATGCGCCGGGCGACGAGGTCCTCCGTGTTTTCAGCGGCAACGGGGAGGAGCGCCTTCCTTGAAAACGCGAGATAAAGGCGCGGGCCTTTCCGGGAAAGTTCCGCGCCGTGGACGGACTTCAAGGCAAGCCTCAGTTCCGCCAGGTCAAAGATGCTCCCGCAGACATCCGGCAGGCCGCCGTAGCGGTCTATGACCTCCTCTTTTAAAAGCTCTATATCGGCGCCGGATGACGCGGTCGAAAGCCTCCTGTAGAAGGAGAGCCTCTGAGCGGTATCCGGCACGTAGTCCTCCGGGATGTAGGCGGATATTCCGAGGTTTATCTCGGGCCGGGGCTCGTATTCAATCGTCTCGCCCTTCATTTCCCTTACCGTTTCTTCAAGCAGCTCCGTGTACATGTTAAAGCCCACCTCGGCTATGTGGCCGGACTGCGCGGCCCCGAGGATCTCCCCGGCCCCCCTTATCTCGAGGTCGTAGGCCGCGACCCTGAAGCCCCCTCCGAGGTCCGAAAGCTCCATAACGACCTCCATGCGCTTTCTGGCCTCGGGCGTCAGCGTGTTTTCCTCCGGGCAGATGAGGTAGGCATAGGCCCTGTGGCTCGACCTCCCCACCCTTCCCCTCAGCTGGTAGAGTTCGGCGAGCCCGAACGTGTCGGCCCTGTTTATGATTATAGTGTTCGCCGAGGGGATATCGAGGCCGGATTCGATGATGGTCGTTGAAAGAAGCACGTCGTATTCCCTGTTTATGAATTTGAGCATGACCTTTTCAAGCGCGTCCTCGCGCATCTGCCCGTGCGCCACGGCTATCCTCAAGCCGCCTGGCTTTATCTCGGAGAGGAGGAGGCTCAGGCGTTCGCAGACCGCGCCTATGGTCTCTACCCTGTTGTGCACGAAGAACACCTGCCCGCCCCTTTTAATCTCCCTTTCAACGGCCTCTTTTATCGCGGCCTCGTCGAACCTTATAATCCTGGTGGTTATCGCGAGGCGGTCCTGGGGCGGGGTGTTTATGACGCTTAAGTCCCTCACGTCGGCCATGGCCATGTGGAGAGTGCGCGGTATGGGGGTGGCGGTCAGGACGAGGACGTCAACCTCTTTTTTAAGCTCCTTGAGCCTCTCCTTGTGCCTTACGCCGAAACGATGCTCCTCGTCTATCACGATGAGTCCAAGGTTTTTGAATCCGACGTCCTTCTGCAGGAGCCGGTGGGTGCCTATGATTATGTCCACCTTGCCCGCGGCGAGTTTCCCGATGGTCTCTCCCTGCTCTTTTCTGGACCTGAAGCGGCTCAAGACGTCCACCGTCACGGGATACGGCGCGAACCTCTTTTTGAACGTGAGGAAGTGCTGCTGCGCGAGCACCGTGGTGGGCACGAGCACCGCCGCCTGTTTTGAATCGAGCGCGGCCCTCATCGCGGCCCTCATCGCCACCTCGGTTTTGCCGTAGCCCACGTCCCCGCAGATGAGCCTGTCCATGGGCCGCGCCGAACCCATGTCTTTCATCACCTCGGCGATGGCCTTTTCCTGGTCAGGGGTTTCCTCGTATTCAAAACCGGCCTCGAATTCCGTGAAGAACCTGCCGGGCGGGGAATAGGCGAAGCCCTTCGCCGACGCCCGCGCGCCGTAGAGGGCGAGGAGGTCCCCGGCTATCTCCCTTACCGCGCGCCTGACCCTCGCCCTTTTCTTTTCCCAGAGCGTGCCTCCGAGCTTATCGAGCGGAGGGGTCTTCCCCTCCACCCCGTGGTATTTCGATACGAGGTCCATCCTCTCGACCGGCAGGTAGAGCCTGTCGCTGTCCCGGTATTCGATGAGGAGGAAATCGCTGAAGACCCCCTCGACGGAGAGCCTTTCCATGCCCCTGTAAAGCCCTATGCCGTGGTCCGCGTGCACGATAAAATCGCCTTCGGACAGGTCTTTGAGCCCCGAGAGGAAGGCGTCGAGTTTGTTGGACGGAGGGGGCCTCCTTTTAACCCTCTCGCCGAAGATATCCTCTTCGGTGACCATGACCATTGATTGAGAGGGGAACCTGAAGCCCGAGGACAGGGTCCCCTCGGCTATCTTTATCGCCGGATTTTTTCCACCTCCAAGCGCGTCAGCGCTACTTACAATGACCGTTGAAAACCCGTCAAGCAGCTCCCTCATCCTCTCGGCCTGCGCCCTGTTGTGCGCCGTGATATACACGGAAAAGCCGAGTGCCAGCCAGTCCCCGAGCCGGGCCTTAAGCGGGGAGAGGTCTTTTTTTAGCGCTATGTCCTGCCTTAAATCCAGGTTGGATCCGGTTTTGATGAAATGCCCCTCTTCCTTCAAAGGCTCGATAACCGCGAGGGGGAATCCCGCGAGATACGAGGCGAGGCGGTCCTTGTCGCAGTAGAGTTCTTCCGGCTTTACAAAGGTTTTTTCAGCCGTTGCCCTTTCCCGTATTTCCGAGGAGAGCTGCTCGACCCCGGCCTCGGCGCGGGACGGGTCCACGAGGACGATTACGGCGTCCTCGGGGAGGTAGTCAAAGACCGTATCGAGTTTTTTGTGGAAGAGAGGAAGGAGGGCGTCCGCCGCCTCCAGGCCCGCGCCCTCCCTGAGTTTATTGTAAAGCGGCTCCCATGCCGGCCGGTCAAGGCCGATCTCCTCGACCCTTTCGAGGAGTTTTTCCCTCGCGAACGTTCTTCCTTCCCGCGACAGGTCCGCCCATTTTGCCGGCAGTATGAGCGCTTCCTTGAGTTCCCTCTGTGACCTCTGTGTCACCGGGTCGAACGTCCTTATTGATTCGATCTCGTCGCCGAAGAATTCCATCCTTATCGGATATTTTTCCGTCGGCGGGTGGATGTCGAGTATCCCGCCCCTCAGGCTCATCTCCCCCTTTCCCTCGACCATGCCCATGCGTTCGTAACCCATGCCGTGGAAAGCGGCAAGGAGTTCTTCCCTTGGACGCGCGTCCTTGACCGAGAGTTTTAAAACGCCCCTGCCGAGCGCCTCTTTCGGCATCACCCTTTCGATGAGGTTCGTGGCCGCGGTCACGGCCACGAACGGTTTTTCCGGGGAAAGGAGCGCGTGCAAAAATGAGATCCTCTTTGCCGCTATGTCCGGGTGGAGCGGCTGGACTTCAAATGGCAGGAGTTCCGTAGACGGATAGAAAAGGACCGCGTCCCCGAGGAAAAACCTGAGGTCGTTTGAAAACTCCTCGGCCGCCTCCTCGTCCGGCAGTACGGCGAGAATGGGGCGGTGTGCGGAGCAAAAGACCTTTGACACGAGATATGCCTTTGATGACGAGCCGAAAAGCCCGGAAAGGACAAACCTCCGCCCCTTGGCCAGAGAGGATACCGCCTCGATGGCTTTAAGAAAGGGGTCTGTATTGAAAGGTTCGGCAACTGACATTTAAAAAAGCATTATAACATACATATCAGGCACATGAAAAACGCAAAATGTGGCCGTCGGGGACGGCTGGTTGGCCGGCCAATGTTTGATGAACCTCCCCTGAGCCAGGGTTGCGGGGAATCAAACCCGCATTGCGGGATTGACACCGCCTTGACCACGGTGGTATCGTTTAATCCCATGTCGTTCTTTTACCCCATATTCCTCGACATAAAAGACAGGCCCTGCGTGGTGATAGGCGGCGGCAAGGTGGCGGAAAGAAAGGCTTTAAGCCTCTTAAGCGCCGGCGCCCGCGTAACCGTAATAAGCCCGCGCATTACAAGAGGGCTTAAAAGCCTCGTCAGGGTCAAAAAAATCCGTTATATTCCGAGAGGATACATAACCGGCGACCTTGAAGGGCAGTGGCTTGCGATAAGCGCGGCCGGCTCAAAAGAGGTTAATAGAGCAATACGCGCCGAAGTCAGGAGGCTGAAAATACTCTTAAACGTCGCGGATAATCCGGACCTCTGCAATTTCATAGTGCCGTCCCTCGTTGAGAGGGGGAGCCTGAAGATAGCCGTATCAACCTCGGGCAAAAGCCCGTATATGTCAAAGACTATCCGCCAATTGCTTGAGAAGAGCCTTCCGGAGGAACTCGGCGCGTTTATAGAGATACTCGGGGCCGTGAGGAATAAATTATTGAAAGAAAGGGCGAAAAATGATAAAAAATTAAGGATATACGCATGTTTCCTTAATTCTCCCATGTTATTATGGATACGGGAGGGTTCCACTGGAAAGGTAAACAGGTTTTTGAAGGAAAATCTCGGAAAAGGGTACAGCCTTTCAAATCTTGGGATTAAGCTCAAAACCGCCGGCTCCGTTTTTCCGGCAGCCGGCAACGGATAACCTATTGTGGGCTACTTATTCTTCCATATAACCGCTACCGCGTATCTCGCCGCGACGTTAATCTACACGGCCTATCTCTTTTCCCACCGCGAGGGCCTTATTAAAGGCGCGACCTACGCGCTTTACGCCGGCGGGGTCGCGCACACCGTGACGATAATAAGCCGCTGGGTCGAGGCCGGGAGGACCCCGGCAACGAACCTGCATGAGACCCTCACGCTTTTTTCATGGATTATCGTGGTCCTTTACGCGGCCATGCTTTACCGTTACAGGGTCGCGGTCATAGGGGCGTTTGTCGCGCCGCTCGCGTTTTTGCTACTGATTACCGCGTCGTTCCTTCCGGCGGAGATAATCCCGCTCGCGCCAATGCTCGAAAGCTGGTGGCTGCCCGTGCACGTGATGCTTGCGCTTCTGGGCAACGCGTTTTTCGCCCTTGCGAGCATTTTTGCTATAATGTATCTCATACAGGACCGTTACCTTAAAAGCCGCAAGATACAGGGGCTGTATTTCATCCTGCCGTCGGTTGAAGTCCTCGACGAGCTGAGCTACCGCTGCCTCACCTACGGTTTCCCGCTCCTCACCCTCGCCATCATAACCGGCGCGATATGGTCGGAATACGCGCTCGGAAGCTACTGGACGTGGGGACAGAGGCAGATATGGTCTCTTATAACGTGGTTTCTTTACGCCGCGCTGCTGCACGGGCGCCTGACGTCGGGCTGGAGGGGAAAAAAGTCCGCCATGCTTTCGGTCGTCGCGTTCGGAGTGCTCATCGGCTCTTTCCTGCTGATAAACGTGTTCCTCGGAGGGGCCCACGGGCTTTTGAGATGATATGAACCTCGTTACCATTGGACTTGACTGCGGGGAAAAAGCGTTTCCGTTTCGTTCATCGGAGGGGCCCGCGGGCTTTTGAGATGATATGAACCTCGTTATAATCGGGCTTAACCACAGGACCGCGCCAATCGAGATACGGGAGAGGCTGTCTTTCCCGGCCGACTCCATCGGCGAGCCGCTTAAAAGGCTCTCGGCCAATTACGGGATAAACGAGGGGGTCATACTCTCCACCTGCAACAGGGTGGAGGTCATAGGCATAGCGCCCGATATCGAAAAGGGCGTCTGGGAGATAAAGCGGTTCCTCTCGGAATACCACAACATCCCCATCGAAAGACTCGACGAGCACCTCTACGTGCGCACGGGAGAGGACGCGGTAAGGCACCTTTTCCGGGTGGCCGCGGGACTGGACTCTATGGTCATGGGCGAGCCGCAGATACTGGGGCAGACAAAGGACGCATACAGCCTCGCGGTCCACAACAATACCGCCGGGGTCATCGTAAACAAGCTCTTCCACAAGGCCTTTTCCGTGGCGAAGCGGGTAAGGACCGAAACGAGGATAGGCGCCTCGGCGGTCTCGATAAGCTTCGCCGCCGTGGAACTGGCCCGCAAGATATTCGGCGAGCTCAACGGAAAGAGCGTCATGCTCGTCGGCGCCGGGGAGATGGCCGAGCTTGCCGCGAAACACCTCATGACCAACGGCGTGCGCGAGATAATAATCACCAACAGGACCTACGAGAAGGCCGTCGAGGCGGCCAGGGAGTTCCGCGGCACGGCCGTAATGTTCCGCGAGTTCCCGCATTACCTCAAAAACGTGGATATAGTCATCGCCTCCACTGCCTCCCCGAACTTCATCATAAGGCCGGACGACGTGACCCCGGCCATGAAGGAAAGGAAGCACCGGCCCATGTTCTTCATTGACATATCGGTCCCCCGCAACATCGACCCGCTCGTGAACGACATAGACAACGCCTATGTGTTCGACATAGACGACCTTCAGGGCGTCATCGCCGCGAACCTGAGGGAGAGGGCCAAGGAGGCCGGGGAGGCCGAGGCGATAATCGCCGGGGAGATAGAGACGTTCTACCGGTGGATAAACTCGCTCGACGTCCTGCCTACCATAATCGCCCTGCAGCAGAGTTTCGAGAAGGTAAGAAAACAGGAGCTCGAAAAGGCGCTCGTTGAATTGAAGGGGCTTAAGGAGGAGGACAGGAGGGTCCTCGAGGCCATGACCTCGGCGATCGTGAAAAAGATACTCCATAAGCCGGTGACGCATCTTAAAAAAGAGTCGAAGAGCGTCGAGGGAGACATGTACATAGAGGCCACCCGCAAGCTCTTTGACCTCGAAAAGGACATGGAGAATCTCTCGAAGGCTGAAACCAACAAGGCCGGCCTGGTGAACGGGGAGGAGTAAACCCCCTCCAAAGCAAAGGCTGCGGGGTATCTTAACAGCAAGCAGGGTGGGTGGGGTTTGTCACCCTGAACTTGTTTCAGGGTCTGAATACGGGATGCTGAAATGAATTCATCATGACATAATAAAAGCAAGCCCACCTTAGTCCTCTCCCCAGGGGGAGAGGAAACGACATGCGCGGCAAGCTTCGTGGAATTGAACCATCAGTGAGGGAGTAAAATGGCCGGACCGTGCCCCGGATGCAAGGGAACAGGCGCTGTCAACTGTCCGATATGCGAAGGGAGCGGGCTGGACCCAAAAGCCGCGGAAACGACCTTTGATGCGCCGGAGTGCAATTACTGCGACGGCCTCGGCGAGATCCCGTGCCCGGATTGCGACGGAGCCGGCGAAGCCGGCTGATTGGCCGGCACGGCCGGGTAGTTTCCCCGGATGGTAAAAGGACGGATGCCGCGGGGAAAAAACGCACCGTTAAAACTCCCGGCATGGCCGGCTGGATGGCCGTCGAGGACGGCTGGATGGTATGAGGTGTAACTCTTGACAGGAAAACTCAAAATAGGCACCCGCGCTTCGATGCTTGCGCTCTGGCAGGCGAACTGGGTAAAAAGCGAGATCGAAAAAAGGCATCCCGGGATAGAGGTCTCGCTGGAGAAGATAAAGACCACCGGGGACAGGATTACGGACGTCCCGCTGGCGAAGGTCGGGGGCAAGGGGCTTTTCGTAAAAGAGATAGAAGAGGCGCTCCTCTCCGGAAAGGTTGACCTCGCGGTGCATTCGATGAAGGACGTGCCCACGGCCTTCCCCACGGGCCTCTTCCTTCGCGCGATAACGGAAAGGGAAGACCCACGCGACGCCGTAATCTCAAAGGACGGGAAAAAGCTGTCCGAACTGCCCCGGGGCGCGCGGATAGGGACATCGAGCCTCAGGCGTCAGGCGCAGCTTCTCGCCGTAAGGCCGGATTTCAACATCGTCCAGTTAAGGGGCAACCTCGACACGAGGATACGGAAACTCGGCGAAGGCCGGTTCGACGCGATAATACTCGCCGGCGCGGGCATAAAGAGGCTCGGCTGGGCCGATAATATCACGGAATACCTGCCCCCGGAGGTCATGCTGCCCGCGATAGGCCAGGGCGCGCTCGGCATAGAGACGAGGATCGAGGACGGCTACGCGAATAAACTGGTCGAGTCCTTCGACCACCCGGCCACGTCAATTGCCGTAAAGGCCGAGAGGGCGTTTTTGAAAAAACTCGAAGGCGGCTGTCAGGTGCCCATAGCCGCGTATGCGACCGTCGTGGACGGAGTGCCGGCCGTCGGGGATAACAGGGTCAGGCTCGTCGGACTTGTGGCAACGACGGACGGAAAGAAAATAATAAAGGACTCGGCCGAGGGCGCGGCCGAACGGGCGGAAGGGCTTGGGGTCGCGCTCGCCGAAAGGCTTCTCAAGATGGGCGCCAAGAGGATACTTGAGGAGCTTTACGGCGCGTAGGCACAGGGATGAGAAGGAGGACGCCCCGAAGGTCTGGTGATTTCAGTTCTTTGTTGCGTGACGGAAAACCGGAGGATAGATGGAATTAGCGCAGGCCCAGGAACTCGCGAGTCAAAAAGGTTTTCCGTTTTCCGGGCTCGACGATTTTTTCAAGAACCTCTCCGGCAGGATGAAAGACGGCTACGTCCTCGCAACGAGCGGCGATACGGATAGGTATCTTTTCATCATGGACGGCAGGCCCTACACGGCCGCCGCAATCGGGCACGGAGGCAGGCAATGCACCCCGATAAAGGACTTTTTCGCATGGTATAAGGAAAAAGGGACAGCCGACATAAGGGCCTTCAGCTCCGACAAAAAGCTCCTCCTCTGCATGCTCGTAAGGCTTAACTACGCCCCGGCCCAGAGCTTTTCGACCGACGTCGTCAACCTCGAGGACGTCGTAAAGAGGATGGAGAAGCAGAATAAAGACGCCGTCATGGCGATAGGCAACGAGGCCGGGCAGTGGGGCTTCGCCATATTCCTCAAAGGCAGAGCCGTGTTAGCGGCCATGCCCCGCAAGCAAGGCTCTCCCTCCGGCGAGGAAGGCGACACGCCGCTCGACAGGATACTCCTTTATTCATACGACGCCCCGGCCGGCAAACCCCTTTCAGTCGAGATATACCCGGAAACCAGGGTTACGCCGGCCGGTGACTGCGCTCCGTTCCCAGCAGAAGGCATAGCCGGTTATTACACGAAGGCGCCGTTGGAGGCGTATGTAGAGTGTGTCGAAGACAACAGGATAACGGGCGTCTATCCCCTGACAGCCGGGGGAAAGCTCACCATAGGGAGGGAGACGACGAACGCGATGCGTCTTTCGGAGGCCGGGGTTTCGAGGGAGCACGCCGTGATAAGATTCGAAAAGGGCAGGTACGTGGTGGAGGACTTGAAGAGCGCGAACGGGACGTTTTTCAGGGGGATACGGATAGGCGTAAAGGATCTTTTTGACGGCGACGAGGTAAACATCCGGAAATACACGCTGCGCTTTCACGGCCCCGGGGCAGAGGAAAAGACAGTATCGCGGAGACCGGCCTCGGCGGCCAACCAGCCGGCCTCGACGGCCAACGCCGCAAAGGGCGGAAAAGAACCGGCAGGGCCGGCTGGCCGGCAGGCAGGGCCCTCGCTTTTGGCGGACGACGGCACGCTGTATCATCTCGGCGCCGTCACCACGATAGGCAGGGACGAGGAGTCCGACATAAAATTCGGAGGGATGCTCGTTCCGAGGAGACTCGCGGCCGTAATAAGGGGAAAGGACGTCTACAAGATAGTCAGGAAAGGGATTACCGCGGTCAGGGTCAACGGCGAGAAGGTGGACGAGCGCATGCTGAAGGACAACGACATGATAGAGATAGGCGGGCGCATCTTCAAGTTCCGGGCCGGAAAGACCGCCGTTTAAAACATAAGGATATGACGAACCCAAAGGTCTATATCGTAGGGGCCGGGCCCGGGGACGCCGGCCTGATAACGTTGAAGGGGGTCTTAGCCCTGAAACAGGCCGACGTGGTCATCTACGACTTCCTCGCCAGCTCCAGGCTCCTCGAATACACGAGGCCCGGGGTTACAACCGTATACGTGGGCAAGAAGGGGCGGTTCAGGCATTGCTCGCAGGAGGAGATAAACCGTCTTATAGTCAGATACGCGAAAAAAGGCAGGACCGTCGTAAGGCTCAAGGGCGGAGACCCTTTCATATTCGGCAGAGGCGCGGAGGAGGCGCTTGCGCTCGCGGAGGAGGGGATACCCTTCGAGGTAATACCTGGAGTCACCTCGGCCACGGCCGCGCCCGCGTACGCCGGGATCCCGCTCACGCACAGGGATTTTTCGTCGTCCGTCACCTTCCTCACCGGGCAGGAAAGCCCGGAAAAGGAAATATCCTCCATTGACTGGACGAGGCTCTCAAGGGGCGGCACGCTCGTCATCCTTATGGGATGGAAGAACATCTCCGGGATAGTAAAAAAACTCGTTGAAAACGGAAGGCCGGCCTCGACGCCGGTCGCGATGATAAGATGGGGCACGCTTTCAAGGCAGAGATGCGTTACCGCGACGCTCGGCACACTCGCCGCTAAAGCGAAAAAAGAGGGGCTGTTGCCGCCGGTCGTGATCGTCGTGGGCGACGTCGTCAGATTGAGGGAAAGGCTCAACTGGTTCGAGACAAAACCCCTTTTCGGCAAACGGGTCCTTGTAACGCGCGCCCTCGAACAGGCCGGGGAATTCTCGAAACTGCTCGAAGAAAACGGCGCGGAGCCGATAATATTTCCCGTGATAAAGACCGTGCCGCCCAAAAGCTATACGCCCGTTGACCGCGCGATAGGGGGTCTCGAAAAATACGATTGGGCTATATTTACGAGCGCGAATGGTGTAAAATATTTTTTTGAGAGACTCTACTCGCTCGGCCGCGACGTGCGCGAGCTCAAGGGCGTAAATATCTGCGCCATAGGCCCGGCCACCGCCGGGGCGATAAAAGAACGCGGCATAAACGTTGACCTTACGCCAGGGCGGTACAGGGCGGAGGCGATTGTAAAGGCCCTCGGCAAAAACGGGATACAGGGCAAAAGGTTTTTGCTCCCCAGGGCGGAGAAGGCGAGGGAGGTCCTGCCCGGGGAGATAAAAAGGCTGGGCGGAAGGATTGACGTCGTGCCGGTCTACAGGACTATAAGGCCGGTAAAGGAGGCCCGGGGGCTTAAAAAGCTCGTCGCCTCCGGCGGGGTGGATATAATAACCTTCACGTCTTCTTCAACGGTGGAGAATTTCGCGGGCCTTTTTAAAAAGGACGAGCTTAAAAGGCTGCTGAAAGGCGTCCACGTCGCCTGCATCGGCCCGGTTACGGCGGATACGGCAAAAAAACAGGGGCTGAAAGTGGATATAATGCCAAAGGATTATACGATACCGGCTCTTACAGAGGCTATTGCGGGGTATTTTGAAGGAAGGTGAAATACTTTGGAAATAGCGAGTGCAACCCTTTATTTTGCTTGACTTGATCCAAAAGATTGCCTACGAATCTCGGTATGGATGCAAGCAATTACTGCTTTAATAAAGGTTATGAATAACAGAATACAAATAAATATCCCGCACGAAAATATAGCGGAGTTCTGCCGGCGCAATCATATCCGGAAGCTGTCTTTTTTCGGCTCCGTGCTCAGGGGTGATTTTGGGGCGGATAGCGATGTGGATGTTCTTGTTGAATTTTTTTCCGGTATGGGGCCCGGGTTAATCGGCATTTCTCACATGGAACTTGAACTTTCAGAAATCTTAGGTAGGAAAGTTGACCTGCGAACCCCCAACGAGATTAGCAGATATTTCAGGGATGAGGTTGTTTCCTCTGCGCTGGTAGAGTATGCAGAAAGATGATTTAATACGCTTAAAACATATGGTGGATGCGGCTAAAGAAGCGCGTTC
>JACRCI010000030.1 GCA_016219105.1 Deltaproteobacteria bacterium | reverse complement strand
GTCTCGATGGGGTTCAAAAGGCCGCTCGTCAGAAAGGTCATCCGCATGGTCGACGCGAGCGAATACAAGAGAAGACAGGCCCCTCCGGGCATAAAGATAACGCCCCGCGCGCTCGGCAAGGACCGGAGGATGCCCATAACAAACGGCTACTCCAATGAGTAGCCGCTCGGACGCCGAAGAGATATTCCGCGCCGCCGTAACAGCCGCCTCGGCCTACGGGGCGGTAAATGCTTCCATAAAACTCAACTCGAAAACACTCCGCATCTCCTCCCTGTCATCCATCGACCTTAAAAAAACAAAACGGATATTCGTCATAGGCGCGGGAAAGGCCGCTCCCGCAATGGCCCTTGCCATAGAGGATGCCATCGGGCCGTTGATCGCAGACGGCTGTATCGTCACGAAGTACGGCCACGGCAGGCCCCTCCGCTACATTCGCGTTATCGAGGCAGGCCACCCTGTGCCTGACTCCAAGGGCCTTGCGGGCTCAAGGGAGCTCCTCTCCATCGCGGAGGGCTCGGGTAGCGGCGACCTTGTGATATGCCTCCTGTCCGGCGGGGCCTCTGCCTTACTGCCCGCGCCCGCGCCGGGCTTAACGCTTAAGGACGAGCAGAGGACGACCGAGCTTCTACTTAAATCCGGCGCGTCGATCAATGAGATGAACGCCGTAAGGAAACACCTTTCCTTGATTAAAGGAGGGCTCCTTGCGAGGGCCGCTTATCCCGCGCGCGTTTTAAGCCTCATCGTATCGGATGTAGTCGGCGACGACCTCTCAGCAATCGCCTCTGGCCCTACGGCCCCAGACCCTTCGACATACCTGGATGCTGTCTCGATATTAAAAAAATACGGGCTTGCCTCGAAGGTCCCGCCCGCAGTCATCAAGCGTCTCAAGGACGGTGCAAAGGGGAGGCTCGAAGAGACGCCGAAGCCCGGAGAGGAGATATTCAGGCGCGTCGATAACTTCATCGTCGCGAACAACTCTTCAGCCCTCGAGGCCGCGCGGGCAAAGGCAGAGTCGCTCGGCTACAACGCCATTATCCTGTCTTCGACTATTACCGGGAGCGTGAGAGAAGCGGCGGGCTTTCTTTCGTCCATTGCGCTTGAGGTAAAAAAGACCGGGAACCCCGTGGAGCGACCTGCCTGCATACTCATGGGTGGGGAGCCGACGATAAAGGTCTCGGGTAAGGGAAAGGGCGGCAGGATGCAGGAATTCGCGCTCGAAAGCGCGTTAAGGTTGAAGGGCGAAAAGGGGATAACCGTACTCGCAGGCGGAACGGACGGCACAGACGGCCCGACGGACGCGGCAGGGGCCCTCGTCGATTCCGATACGATAAGCCGGGCTGGTAAAATGGGGTTGGACGCTCAAAATTTTTTAAGAAGCAATGACTCCCATAACTTCTTTAAAAAGGCGGGCGGCCTCCTCGTAACAGGTCCAACCGGGACGAATGTAATGGATGTGATGATGGCGATACTGGAGTGAGCCCATACAAGCGCAAAAACTTTTTCCAAAAAAATATGCGCTCCAAATAAAAGCAGGCAGGGCTTTCGCCCTGCCTGCTTTTAAATCGTGCTTTATTTTATTCCTTTCAACCCCTTAAACATTCATTCAGAGCGTCAGAACACGGTAGCCCTAAGGCAGGACGAGGCCCAAGCGAGGCGTACTTTTGGGTACGCCGCAGTTATGAGGCTCTGTATCCCCCCTCAGGCCCTCTTCTCCATACCCGCCGGCTGCGAGGTCGCCTGCGACACGACAAGGTTCCCTTTTGCCACTATCTTGTGCCAGACCCCTTTGGGCGCGAGCACGACGACGCCGGGTTTGAGTTCCGCCGTCTCTTCCCTGCCGTTATCGAGGAAGTAGACCCCCTCGCCCTCGTGCACGAAGAATATCTGGTCCCCGCCCGGGTGCCTGTGGTAGTCGAGGACCTGCCCCGGCTTGAAGAAATAGGTATCCTGCACGAGTTGCTCGGTTTTTACGAATGTCACCTTGTTTACCGCCTCTTCCTTGAACTCCTTGGACGCCGAAACATTAGCCTGCTGCATTTTTAGCTTCCTCCCTGGATTGAATTCCGCTCTCCGTTTGCCCGCGGAGCACTAATGGATCATACCCGCGCCGGAGGCCTTATGCAAGATATTTGTGACCAATAAGGTCTACATTGTCCTAATCATACCGGGTATGAAGGGATTTTGCAAGCGGTAGCGATCAAGGCAGAGGCGCTTCGCGCGTTCTATCCTTTAAAAACAAAGCCTTTTGCCGGTCCAACCGATTGACCATTCTCCATCCGTGTGATACTTTCTTTATATCAGATATCTTCAAAACGGATAAGATGCCAAACGGCAGACCATACAGCAACAAGCGGCACCCCGTCGAGCGCGTAAGGCGCTGGCTCAAGCTCTGGTACTACAGGATACTCCGGATCGACGACCCGCCGGAGCGCATCGCCAGGGGCGCGGCTATCGGCGTGCTTATGGGGGTGCTCCCCACATTCGGCGTCGGCGGCTTTCTCGCCGTCGGCCTCGCCTTTTTGCTCAAGGCGAACAAGGCCGCCGCGGTCCTCGGGAGTTTCATAGTAAACCCGCTCACCTCCCCTTTTTTCTGGACCCTTTCGGCGGTCCTCGG
>JACRCI010000028.1 GCA_016219105.1 Deltaproteobacteria bacterium | reverse complement strand
TGCTGTCCGGAGAAACCCGAATCTTGATCGCACAAAGGCTTTTAGCTATTGTAAGAGCTCCCATTTTACATGTGCAAATATGCTATTATAGCCAGTTTGAGGCCTATTGCAGGCTGTCCGGTTAAAAAGATGGGCGCAAATCCATAAAGACGAACTTTTGAAGGAATGGGAACTTGCGAAGGATAGGAGGCCGTTGTTCCAGATCGACCCATTAAGGTGAACGGAGTTTAAGCGCCATGTACTACGATGTCGTTGATGCAAAATACGTGGAAGGGTATAAGATAGCGGTTGTCTTTGAAAACGGCAGGAAGGGCGCCGTAGACCTCAAGGGCTATGCCGGCACGGGCGGGGTCTTCAGCCGCTTCTCCGACTTGGAGTACTTCAAGAAGTTTTACGTTAACAGGGAGATGGGCGTCCTGTGCTGGCCTGAGGGTGGGGATATCGCCCCTGAAAGCCTTTATCACGAGGCGACCGGCGAGCCGTTGCCTGAATGGATGAGGCCGGAGGACGGCCGCAAAGAGGCGGTTTAAGCTGAGGGGGTAGGGTTGGCTGCGCTATGAACCTCCCGGCGTTGCGCGATATCCAACGCCGGGAGGTCTGCGCCTTATACAAAGGACTACCATGCCCGTTCTGAGATACGCCTATTATCCGGGTTGCGCCTCGCAGTCGATTACAAAAGAGGCCAACTCCACCACGCGGCTCGTGGCCGAGGCCCTCGGCATCGAGTTGCACAACATGCCAAAGGCCAACTGCTGCGGGGCCGGGCTCCTTACCGACTACGACTACGGCCTATACCTCGCGCTCAACGCGCGCATATTCGCCGAGGCCGAGGCTATGGGCATGGACATCATGACCATCTGCTCGACGTGCCTCATGGTCATGTCAACGGCCAACCGCGACCTTAAAGGCGACCCCGCCCTCCTCGAAAAGACCAACGCTGTTCTTGCAAAGGCCGGACTCCACTACAGCGGCAACGTCAGGATACGGCAGCTTCTCTGGGTGTTGGCCGAGGAAATAGGAATAGACAACCTGAGAAAGAGGGTCGTGAGGCCTTTGAACCTCAAGGCGGCTCCGTTCTACGGGTGCCACAGCCTGCGTCCGTCAGACGCCCTCGGATTCGACGACCCGGCGAAGCCGTGGTCGCTGGAGGCGGTCATAAAGGCGCTTGGAGGAGAGGCGGTCGAGTACAAGGGCAAGACGAAGTGTTGCGGGTTTCAGGTAGATCTCGTCTCGGAGGAGACGGCGGTAAAGATGACCGGCACGCGGCTCATGGATGGCAAGTCAAAGGGTGCGGACTGCTTCGTGACGCCGTGTCCGTTCTGCCATATAAACCTCGACAACTATCAGGGGCTTGCCGGGAAGGAACTCGGCGCCAAGATCGACATGCCCGTCTTCCACCTTGCCCAGCTCGTGGGCCTTGCCATCGGCATAAACCCTGATGAGATGGGGTTCTCGCGCCACCTCGTGTCGCCTGAGAGTCTGGTGGGGTAGGGGGCGAGGTGTTTGCCTTTTGCTTGTGATTACGACACTGTGCGTTCCCGCAAGCCGGCCATAGCAGGCTTGAAGCGGGGGCGTGAGGACGATAATGGGGCTACCACGAAAACTACCACAAATAGGGAACCAACTCTCGTTCCCGCGCCCAGAGGCTGTGTCGCAATCCCCCTCTGGGGTTCGCATAAAATGCGGTATAATGCGAGCGGCACGAGGATCGGACGTTGACCCCGTCCGCGTTTATGACGCCTTCGTAGAGGCCCTTAATCGGCGCGAACTCGGCATCATCCACGACGACCACAAGGTCGGCAACCCGGAGCATGACCCAAAGGCGATGCTCAAACTTCTCGCTTGCGGATATTCTCTTGAACGCGCCACGCGCCATAATCTGTCTTTTATCCGGCCCATGGCCGGGCTCAAGCCCGGCCATAAGACCATAGCGGAATTCAGAAGAAAGAATAAAGGCGCGCTCAAAAAGGCCCTCGGACTTTGCGCCGGACTATGTGTAAAACTCAAGCTCATCGAAGGCAACACCCTCTTCGCCGACGGCGCCAAGATGCGGGCCAACGCATCCATCGGCAGGACGTGGACTAAAAAAAGATGCCGGCGCCTCCTTAAAAATATAGATCGGCGTATCGAATCCATCCTCGCCGAATGCGAATCGGCCGACGATGAAGAGGCCGGCAGCCCGTCTTTAGTCAAGCTCAGGGCCGGGCTTGCTGG
>JACRCI010000027.1 GCA_016219105.1 Deltaproteobacteria bacterium | reverse complement strand
TAAAAATCATGGCTACTCCCCGTTCCAGCCGAACTGGTCATCGTCGTTGGGCTTGAGCGCGATATTTTTGACCCAGACGTGCCCGCCCTTTTCCTCGCGTCTGAATCTCTTGTCCAGGCTCTGGCCGAAGACTTTCTTCTTTGGGATATATTTGAGGTCGCCGTGTTCGGCTTCAAACCACAGTTTGAAGGCCTTGTGGACCTCGTTATATTTCACGCGGGAATGCTCAGGGGTGTTTTCCGGAGATTCGCAGCAGTCGGCCAGAAAATTGGCCAGCACGTCCTCGGTGAAACGGTATTGCTCGGTCGTTCGCGTGACTCTGGCCGGCGGGTTGAGCCCCTGGCGCTGCCACTCGATACAGCCGCGCACCAGCCATGCGAGGATCCCCGGGGTTTCCTCCCTGAGTTTTTCCGGCAGGTCCTTATCCCGCGGCCGGTCGTTAGAGTCCGGCGCCGGATTGTCAACGAAACGCAGGGTGAAGGGGATGGCGTGCATCCTGTCCCAGAAGGCCCCGTCCTCGGCCGGCGCGTGAGGAAGGTGGTTGGTCAGCAGGCATAGGAGGTGCGTCGGCGGGAAGACGGTTTCATATTTATCGTTCGGCGAGCGAGCCTTGAGAGTATCCCCGCCGGTGAGCCGCTTTATCTGGGACGCCGAAAACCGGCGTCCCTTTTCAATCTCGGATGCAAAAGCGAGGCGCAAACCCTTGAGGCTCATGATGTCCGGCGAGGGGCCGGAACTTGAACGGCTGAAGCGCTGGTCCAAAAGCATTTCGGTCTGGATCGGCTCGGCGAGCGGCCCGAGGACATACTTGAGGGTTTCAACGAGTGTGCCCTTTCCGTTCCTGCCCTCCTCGCCGTAGAGGACCGCGAACTTGTGTTCCTTAACCAGCCCGGTAATCCCGTAGCCGAAGAAACGCTGGAGGTAAGCCGTATGCTCCGCGTTGCCATCCATGATGCCGTCAACAAATTTTTCCCAGCCCGGGGCAGGGCAGTCTATGTCCGTCCATGCGTGGGGCACGGCTCTTGTAATCATGTCCCCGGGCCGCCCGGGGCGGAAGCGTCCGGTGGCAAGCTCGATGACGCCGTTGGCGCAGGCGAGGAACCATGGGTTTATGTCGAACTGCTCCTCCCGCGCACTGAGGCCGTCCGCGACGCGGGGCGCCCAGTCGAGGCATAGAGCGGCGCCCGGGCCGCGAAGGCGGCGGGCGCGGTCGTTCAGCATCTCCTGTTTTTTACGGAGCTTCTTTGTCTTGTCAGATTCCTTCTCCTCTATGGCCTTTGTAATTTCGCTCATGAGCGCGGCCGCGGCGCCAAGGTATCTCTGGGCCACTTCCTCCACCGCCACATAGACTTTTTCAAAGACGTCGAGCTCCCAGTGGTGGCCGGCCCAGCGGAGCCAGCGGCCGGTGGTCTTGTTGAAGATGAACCTGCCCTGGTGAAGCGCGGCGAAGAGCGCGCCGTCCCCGAGCTCGTTGGCGTAGAGGCAGTCCTCGACGAACTTCGGGGTGATGGGGTCGTCTTTCTTTTCGGCGGCCGCGCTCGCTTCTTTCTCGGCCTGTTTGCGGGCCTCGACGTTTTTTTTTATTTCGTCAGTCATTTAAGCCGCGGAGATTCATTCCGGAACTCCGCCTCCGTCATATTTTCTAATGTCATTTCTGCCGCGCAGAGAAAAACAAGCACATGCCGGAGCGAGTCCATCACTTTTTTTGGCGGCTTCGCCCTCGCTATTTCCGACAAATATTCTTTGACTTCAATGAACTTCACTTGCATTTCTGTTTTAGTCATGGGTTTCTCCCGCCGTGAGGGCCTTGAATCCGTTTGCCTTGAGGCGGTCGTAGATGGTTTCGTTTTTCAGGGCGTCGTAGGCGTAGGGCAGGAAAATCTGCACCGCGTCGGCCTGGCCCATCTGGATGAGCGATAGCTGGACGTGCACCCAGTCGTGAAGGAGCTTCCACGCGGTCCTCGCGGCTTGTTCTTGCAGGCGTCGCGCCGTGCCCGGACGCGCCCGCTTTATGCCTTTTTCCATGAGCCTTTTTACCGCCGCTGGGTTGGCCGGCAGTTTGAATGTAATAGGCTTTCCGGAGACCTCGATGGTAAAAATAAAACCCACGAGCGCGTTGTCCGCGTAGGAGCGGGCTATGTGCGTGGCCCCGGCGTCCACTAAAAGCCGCTCGATGCCGGCGGTGCTTCTCTCGACGGGCGCGCTTGAGGTATAGTTGCGGAGATTCATTCTTTATAATCCCATACGCCGGCGGCATGTTTGGCCATATCCCACGCAAGGCGGATAGATATTCTCCCTTTTATTCTATATGCATCGGGGATGCCGCATGATTTGGGTTCTATCTCACGCCATAAATAAAACCAGAATCCGGTCATAAACGCGGCATAATAACGGAATGGTTTGACCATCTTTTTAGTCGCCTTTTTCCGCGTGGTCAAATTGCTTTTGTGTCCATTCATCTATTTCCGCGCCGGTGATACGCCAGTTGTCCTCCCACCGGGAGACGAATTCCCACTTGAAGGATTGATAGAGGAACAATGCCACCTCTTTTCCCGCATGGTGGAGAAGTATCGCAAGGGCGAGCTGGGCCGGGCCTGAGCCGGCATAACCCCAGTTGAAGCCATCGGGGGAGTGATATCGAAGTTTTTGCGAGGGCGCCGGGTTAAGCGGGAGGCCGTTGGCGAGGACCTCGTTATTTTTTCGGCGGCCTTCGTAGTTATTCATATAGGACTCCTTCCGGCGTTTAAGGCCGCGAGTTTTTTTATCCAGACGCGCGCGGTGTCGTCGGAGACGCCGGCGGCCGCGCTGATTTTAAAAACAGAAAGGCCCGTCGCCATGATGTCAGCGAGCGCGGCTATCAGGCAGATCTGGCCGTAAGAGAGCTGTGTGCCGTGAAAAGGTGTGTCAGCGAGCGCGGTGAACCAGCGGCCGCATTTGCATGCGCACCGGCGCCCGGCCCAGAAGTTTTTGAGCGTGGTGGCGTCCTCGATGCGCGCGGCGCAGCCCGGGCAATGGGCGCCGCGAGGATGCAGGGTTTCGAGGACCCATGCGCGGCAGGCGGCCTCGTCGAGGAGGTCTGCAAGGCCGCGGGGTTTTGTGAGGACGCCCGCCGGCGCGGTAGTTGACACTTAATTTACCTCCTCCCACCAGTTATCCACGATGCTTTTTATTGTCTGTACAAGTGGCAGATGCGGCTCACAAGGTAAATGTTTCCTTATCTCCTTTAAGGCGTTCTCCGCGAGTTTAAGGCGGAATAGACAAACACTTAACTCATCCACATTATTTCTCCTTCTTGCCCTCAAAAAGAGTTGTCAATCTAAAATTATTTCAGGCCTGTAGGCTGATTCTAAAATAAGCAGGCCGCCTTTAGTATATCCACAGTGCTCCCATCCGGCGCATACGAAACACCAGCCGGGATTCCGCGATTTGACAGCCGCTGCCCGAACATATGTGTAGTGCCTCTCACGAGGCCAGCAGTAAGCAGCGATGGAGTCAGCCTCTCTGATAAGGTCAGAGGAGAGGATTTCCGATTCGTTCCTGAATACGGCGCAATTGATGCCTTGTTGTCCGCTGTCATCTTTAAATTTTCTCCACACAAAAAGGGCATCTCTTACAGGTGTTGTAAGGACAAGGATTTCACCCGGTCCACAAAATTTCTTGGGTTTGCGCCCATCTCGGTAACGGTAGCATGAGTAATGTCTTTCATATATTGCCCGAAGTTCAGGCTCGCCATCTTGACCTATTATCCAATGCGCCATTTTATCGTTAAGCAAGTATCTCTTTGGATAAAGTGCATACGCCCGCGAGCGGGGACAATGTTTACGGTTGTATACATTGTCTTTTTTGTAATGTTTACGCTATGTTCCATTTTTCCGCGCCTAAAAAAGTTTGAACCGCGAGAACACCTCGCGGGTTGAATTACCCGCAGGCGGCATATATCTCAAAACCCCAGCATGGGAGTAGTCCGTGTATTCGCTCATGATTTTTCCCTTGTAAAAAAAAGAGGCAGGTGCGGAGGATGGGTCGGCATCAGCCTCAAATTACGGGGACATATCCATCGACGCCCAGCCCTGGCGAGTCTGCTGCCTCTATCAATATGCCACATCATGCGGCGCTCCGTTTGTTCCGCCAATACGCAAGCGTATCGGCGACAACACCGTTCCATATCTTCATCGCCTCTCTGTCCATCCATGCCTGCGCCCAGCTGTAGAAGGGAAAGCGCACCTTATATTGCGGCGCGCTCTTCACAAACAGCAGAACCGGTCTGACACTCCTGCCACTCCCATACCGCTCCCAAACGCCATAGGCAAGGTGAGTGCCGCCTCTCATCTTCATGCCTATCTCGGCCCACTGCCGGTTTGCATTCGGCGTGGAAAGAAAATAATTTTTGGTTCCGGTTCTTCTTTTATATCCGCCCATCCTTGGCGCTCGGTTCGTCCTATCCATAAACATCCGGTCTGACATGCCGACGAGCGCGCCCATGGCCGTCAATATCTGAGTGATCTGCCCCTGTGTCATATTGCCGTAGAGATCTATCCGCGCACCCGCGCCCGGCACGGTATAGTATCCGTCCGGCAGGACGCCGAACCTTCGCAACGCCACTTCATACCGCTTCAACCGGCGCGGGCCGCCGTGTATCTCAGGCCACAAATACTTGACCGCCGGCGTGCCCTTGCCCACGGCCGTCTCATCTTTGAACCACACATATGCCTCCGGTTTATTCACGCTGGCGGACATATACATTACCCCGCCGATAGTCCATGGGGTCGGCGCCTCGAAGCGGCGCGGCAGTTCTTTCTGCGTCTCGTCCCTGAGCGCCTTGGCCATTGCGGTCAACGCTATGGCCGTCATTTTCGGTATGCGGTGCTTGATGAGGTCATCAACCGCCGCCTGTGCCTCAGCCAGTCCTTTTATCGTTATATTGAGCACTCCCTATCCCTTCCCCCGCCTTAGGCTTGCGAGGGCAAGCTTCTTTTTCTTCTTCGCTTCCGGCTCCGGCATCGAGGGGTCGTCGTCAGGGCCATTCAAGAGGCCATCAGGCCCGCCTTCACATATGCATTCCTCGCCCTCTTCGCCGCATTGGGCGCATATGGTATCATTTTTTTCCTCTTCGTCATTCTCG
>JACRCI010000025.1 GCA_016219105.1 Deltaproteobacteria bacterium | reverse complement strand
GGTAAAATAAGGTTGTTTGATTTTTGGTTTATTTGCTAAAATGGCAGGGCAGACTCTACCTCTACAGATGACCCTGTAAAAGATAAAATAAAAAAGGAGGTGACGCTGATGGCACAGGACCCTGTCTGCAAGATGAATGTTGATGAGAATAAGGCTGTTGCGACGAGTATCTATAAAGGCAAGGCTTATTATTTTTGTGCAAAGGGCTGCAAGGAAAGATTTGATAAAGAACCTGAAAAATATGCTAAAGAAACAGGAGGGCATAAGCATAGTTCCAGTTGTTGTCGTTAGTATTAACCAATAAAAAATAAAAGGAGTATTAGATGAAGCGTATACTTATAATAATAAGTTTAATTTTAGGATTAATGGTTGCGTACAGTTTTGCAGAGATGGGTGGAGGCAAGATGGCTGAACAGAAGCATGGACCAGGCGGCATGATGGAACAAAAGAGCCAGATGTCGGAGCATAAGGGAATGATGGAACATGGCCAGATGATGGGCAATATGATGGATATGATGAGTCAGATGTCAGGGATGATGGGTAATATGTCAGGGATGATGAAAGATATGCCAAAAGACAAGATGAAGATGATGTCTAATATGATGAAGGATATGTGCTCTGAGATGAATAAGATGTCGGGGATGATGGACAAAGATATGGCAGCGGACAAAGACATGAAGGCTATGCATAGCAAAATGATGGAAATGCAGAAAAAGATGTTGGAGTTGAAAAAATAATGCGGCGCTGAGCGATGCCCCGAAGGGGCATTCGTCTCCTGTGCCTGGTTCTCCCGAAGCGGAGCGAGGGAGACAGGCACATCGCTCAGCGCCGCATTCTCCCTGAGCGAAGCGAAGGGAGAACGAAAAACTCACTGGCGGCGTACTCGCCGTCCAGTGCAGCGATTGGTTAAATATTTTTATTCATTTTTCAAATATTTTTCAATAAATAATCTGGGTCTGATAATTTCTATGCCCTTGTGCCCGGATACATTAAGTAAATGCTTATCGCCGCTTATAATTATTTTAGTTTGGCTTGCAATTGCACATGCAATAAATTTTTCATCGTCGGGGTCTTTGCAGACAAGATTTAACAAAAGAGGTGCGTTGATTAAATGCCCCTCAATCATTAATAATTCCATAAAAGGTTCAATATCAATTTCTGAAAATTGCTTTCCAAGTTCTTTTTCGACTCGTTGATATTCATCCACTATTGCCGGAGAAAAGACTATCTGCAATCTTTTATCGCGCCAAGCATTAAGTATTTCATAAGGAGGGCCGGAAAAGAAAATACCCGAAATAATAACATTTGTATCTACAACAACTTTCATTATCTGCCTCGGGCTTTTTTAATGGCAGTTTCGATATCTGAAAGTTTTAAACCAGCAGATTTTGCCTGTTTCCTAATATTACCTATAATACTATTAAACTCTTTCATTGAGGGTGGAGTGATAGTTTTGAGAATAACAACGTCCTTTTCTCCTATGACCACAAACTGGGAGCCAAATTTTAATCCGAGCTTTTCGCGAATATCTTCAGGTATAACGATTTGTCCTTTGGAAGACATTTTTGCTGTAGCCAATGTTTTCATAATATAACCTCCATTCTTACTAGTAAGATTATATAACAAGACAGGTTATTTTGCAAGAAAATAATTTAGAATGAATCCGGAGTGGTATAATCGATGATTAGAATAATTAGTAGAATAATTAGGGACACATGTACTAGCTCAATAATTTGGTAACTTTCTGGAGTTTATCAAAAGGCGTTTCGTAGTTCAAGCCGCCATGCCTTCTGGTGTGGTTGTATTCGAAAAGAAAGTTGCCAAGGTTCATGACCATATCCTCTTTCGAGTTGAAACTGTTTGGGCTGAAAAATTCGTTTTTTGTAATCTTCCAGAAGGCCTCGATCTTGCCGTTGGTCTGCGGCCGATAGGGCCTCGTGTAGATGTGCTTTATGCCAAGCTCGCTACACATCGTTTCAAATGGATGCTCTCGCTCCATCGTCCCTTTGAACTCCGGGCCGTTGTCGCTCATCACGGCCTCGAACTCGAAGTTATATATTTGTTTGAACCACGAGAGCGCGCGGGCCATGAAGTATGTAAGGGTCGAAGCCCGCTTGTCCCTTAGTATCTCGGCGTAGGTAAGCCTCGTGCAGTCATCGCAAAGCCCGGCTATATAGAGGTTTCTGGCCTTAAAGGAGCAACGCAGATCCTTCGGAAGCTTTGATAGATCTATGTGGGCGAGTTCACCAGGGGCGTGTTTTTCGTATCGCTTGATGACTTTTTTTGCCGCCTCGTTAAGCGGGTAGCGGGCCTTTATCCTGTCCATTGTGGCAGGAGAGGGCGTTTTGTCGAGATAATAGGGCTTAAAGATGAGAACCAACTCGTAACGGTTTGAGCCGAACCGGCGATAGGCTTTGATGATGTTGCGCTCGATATCCTTAGGCGTACGTCTTGAACCGGGCCTTGCGCCGCGCCTTCGAGGCAAAAGCGCCTCAGGCAGTTTGCCGCCTTCGAGCCATTTGCGGTAGTATCGGGCCAGCTCCTTACCCGATATGTTATGCGCGGCGCAAAGGTCTTTTACGAACTTGAACGGACGAGGCGAAACCTTGGATTTGGTGCGCTCGTACTCTTTTAGAACGGAAAGCCAGCGCTTTACAACGACCTGATGCGAGTACTGCATAGGGGCCTCCTTTGGATTGCTTTATCTTACCAAAAGAGTTACCAAATTATTGAGCTAGTACAACACATCCCAATTTTCTTTTTTAGCACAGGCTCCGGATGGAGGTAGGAGTTCTTCCGGTAACGGCTCCCCAAAAACTATCTGTGTGTGCCTCCCCCTATACTTATACATCGCCACAACTAATTGTATTACTTGGGCTTTTTGAGTTCGTTTTCCGTCCAGTCCAAGTAGCCGAAGGACTTGACGCTCAGGCGAACATATATTCTTTTCAAAAAATAACCCCCGCCCCCGTCTTACCTCACCACCCCGTCCAGCCATCCGAGGTCCCGCGCGCTCGTATGCCCGTTCTTGCCTATGATTATATGGTCGTGGACCGTTATGTCAACGGCAACGGCCGCCTTCTGTATCTCCTTTGTCAGTTCCCGGTCTCTCTTTGACGGCGCCGGGTCGCCGCTCGGGTGGTTATGCACGAGTATGATGCTCCGGGCGTTGTGCCGGAAGGCGCTTTCTATGACCGTCCTCGGATAAACGACGGTATGGTCTATCGTGCCCTCGTGCAGGGTCTCGACGCCCAGGACCTCGTTTTTTGAATTCAGATATACGGCCATGAATTTCTCGACCCTGTCGCCGGAAAGGGCCATGTCCAGATAATTTATGACGTCCTTCGGGGTGCGGATTACGTCCTTGTTGAGCATCCTCTCCTTGAGGTAGGCGGCGGCTATTTCCTTCAGCAGACCCACGAGCACCGCGGCGTTTTCACCCATGCCGCTGACTTTCGAGAGTTCCCCTATGGATGCGTCGAAAACGCCTCTGAGGCCCTTAAATCTATTGATGAGCGTTTTCGCGAGCGGCTTTACGTCCCTGCGCGGTATGGCGTAGCTCAAAAGGAGCTCCACCACCTCATAGTCGTGAAAACCCTCAAGGCCCGCCTTATTAAACCTCTCCCTCAGCCTTTTCCTGTGGCCGGCGTGGCCGCCTAACTGGCCCTTATCGGGATTGACGTCCTTTGGCATCCGCAAGACCTCTCGGCGTTGTGCCGCTTTATTGCCCCCTGCCCCCAGGATGCTGAAACAAGCCTGAAATAAATTCAGGCCATGGTTCAGCATGACAGAGTAAGGTTGTTTCGCGTTTTTAATCTGTCACCCTGAATTCATTTCAGGGTCTGAATATGAGATGCTGAAATAAATTCAGC
This sequence comes from Deltaproteobacteria bacterium, assembly GCA_016219105.1. Lineage (GTDB taxonomy): Bacteria > Desulfobacterota > GWC2-55-46 > GWC2-55-46 > DRQE01 > JACRCI01. The sequence goes on along the minus strand of JACRCI010000025.1, from coordinate 8,186 downwards.
ATGACAAAGGGTGAGAAGAGATGCTGAAACAAGCCTGAAATGAACCGCCCTGCCGTAAACCCGGAGTTTCCAAACTTCCCCTCCCCAACCTTTACAGTGACTGGAGGGCTTACTTGTTTAGCCCGCCTCGCGGCGAGGCCGCGGGGGGGGGAGGGTGAACATTCTTTCTTTCACCCCCACCTCGCTTCCCGTTGCATTCGCTTCGCCGGGGCACCCACGCGAAGCGTGGGTCGGGGAGCCCAGCCCCCGTCAAGGGGGAGGAGGAAAATTGTTTCCGCTTCGCTCCTCTCGCGGCTTCGGCTCACCCTCGCGATGACACCGGGACAAAAGCCTTTTTCAGCAGACCGGGGCCAAAAAAAACCTCAAGGCTTTTCAGCGCCCTTCAGGCCTTTTAAAAACGGCGTAATCAGGTCCATGGGCAGCGGGAACATGATCGTTGAGTTCTTCTCCGCCGCGATCTCGGTCAGGGTCTGGAGGTAGCGTAACTGCAGGGACGCGGGGTTGCGGCCCAGCACGTCCGCCGCGTCGAGTATCTTCTGCGCGGCAACCGCCTCTCCCTCGGCGTGGATTATCTTGGCCCTTTTCTCCCTCTCCGCCTCGGCCTGCTTTGCCATGGCCCGCTTCATCTCATCGGGCAGGTCTATGCCCTTAAGCTCCACAAGGCTCACCTTGACCCCCCATGGATCCGTCTGGCGGTCGAGTATCTCCTGAAGCCTCATGTTTATCCGCTCCCTTTCCGCGAGGAGCTCGTCGAGCTCGCCCTGGCCGCAAACGCTCCTCAAGGTCGTCTGGGCGAGCTGGCTCGTGGCGTAGAGGTAGTTCTCAACGGCTATCACGGCCCTGTCCGGAGCCATTACCCTGAAATAAACGACGGCGTTGACCTTGATCGAAACGTTATCCCTTGTTATCACGTCCTGCGGAGGGACGTCGAGCGTCACGGTCCTCAAGCTTATCTTCATCATCTTCTGCACGCCGGGTATGAGCAAAACCAACCCCGGCCCCTTCACGGACTGGAACCTCCCGAGGAAGAACACCACCCCCCTCTCATACTCCGGCAGTATCTTTATCGCCGACCATAGAAACAGGATTATGATTGCCACAAGAAAAACCGTGCCCGTGCCTAATCCGAACATAAAGACCTCCAGTCAGCCGATTTTTTTACGTCTTGACCACCTTGAGCCTGAGTCCCTGTATCTCGACGACCTTTACCCTCGCGCCGCTCTCTATCGGCTCGTCGCCCGCCGCGTCCCAGTACTCACCGCTTACAAAGACCCTGCCCGATGAGCCGGGGTTTATCGCGTCAACGGCCGTGCCCTCCGTACCCACAATCCCCTCCATGCCGCTTGCCGGCCTTTTACGGTGGATCCTGACCGCGAAATACATCGCGGTAAGCAAAACGAGCGTTACTAAAACAACCGTGGGCATAAGCACCCACAACGAAAGCCTCATGAAAGGCAGCGGCGACCTGAAAAGCATGAGTGAGCCGAGGACAAGCGACGCGACCCCGGCCACGGTAAGGAGCCCGAAGCTTACGACCTTTATCTCCAACACGAAGAACACAAAGGCCAGCGCGATGAGAAGAAAACCGGCGTAGTTCACCGGAAGCGTCTGGAACGCGTAGAACGCGAGCACGAGGCATATTGCGCCCGCCACCCCGGGCAGCACGGCCCCGGGGTTTGAAAGCTCGAAAAAAAGCCCCGCGACCCCTATCATCATCAAGATATACGCCACGTTCGGGTTGGATATCACATCCAAGACCCTATGGCGCAGGTCCATCTCCATCTCTTTTACGTCCGCCCCTTTTGTCCTGAGGGTTACGGCTCCGGCCGGCGTTTCCACCTTCCTTCCGTCCAGCGAACTGAGAAGGGCCTGCCTCGTGTCGGCCACCATGTCTATGACGTTGAGCCTCAAGGCCTCGGCGGCCGTCACGTTCACGCTCTCGCGCACGGCCTTTTCGGCCCAGCCCTCGTTTCTCCTCCTCTTTTTAGCGATGCTCCTGATGTAGGCCACGGCGTCATTCTCGACCTTTTTAACCATCGTTTCGTCCATCTTCTCCCCGCCCATCTGGACCGGATGGGCCGAGCCGATGTTCGTGCCGCCGGCCATCGCCGCGATATCGGCCGCGTAGGTTATGAAGACACCGGCCGAGGCGGCCCTCGCGCCCGCCGGCGCGACGTATACGATGACCGGCACCGCGCTTGAGAGCATCTCCTTAACTATATCCCTCATGGAAAGGTCAAGCCCGCCAGGGGTGTCTATCTGTATCACGACGGCCCCTGCCCCGTCCGAGGCGGCCCCCCTGATGCCTTTTATGATATATTCCGCCATCACGGGGTTAACGATGCCCTCAGCCTTTATGTAGTATACCGGCGAGGCCGGCTGGTTGGCCGGCGAGGCCGGAGTGCCAGCCGCTGTGAGCGGCTGGTTGGCCAGCGCGGGCCTTTCTCCCGCTCCTGCGTTTCCCATGGCAACGGACGTGATGGACAAAAACAGAACTACCGCGAAGACCGTACTTATTTTCATACAAAAGAGTCTAACAGGGATTCTATTCGATTTCAACCGGTGTGACCGGCTAGTTGGCCGTCGAGGACGGCTGAAAAAAGGCCTTTTGCCTTTACAACAGCGCCGTTCTTACGGTAACATATGATATTAATGGTATTTATTCTCATCATACCCGTTATAGCGATACTTTTCCTGCCGCATGACGTTTTTGCGTGGGGGCCCGCGACCCATCTCGAAATAGGGCTCGACGTGCTCGGCAGACTCCATGATATCCCGCACGGCATAGCCGCCCTCATAGGCAGATTCCCCTTCGACTTCCTCTACGGCAACATAAGCGCGGACATAGTGGTTGGAAAAAACCTCGTGGAGGAGCTGAAGCACTGCCATAACTGGAGCTTCGGCTTCAGGCTGCTTAAAAAGGCCCGGAGCGACTCGCAGAGGGCCTTTGCCTACGGGTACCTGAGCCACCTCGCCGCCGACTGCGTCGCGCACAATAATTTCATACCGGAGATGATGATACGCTCGTTTTCCTCCCGCATATTGAGGCACGGCTACTGGGAGCTCAGGTTCGACATCCTTGCGGACCGAAGGGTATGGCGGGTCCCCGAAAAGATAGCGCGAAGCGTGCACCGGGACAACGACCTCTTGCTTAAGGCCTCGCTTGAGGACACCCCGCTTTCCTTCAGGACCAACAAGACGATATTTTCAGGCATCCTGAACTTAAGCGGTATAAACCGGTGGCACAGGATGCTCGCGGTCCTCTCGTCCAGGTCCAGATGGGCGCTCCACGTGGAGGATAAAAATCGGTTCATTCGGCTTGCTACGGGCAACGTAAGGGACATACTCGCGGACGGGAAGCTCGCCCGCTGCGTCAGGGCCGACCCCACCGGCAGGAAGAGCCTTCAATCGGCGAAATCCGCGAGGAAAAGGCTTAAGACCGTCAGAAGAAGGGGCGGGGATTGGCAGCGCCAGATGGAAGCGGCCCTTGCGGACTTTTCCGCGGAGAAAACGTAAAGGCAGGCTTCAGCGGACCCTCATGGACGCGATGAGGGACTTAACCCTGTCGAGGATCCTTTCGCTTACCTCCTCTTTAGACAGGAGAGGCAGCTTTTCCGCGCCCCCGGCGGCGCGGCCGATGAGGATAGCCTGTGTGACGTCGCTGTCGAGCCCGGCCGGGCCGTTTGCCACGACCATATCGAGGTTTTTCTCCCTGAGTTTAGCCGTCGCGTTTTCAACGAGGTTCTCGGTTTCGAGCGCGAAGCCCACGAGGACCTGACCCTTTTTCTTCTTCTTCCCCATTTCCTTGAGTATGTCGGGAGTCCTCTCAAGGTCGAGCGTAAGAGGGGAGTTTTCCTTTTTAACCTTTCTCGGATGGGAGTCTACGGGCCTGAAGTCCGACACCGCGGCCGCCATGATAACGACGGTGGACTGCGGGTAATACCTTATGGCCGCGTCCATCATGTCCTCGGCGCTCACCGCCTTTACGACCGTGACCCCCGCCGGCTCGGCGAGATACGTCGGCCCGGAGACGAGCACGACCTCCGCGCCCCTCCTTTTCGCGGCCCGCGCCAGAGAGTATCCCATCCTGCCGGAAGAGGCGTTCGAGAGAAACCTCACCGGGTCAATGGCCTCGCGCGTCGAACCCGCGGTAACCAGCACCTTTTCCCCCTCGAGGTCTTTCCCCGAAAGGACGTCCTTCACGGCCTCGATTATGTCCTCGACCCTCGAAAGCCTGCCCATCCCCTCCCATCCGCAGGCAAGCGCGCCGTATTCCGGACCGACGAACTTGAACCCGCGCGATTTGAGCCTGCCGATATTTTCCTGAACCACGGGGTTTTCGTACATCCTGTGGTTCATGGCCGGCGCGACGAGCTTCGGCGCCTCCGAGGCCATGACGACCGTGGTGAGGAGATCGTCGGCTATGCCTGATGCAATCTTCCCTATTACGTTGGCCGTGGCCGGCGCTATCAGGATGACGTCGGCCTTTTCCGCAAGCTCTATGTGGCTTATGCCCGCCGGGTTCTCGGCGAAAAGGTCGTGATACGCGGAGCCTGCGGCGAGGGTGGAGAGGCTTAAGGGCGTTACGAACCTCGTCGCGGCCTCGGTCATCACCGGCCAGACCGCGGCGCCTTCCTCCCCAAGCCGCCTTATTATCTCGCACGCCCTGTACGCGGCAACGCCGCCGGTGACGCCGAGGATTATCTTTTTATCCTTTATGACCATCTTATCAGAGACCTTCCAAAAACGGGTTCGAGCGTCTTTCATCCCCGACCGTCGTCTCCGGGCCGTGGCCCGGGAAGACCATCACGTCGTCGCCGAGGGGCAGTATCTTCTCCTTTATGGAATCCATCAGCGTGTCGGAAGACCCTCCCGGCAGGTCGGTCCTTCCCACGGAGCCGGCAAAAAGCGTATCGCCGGTGAAAATGACCTTCTCGCCTTCGATTAGAAGCGTAACCCCTCCCGGCGTGTGTCCAGGGGTGTGGAGCACCCTTAAAGCCAGCCCGCCGAAACCGAGTTCCATCCCGTCCTCGATGAACAAATCCGCCGACGGGTTCCGCTTCACCGCGGCGCAGCCGAACTGGGCGCACTGCCTTCCGAAATTTTCAAGAAGGGCCCTGTCGGAAAAGTGTATCGCGACCCCGGCCTCCATGGAATGTTTAAGTTCCTCGTCCGCGCCCACGTGATCGAAGTGGCCGTGGGTGTTTATTATGTGCCTTACCGTAAGCCCCCTGTCCAGGGCCTCTTCCTCTATGACCGCGGCGTCCCCTCCGGGGTCTATTATGACGGCGTCACGGGTCTTTTTATCCCATACGATGTAGCAGTTGACGTCAAGCGGGCCGACCATGAGCCGCTTTATGCCGCAGGATTCTGAACCGAAAAGCCCTTCCTCCGAGTACACCTCCTACCCCGCGTCCCGCGGCTGGGCATCGGGCGCTTTCCCCGCCTTTTCGCCCTGCCACTTCCTTATCTTTTCGGTATATCCGGCGGCAAGCTCCCTCGCCCTCTCCTCGGTCGAGGCCTCGGCCACTATGTGAAAATAGGGGTGGCTCTGGCTCGGATAGGCTATGATCCAGTCGTCGCCGAAGTTTATCCGTATCCCGTCCACGAGGGTGGTCTTTTTGCCGCGGGAATCCTCGGCAAGCCGCCGCATCACCATGCCCTTCATCTCCCACGGGCACGCGACCCTCTCCTTCACCATTATGCTCGGAGGGATCTCCCTTATCAACCCGTGGAGCGATTTCCCTTCCCTTGCGAGCATCTCGAGTATCTTCGCTATAGCGTACATCCCGTCGAACACGGGCTGGAACTTCGGGAATATGAACCCGCCCGTTTCCTCGCCGACGAAGACGACGTCCTTTTTTGTCGCCGCCTCCATAAGCCCCCTGGACGAGGTCTTTGACCTCACCGTCCTGAACCCGTAAGAGGCGGCCATGCGCTCAATGGCCCCGGACGCCGTGACAGGCACGGCGATGGAAGCCTTTTTGCCGCCCGCCCTGCCGCCGTGGGCGGCTAAATGGCCGCCGGTCTTCAATACGAGAAGCGTTACGAGGTCGAGCGCGGTCTGTCCGTCTATCACGTCTCCCGTGTCGTCCACGAGATACACCTTCTCTCCGCCGGCGTCGAGGAAAAAACCCATGTCGGCCTTGAGCGAGCGCACGATGGTCGAGAGCTGTTCGAGGGACTTTTCAAACTCCTCGGCCGTCTTGGTGATCCTGGTGCCGTCGAGGTTGGCGTTAAGCGATATGACGTCGCAGTTAAGCGGGCCGAGTATGGACGGGAATATCCTCGACGAACTCCCGTATGAGTAGTCGAGCACCACCTTGAAGCCCGCCTTTTTTATGACATCGGGGTCTATCGCGGAAAGAAAACCGTTCTGGTAGCGCTCGAAGGCGTGCGTGGGGAAGACCATCTCGCCGGTCTCCTCCATGGCCACACGCCTGAAGTCCTCGCGGAAAAAAAGCTTCTCGATGGTCCTTTCCTGGTTCGGATGCAGGTCGAGCCCTGAATTGTCGAAGAACTTTAGGTCTATCAGCTCCGGTTCGAAGGGGCTCCTTCTGGTGTGGATGCCGCCGGTCTCGTTGCCCTCCCTTGAGAGGTACCTGACAACCGGTATGGGCGTCACGCCGTAGTCGTGGACGTTCACGCCGGTTGAGAGTATCCCGGTCATTATGGCCCTGTTTATCATGCGGGAGGTCTTGTGCGCGTCCCTGCTCGTCGAGACGACCGAGCCTTTCATCAGGGAGGCCCCATACGCGGCGCCGAGCCGGGCCGCGAACTCCGGGCTGAGTTCGATGTTGGCCAACCCCGTGACCCCGTACGTGGAGAATATGCTTTTACTCCACTTCTGTCCCCACACAAGGCTCGACGCCAGGGTCGCCTCGTCGTCAACCTCCTTGTGCGGCCACACCTTGACGTTGGCCCGGACGGTCGAGTTCCTGCCGATCCTGCAGTGGTCGCTTACGATGGCGCCCTCGCCGAGGTGCGCGCCCTCGCAGACCTCGGTGTGGCTCCCCACGACGTTTTCCTGCAGGTGAGCGCCGCGGCCAATCCTTAAGTTGTTCCATAAAACGGAATCTATTACTACCGCCCCTTCCTCTATGAGCACGGAGTCGCCGATGACGGAGTTGACGACCTTCGCCCCTGCCCCTATAGTGCAGTCGCGCCCGATGACCACCATGCCGTCTATCTCAGCCGTGAAATCGGCCTTCGAATTCTCTCCCATCCAGATGCCCTTGCGTCTGGCCTCCCTGCCCGGGACGGCCACCCTCACCTTCCCGTTGAGTATGTCCATGTTCGCCTGCCTGTACTCCTGGAGGCTTCCCACGTCCTTCCAGTAGCCGTCGGCGATATAGCCGTAAATGGGCTTTTTGCTCTCAAGCAGGATGGGGAAGAGGTCGTTGGAGAAATCGAACTCCCTATCGTGCTGAATGAAATCGAGGACCTCCCGTTCGAGTATGTAAATGCCCGTGTTTATTGTGTCGCTGAAGACCTCTCCCCAGCCTGGCTTTTCGAGGAACCTTACCACCCTGCCGGATGAGTCCGTTATGACTATGCCGTATTGGAGGGGGTCTTCGACCCTCGTAAGAACTATCGTGGCAATGGCCTTGCTTCTCCTGTGGAACTCAACGGCCTTCGTAAGGTCTATGTCCGTGAGCACGTCCCCGCTTATGACGAGGGTGGTCGGGTCCCTGTCCCTGTCCTTTCTCATCGCGTTCGCCACGCTGCCCGCGGTGCCGAGGTCAGCCGAGGGAGAGACGTAATCAACGTTTACGCCGAACCTTTTGCCGTCGCCGACGTAATCCGTTATCGCCTCCGGCTGAAAATAGAGGAGCATGGTGAGGTCGGCGATGGAATGCCCCTTAACGAGCTCGATTATGTGCTCGATCATGGGTTTATTGACCATCGGCACCATGGGCTTTGGCAGGTTATTGGTAAGGGGCCTCAGCCTGGTGCCGAAACCGCCGGCCATTATCACGCACTTCACTGAAACCTCCGGCAAGAAGAATATCTTTTAAAATCCGTATTTTAGCAGTTAAAAGCCCGGCAGTCAAGGGGTATACATGACGGTGTCAAGCCAAAATAGAAATGTCCTCTTTTCGCCAAAATAGAAATGTCCTCTTTTTGGCAGCGTGTGAATACTTCCTCCAAGGGTGGTCCTTTGGCGGGGGGATACGCTTCTTTCT
>JACRCI010000024.1 GCA_016219105.1 Deltaproteobacteria bacterium | reverse complement strand
TGTTCCCTTCTGTTACCAGTTTTACCGCTTCCTCTCGTAGCTCCTTCGTGTACCTTCCCTGCGGAATCCCTCTCATTCTGACACCTCCGTCTTTGTATTTTATCAGACTTTTGGTGTCTACTTTTTTCATCTTACCTCAATACTGAAACAAGCCTGAACTTGTTTCGGGGATGACAATCTGTCATGCTGAATTTATTTCAGCATCTCATATACTGAAACGCGTTCAGCACAAGTTTAGACCCTGAAACAAGTTCAGGGTGACAAACAGATCCTGAAATGCCCTGAAACAAGTTCAGAACCTGCCCCGAACCATGGCCTGAATTTATTTCAGGCTTGTTTCGGGGATGACAAAACAGGACTTTTTCAACAGCCCCTTTTTTCGCATCTTTCGAACCATCCATTGACATACGCCCCGGTTTGATATTTAATGTTAAATAAGGTTAACCGTAGTCCGGGGGAGTTGGGACTTTAGTTTCATAGCCACCAAAATCGCGGTAAAGACGTATGGAACGATACCGTTTCTCCCTCACAAAAAAGGCGCTCCTCGCGATTTCCATCGTACTCTTTCCCATATTCGTCACATTCATCATAACCTATCAATTAAACAGCGGATATCTGGGAAAGTTGGTTTTAAACAACTTGACGGCGCTTGCCGAGGCGTATGAGGGGAATATCTATCAGTTCCTCGAAATGAGCAGGCGCAGGGCGCATGACTTCTCGAGCGACGGGTTTATAAGGGACAGGCTGACTGACATAGGCAGAGGGCACAACCCGGCCGTTGCCTCTTCTTCCTTGAGCGAGCACCTCATAAAAAACAAGATCGTCCTCGACAAAACCATACGCGTCATAGAGGTGGCGTCCCCTGACGGCGTTATCGTGGCCGCCACGTCCCCATCCGAGATAGGCGAGAACGTCTCAGGCGACGAATTCTTCATAAAGGGAAGGGTCGCGGCAACGGTCACCGAGAACCTTAAGGGGCATGAGGGCCTGCCCGAATTAGCTCTGTCCGCCCCTGTCTTTAGCAGGGACAGGAAGACCGTCGCGGGCGTCATCGTTAACTTCATAAGGCTCGGTGACCTCAACGCCGTCCTCGCCGGAAAATACCCGGGAGGAGAGCCGGCGGAGTTTCAACGTAATCGCATTGCAAAGCTCAGGACAATGGAGGTCTATCTCGTCAACAAGGACAGGCGCATGCTCACCGAATCAATATTCATCAAGGACGCTCCTTTAAGGCAAACCGTTGACACATTGCCCGTGGGCGCGTGCCTGGACGGAAATAAAGAGACCATTGGTTTTTACAAGAATTACCTCGGCTCCGAGGTCGCCGGCAGTTCGACGTGCCTGCCGGGTTTGAAATGGACCCTGGTCGTGGAGGTTGATAGAGGCGAGGCGCTCAAGTCCCTTTCCAGTATGAAAAGAGGCGTCATCATAGCCGGCATTGTCGTAACAGGGTTTATCGGCGCCCTTCTGGCCGTGTTCCTGAGGACCGTTGTAAGGGGCATCCGCAGGATCTCCTCGGCGGCGAAAAAGATAGCCTCCGGCGACTATGACGTGACTGTCCCGGTCTTTACGGGCGACGAGGTGGGGGCGCTCGCCGGGGTGTTCAACGGCATGGCGAAGAAGGTCATGGACGGCATAACCGAGCTTAAAAGTAGCGAGGCGAGGCTCAAAGAGGCGCAGAGGATGGCGCATCTCGGAAACTGGGAGCGGGATATGGCCACCGGGAAGCTCTTCTGGTCGGACGAGATGTACAGGATATTAGGCCTCAGTCCACTGGAGTTCGGCGCCACGTATGAGGCGTTTTTAAGGTTCGTCCACCCCGACGACAGGGAGGCCCTGGATAACGCGGTAAGGGGCGCCCTGTCCAGCGGGACGTCCTACGGCATAGACTACCGCGTAATACTGCCGGGCGGGACGGAACGGGTTGTCCATGAAAGCGATGACGTTATTTTCGACTCATCCGGCGCTCCGGCGCGGATAATCGGCACGCTCCAGGACGTTACCGAGCGGAAAAGGGCGGAACAGGAGCTTAAAAAACTCGTTGCGGTGATTGAGCAGAGCACGAACGTGGTGCTTGTAACGGATACCGAGGGGGCAATCGAATACGTGAACTCGACGTTCGAACGGACGACCGGCTATTCGAGGGAGGAGGCCGTGGGCAAGACCCCCCGGATAATGTCTTCAGGCGAGACCCCGCGCGCGGCTTACGACGAGCTTTGGAGGGAGATAAAGGCCGGCAAAACATGGAGGGGGGTGCTTAAAGACCGGAAGAAAAACGGCGAATTCTACTGGGCCAGCAACATCATCTCGCCGGTCATGGACGAAAAGGGGCGGATAATCCGCTTCCTCTGCATCCAGGAGGACATAACCGAGAGGGTAAAGGCCGAGGAGAGGATACAGCAACTCGCGTCCCGCGACGTCCTTACGGGTCTTTTAAACCGCGCGCGTTTTATGGACCTCATGGGCGAGTGGCTGGGCTACGCCCGCACGAGGGACCAGAGAGGTGCGCTCATTCTGGTGGACGTGGACCAGTTCAAGCTCATAAACGACACATACGGACACGGCTTCGGGGACGAGCTGGTGCGCCAGATGGCGAGGCTTATTGACGTCACGCTAACGCACGCCGATATCCCCGGGCTTAAAGAGGCAACCGGCCAGATGCTCGTCGGCAGGATGGGCGGGGACGAGTTCGCCGTGTTCATCCCTTCCGCCACCGGGGATATCGCCGTGGCCGTGTGCGAGCACGTAAGGAAGACGGTCGGGCATTACGGCTTCATGGACTCCTCGGTCAAGGTGACCGTGAGCATGGGGATAGCGCTCTTCCCGGACGACGGCGTTGACGTGAAGGAACTCTTCACCAAGGTGGACGCGGCCATGTTCCACGCAAAGGAAAAGGGGAGAGACAGGTGTCACCTCTACAGCGAGGAGGACCACCTCATCGAGGACATGCACCTGCGGATGAAGTGGAAAGCGAAGATACTCAAGGCGCTCGAGGAAGACCGTTTCGAGGCGTGGCTCCAGCCCATAATGGACATAAAAACCGGCGAGGCACACTGCTACGAGGCGCTCGCCCGGATGAGGGACGAGGACGGGACGATAATCATGCCCGGCGCGTTCATCGAGACCGCCGAGAGGTTCGGCCTTGTAAACTTGATAGACAGGGCGATAGCGGAAAAGGTGATGATGCTTCAGGCCCGGTTGAGCCGCGAGGGAAGGCATCTCAGTTTCTGCGTGAACCTTTCGGGGAAGAGTCTGGCGGACGCGGAGCTGCTGCGGTTTTTGGATAAAAAGACCGTTGAGACCGGCGCGGCCGCCTCCAGCATCGTCTTCGAGATAACCGAGACCGCGGCCGTTGAAAACCTCGACGTGGCGAAAAAATTCATAGAGGGCGGCAAGGCGCTCGGCTACCGTTTCTCCCTCGATGATTTCGGCGTGGGCTTTACCTCTTTCCTTTACCTGCGCGAGCTGGACGTTGACCACATAAAGATAGACGGCTCTTTCGTGCGGAAATTGAGCGAGAACGAGAACGACAGGCTCTTCGTCAAGGCCATAGTGGACGTTGCGAAGGGGATGAAGATACTCACGGTCGCGGAATTCGTGGAGAACGAGGGGTCGCTCGAGGTGCTTAAAACCATCGGAGTGGATTACGCGCAGGGTTATCTGATAGGTAAGCCCGCGGCGACCCTGCCGCCCGGTTAGGTTGCTGAAAAATTCATAAAACAGGAAGTCCGTCATGCTGAACTTGTTTCAGCATCCCATATTTAGGGAATCTCTGATTAATTCCCTAACTCGTCATTGCGAGCAAGATAGCCTTTAGCCGCGAGCGAAGCGTGGCGGGAAGCAATCTCGTCCTATAGGCAAATCAGTGAGTTACGAGATTGCTTCGCCGCAAAAACGCGGCTCGCAATGACAAAAAGAGAATTAATCAGGATTTCCTTAAGGCGGCCGGGTTAAAAGAACCGGTGCGCGAATACGGCCCCGGCGGCCGAGGCCGCGAGCGATACGACGAGGAGCACCCGGTGCATCCGGTTCATCCTCGCGAACACCTTCTCTATCTCCATCTTTTCCCCGCTTTTCGCCAGATTAGCGAGCATCCTTCTGATGATAATCGGCTCAAGCCCGAATAGCATGATAAACCAGAACACCCATATTACCGTCATCACAAGGAGGGATGCCCCCTCTCTTGTGAAGATTATCCTGTGCCACCCGGTCAAAAGGAGCATCGCGATGCCGGTTGCGCCGACGATGACGTTAAAGACCCTCGCCATTGGCGCGAACCTGTGCTCTATCCTCTGGAAGAAGAGCACCTTCTGGAGCGCGTCCGGCATCCTTATTACCATTGGTATTACCAGTATGGTTATGAAGGCAAGCCCGCCTATCCATACGATAACGGTCAGAAGGTGGATTATGTGCATCAGCGGAAAGAGCATGTTACCCTCCCTTTATTTTCCCCGGCAAGGCCGGCTGGATGACCCGCGTGGCTATCTGGCTGGATTGCCGCCATTTTCCCAGAAGATTCTACATTTGAAAATGACAAAAATCAATAATGTTCACGAACGGGCCGGCAAGGACGGCTGGATGACCGACAGGGCCGGGAGGTCTTCGCGGCTGGAAAAGATTTTGACACGGAGACGAAAAAAACACTTGACAGCCCCTAATTTTTAGTTTATAGTTATTCCAAGCTAATAATTATTATAAACTGATGAGGCGACGGATATGAAAGAGACGATTGAAAGATACAGGGAAAAAGGTCTGAAGCTCACCCCCCAGAGGCTGGCTATACTCGAATATCTCGAGGGCAACACCTCCCATCCGACGGCCGAGGATATATACAGGGCGATAAAGAGAAAACACCCTACGGTTTCCTTCGCCACCGTATACAACACC
>JACRCI010000022.1 GCA_016219105.1 Deltaproteobacteria bacterium | reverse complement strand
GAAGCCCTGCCTCGCAACTTATGCGCAATGCCCGCATCCCCCTCAATTCTTACCCTCTTTGCAATCCTTCTTACCTGCCTCGGACTCACAGAGAGAATCTCCCCTGCCTCGGCCTGCTTTAACCCGCCTTCAAGCACCCTATTGATAACGTGCAACCGCATCAGTTCCTTCCGGCTCATCCTCAAAATGTCCTCCGCCATAACGCCCTCCTTCAAAACAGGGCATTATAGCAACTCCAAAACAGGACATTTCTACTTTGGCAGAATAGGACATTATTACTTTGGCGTTACACAAAACAAACAAAACCCTTGACAATCCCCTCGAAATCTTTTAGATTTACATATTACAATTCATATTCAGGAGCCATGTTAATGAAGACGTATCTGCCGACAGAAGAAGAGATTAGCAAAAAGAAATGGTTCCTCGTGGACGCGGAGGGTAAAACCCTCGGCAGGCTTGCCTCGCGCATAGCGATGGTCCTCAGGGGCAAACACAAACCCATTTACACGCCCAGCGTTGACTGCGGGGATTTCGTCGTGGTCGTAAACGCCGGGAAGGTCGCGGTTACGGGCAAAAAGCTCACGGACAAGATGTATTACACCCACAGCGGGTATCCGGGCGGGCTCAAGGCCAAAAGCCTCGGAAACCTCATCGAGGAACAGCCCGAGGAGGCCATAAAAAGGGCCGTGGAGGGAATGCTCCCGGAAGGCAGTCTCGGGCGGAAGATGATCAAAAAGCTCAAGGTATACGCCGGCGCGAACCATCCGCACAGGGCACAGAACCCGGAATCACTGACCGGACTCGCGTAAATGAACTTCCCAAAGCCAAGCTGCGGCGTATATAATGGAGCATCGTTCAAAACAACCCAACCAGCCGGCTACGCCGGTTAAAGCTTGCTTCGGGGAATTAAACCCCGAACGGGGATTCAAGGAGGCTTATCAATAATGGCACAGGAAGCTATACATTCGGCGGTCGGAAGGCGCAAGACCTCGGTTGCGAAGGTAAGGCTTGCCTCCGGTTCCGGAGACATACTGGTCAACAAAAAGGCCCTCGATAAATACTTTTCGAGAGAGAGCCTCAGGATCGAACTGAAGAGACCGCTTGAGGTGACAAAGACCATCGGGACCCTCAACGTATACGCGAGCGTGAGGGGCGGCGGCTCCACGGGCCAGGCCTCCGCCGTAAAGCACGGCATCGCCAGGGCGCTCGTTGAAATGGATCCCGCCTTAAGGGGCGCGCTGAGAAAGGCCGGGCTTCTTACGAGAGACCCGAGGATGAAGGAAAGGAAGAAATACGGCCAGAAGGGCGCGAGGGCGAGGTTCCAGTTCTCCAAGAGATAACGCGCCGCGTGAGTTGTTTTTGAGGGGGAAGGCCGCCGGTCTTCCCCTTTTTTATTTCGGGACGGGCACTTTTCATCCATAAAAACAGGGGGCGGAATATGCTTAAGGTCGCCATACTCGGAGGAAGCGGTTACACCGGGATAGAGCTTTTAAGGATACTCTCCCGGCACAAATCCGTAAAGGTTGAGGCCGTGACCTCAAGGCAATACAAAGGCAGGGACGTAACCGAGATATTCCCGTCTTTAAGGGGGTTTTATGACGGGCTTAAGTTCATGGAGCCGGCGGATTTCTCCGGCATAGACGCCGGGTTCTTTTTCTGCGCCATGCCGCACGGCTCGTCAATGGAGGCCGTGCCAGGGCTTCTGAAGAACGGAAACCGTGTCGTTGACCTGAGCGCGGACTTCAGGATCAAACAGGAGAAGGTATACGAGGAGTGGTACGGCGCGGAGCATAAGGCAAAGGGGCTCTTGAAAGACGCGGTCTACGGCCTGCCGGAGCTTTACCGGGAGAAGATAAAAGACGCCGCCCTCGTGGCAAACCCCGGATGCTACCCCACCGGCGCTATCCTGGCGCTCGCCCCGCTCATTAAACAGGGCGTCATCGCCGCGGGTTCCATCGTCATAGACTCGAAAAGCGGCGTGTCGGGCGCCGGAAGGACCCCGGCGCTTGAGACATCGTTTGCCGAGGTTACGGAAGGGTTCAGGGCCTACAAGGTCGCCTCCCACAGGCACACGCCGGAGATGGAGGAAATACTCGGAGATATCTGCGGCAAGGCCGTAACCGTCACGTTCACCCCGCACCTTTTGCCCGTGGAGAGGGGGATACTCAGCACTGTATACGCCGGGATTAAAAAACCGGCAAAGACCCCGATAAAGACCCCGACAAAGACCAATGACCTCATCGAATCATTCTCCTCATTCTACAGGGATGAACCGTTCGTGAGGATATGTCCGGCCGGGACGCTGCCAAACATCCGCGACGTGAGGGGCTCGAACTTCTGCGACATAGGCCTCGTGAAGGACGAAAGGGCGGGCAGGGTCATAGCAATCTCGGCCATAGACAACCTCACCAAGGGCGCCTCTGGCCAGGCCGTCCAGAACATGAATATAATGTGCGGCTTCAACGAGACCGAAGCGCTCGACGTCCCTCCGCTATAGTTTTGCGGCCGGCGCACCGGCCCGCGGCCGGCGCCACCGGCCCTTGGCCGCGCCTTGCGGAATGCGGGGCCTTCTGCTACAATCTCGGCGTATCGGCCGTAATTAACCAACCGGCCTCGCGGGGCCGCTTGAGGCGCGTTTCCATCCACCCTCTATCGAGGTCAATGTCCCCTATGGCGCGCGGTATAAGCCTTTTCAAGATACTCGGCATCCGCATATCCCTCGACTATACGTGGTTCATAGTCTTTGTCCTGTTTGCGTGGAGCCTTTCGCGCGGATATTTCCCGCAAAACATCCCGGGCCTAAGCGGCCCGATGTATCTCGCGATGGGCGCGGTCTCCGCGCTCATGCTTTTCATCTGCGTCCTCATCCACGAACTCTCGCACTCCTACACGGCCAACCGGCTTGGCCTCGACATAAAGGAGATAACGCTTTTCATATTCGGCGGGGTGGCGCGGCTCACGCGCGAGCCCGAAGACGCGATGACGGAACTCAAGGTCGCCGTGGCCGGCCCCGCGGCAAGCCTCGCGCTTGGGGTGTTTTTCATTCTTTTAAAAAAAGCCCTGGCGAGCGTCCTCCAGATACCGGTCATCACCTCCGTCGTCGGGTTTCTGGCGACCATCAACTTCGTCCTCCTCGTTTTCAACATGATACCCGGCTTCCCGCTCGACGGCGGCAGGGTATTGAGGGCCATATGGTGGGCCAGGACCGGGGACGTAAAAAACGCCACGAGGGTTTCAACTCAGATAGGCAAGGCCTTCGCCATGTTCCTCATCGTCTTCGGGTTTTTTCAGATTATCTCCGGATATTTCGTTCAGGGCCTGTGGGCGATACTCATAGGCGCGTTCATGCAGCAGGCCGCGGAAACCTCTTACCGCCAGCTCGTGTTGAAGATGGCGATAGAGGGCATAAGGGTAAAAGACATAATGACGAAAAACGTCGTGACCGTTGACTCCGACCTGCTCCTTTCGGACGTAATCGAAAGGTATTTCTTCAACTACCACTTCGTGAGCTTCCCGGTTACGTCCAACGGAAAGGTCGTGGGGCTCCTTACGCTCAACCGCGTCCGCGAGGCCGGAAGGGAAAAATGGGGCGCGACGGCCGTAAGGGACGCGATGGAAAAGCTCACGGCGGACATGACGCTCCATCCGAACGACACGGCGCAGCACGCGCTCGCCAGGATGGTGAGCGACGACGTCGGAAGATACCCGGTGCTGGACGAGGCCGGAAGCCTCAAGGGCATACTCTCCCGCAGGGACATCATGAAGACGATGGAGTTCAAGGCGGAGCTTGAGGGGTGAGGCGTAAAGACCGGCCATTTCCCGGCGCAGACCGGCCCGTTGCCAAGGCAGGTCATGCGCCGGGTTTTTAACGCGGGGGAAACCGGCTCCCCTTCATCCCGCCCGTATCCCTTGCCCCGCTGAATTCCGGCCCTGATTCTGGTATAATTCTAAGATTATCCGATGGCAAAAAAGACGGTAAAAGAAAGGCCCTCGTTGTTCAGGCTCGTAACCGAGTTCACGCCAAAGGGCGACCAGCCGGCCGCGATAGAGGCCCTGACCGAAGGCCTCTTGAGGGGCGATAAAAGCCAGGTGCTCCTCGGGGTCACGGGTTCGGGCAAGACCTTTACCGCGGCGAACGTGATAAAGGCCATGGCAAGGCCCGCGCTCGTCATCGCGCCGAACAAGACGCTGGCGGCCCAGCTCTTCGCCGAGTTCAAAGACCTCTTCCCTGAAAACGCGGTCGAGTATTTCGTGTCCTACTACGACTACTACCAGCCCGAGGCCTACGTGCCCGCGAGCGACACGTATATCGAAAAGGACGCCTCGATAAACGACGAGATAGACAAGCTCCGCCACTCGGCGACCCATTCGATACTCACGCGCAGGGACGTCATAGTCGTGGCCTCGGTGTCCTGCATCTACGGCATAGGCTCGCCGGACGACTACGGCTCGATACACCTCTACGTCGAAAGGGGCATGGGCGTCGAGAGGGACGCGGTCCTGAAACGGCTCGTCGAGATGCGGTATGAAAGGAGCGACATGGACTTCCACAGGGGCGCCTTCAGGGTGAGGGGCGACGTCGTGGAGGTATTCCCGGCGCACGAGGGCGAGACGGCCGTGAGGATAGAGTTCTTCGGCGACTCCGTCGAGGCTATCTCCGAGATAGACCCCCTGCGGGGCAAGGTCATAAAGAGGGTGGAAAAAGAGTTGATCCACCCGGCGAGCCACTTCGTGACCACGAGGGACAACCTTAAAAGGGCGGCGGACTCCGTCCGCGTGGAACTCAGGGAAAGGCTTGCGGAGCTTGAGGCGCAGGGTAAAAAACTCGAGGCCAAGAGGCTCGAACAGAGGACCCTCTTCGACCTCGAGCTCCTCGATGAGATGGGCTACTGCCCCGGCATAGAGAACTATTCAAGGCACCTTTCCGGAAGGCTGGCCGGAGAGCCGCCATACACGCTCATTGATTATTTCCCGAAGGACTTCCTGCTCTTCATAGACGAAAGCCACATCTCGGTGCCCCAGATAGGCGGCATGTACAACGGGGACAGGTCGAGGAAGCAGGTGCTGGTCGAATACGGGTTCAGGCTTCCCTCGGCGCTCGACAACCGCCCGCTTAAGTTCGACGAGTTTGAAAAGAGGATAAACCAGGCCGTGTTCGTGTCCGCCACGCCCGGCGAGTTCGAGCTTAAAAGGTCCGGCGGCGTCGTTGTCGAGCAGATACTAAGGCCCACGGGTTTGATGGACCCGGAGGCCGAGGTAAGGCCGGCCTCAACCCAGGTTGACGACCTCCTCGGAGAGATAAAGAAGAGGACCAGGGCCGGGGAACGCGTGCTGGCGACCACGCTTACGAAAAGGACGGCCGAGGACCTCGCGCAGTATTATTCCGAGATGGGCATAAAGGTCAAATACCTCCATTCGGACGTTGAAACCCTCGAAAGGGTCGAGATAATAAGGGACCTGAGGCTCGGAAAATTCGACGTGCTCGTGGGGATAAACCTCCTGAGGGAGGGGCTGGACCTGCCGGAGGTGTCGCTTGTCGCCATATTAGACGCGGACAGGGAGGGGTTCCTGCGCTCGGAGCGCTCGCTCATACAGACCTTTGGCCGCGCCGCCCGGAACGTGAACGGAAGGGTCATAATGTACGCCGAGGCAATCACGCGTTCCATGAAGGCCGCGATGGACGAGACCGGGAGGAGGAGAAAGATCCAGGGCGGATATAACCGCAGGCACGGGATAACCCCCTCGACCATAAAGAGCAGGATTAAGGACGTGATAGGCTCGGTATACGAGGCCGATTACTACACGGTCCGGACCGCGGAGGAAGAGGCCGGGCAATACGTCGCGCCGCATGAGATACCGGCGAAGATAAAGGAGCTCCACAGGGAAATGGAGGAGGCCGCGAAACGCCTCGATTTTGAAAAGGCCGCCCTGCTCAGGGACAGGGTAAAACTGCTCGAGGAGGCGCAGGTGCGGATGGGGTGAGGTGGAAAGGGGTTCGTCAGGTTATGGGGCTTCTTAAACTTCCGGAGGAAATCCAGAGAACCCTTTTGGGGTTGAATAACCAGCAGGCTGTCCGCTACTTCTCGGAGCGGCGGCTCAGGCCGATCCTTATGACGCAGCCCGGCAAACGGCAGAGTTCAACCGGATGTTGGAGAAGTTCGCCTCTTAACCCGGCCTAAATTTTCCCTCAAAAACTTCTCCGCCGTTATAATCGGACAGCCTTTATATTTTTTTAGCCTTAGAAGATGCTCGTCTCCGCTGACAACAACATCCGCCTTCGCCGCTTCGGCGCAGTATAGGAATTTGTCGTCGTCAGGGTCAACACAAACGCCTTTTAGCTTCCCGGCGACCATTACAGGCTCTATATAAGGAAGCAACTCCTCTTGAATTATATCCTTGATCTCTTTTTCCGTCAGATTGAATTTAGGATAGGCCAGCACCCTGAGATATTCTTCTACAATTTCTCTTGAGGCTGCGATTGTAAACGCCTTGGTTTTCCAGAGCGCATGAAGACGTGAGAGTTCTCCCCTGAAGAGAAGGGCGGACACCATAACGTTTGTGTCGAGGACGGCCCGCCTATGGCTCACGCGGATTTCTTTCTGGACCAGCGTATCGCCTTCCTGATGTCCTCGTCCTTCAGGCCGAGCGCCTCGATTTTATTTCTTACGCCCTCAAGCGCGGATTCAGCCGGGGTTATTTTTACGGGCTTAAGTATTATCACATTGTCCTTCACGGCGACATCGAAGTAGTCTATCCCCTCAAAAATGCCGGCGATCTTTTTCGGCAGCGTCAACTGGTTTTTTGATGTTTTTTTGGCAAGCATTTTTTCCTTACCTCCTTACAATAAGGATACCATACCTACGTGGAATCCGTCAAGGAGATAATTGACAAAAATAGGGGCAGCGACTATTTTTGCCGGTTTTGTTCAAGACGCGGGCTGCTGTTGAGTCGCGCAGTGTATCGCCCCGGCGCCGTAGACAAACGGCACGGAATACACCGGGACTATCTCTCTTCCCGGAAAAACCTCCCCGATTATGGACAGGGCCAGATCGTCCGTCTTGCATCCAAAGACGGGAACGATGACGCAGGCGTTGCCTGTATAGAAATTGGCGTAACTCAGAGGAAGGCGAGGCCCGGCAAAGGGCCTTTTTGGGAATATCACGGGGTCAGGCATCGGCAACCTTATTATTTCCAATCTCTCGCCTCGGGAGGTTTTCGCCTTCTTAAGAATTTCATAGTTGCGGCGCAAGGCCTCGTAATTATGCCTGTCCTTTTTGTCGCTTTCAAAGGCGCAAAGGACCTTGTTTTTGCCGACGAATCTGGCGATATCATCCACATGCCCGTCAGTGTCATCCCCCTCTATCCCTTCTTTAAGCCAGATTACCGTATGCGCCCCGAGGTAGTATCTCAGATAATCCTCAATCCGCCTTTTTGTCAATCCCGGATTCCTGTTTTTGTTCAACAGGCATTGCTCGGTCGTTAAAACAGTCCCGTCCCCGTTTGATTCTATCGCCCCGCCTTCCATCACGATGCCGGGCTTCAAGATTCTAACCTTTGAACGCCTTGCCACCTGCGTTCCGGCGTTATCGTCGGCCATCAACGCCCTGTATTTCCCGCCCCATGCGTTGAACCTCCATTTTACCGCGGCCAATTCATCCGTCCGTTGGTTCTGTACAAATGTCGG
>JACRCI010000023.1 GCA_016219105.1 Deltaproteobacteria bacterium | reverse complement strand
TGTTTTCAGCGACAAAACCAGCATCGAAAGGATATTATTCGCAGTCTTTACATATGAAAACAAGAAACAAGGAACCACTGCCCCTTTTTTGATGACACAAAATACTTGACGTTACCGGATGATCGAGCCTCGTAGGGTGGGCTCGGCCCACCCTTTACTTCAAATCCACATTATATGCAAAATATCGCTTGACGGACAAGACGGTATCTACTGGACTGTGAGTCCCTGGACAAAATTCTCAAACGAAACGGTGCTGAGTTTCTTCTTCAAAAACGCGGATAAATCCGTCGGCGGACAATTCAACACATCCGATTTATGGTGGAACTTATCAGAAAGCCATTGCGCCAGTTCCACAGGCCAATAGCTCATGCTCATCTGAATCACTCTTGCACCAGCGCGTTTGGCATGTTCCTCCAATCCCGAACCTTCACCCACCCGGTCAACGATGATGCAGGTTGCGGAGTGAAATTGCTGCTTGTTGATTTCCAAATCACGTTCAAAACGTGAGACCTTGTCTTTGGTAATTTCTGGATTCCCGCGCCCAATAAAACCCAAATCAAATCGGATGGCCTGCCCCGGAGCAACTAAAAGTGTCGCATCGGCTTCCCGCTCGCCAATCTTACTTGAGAGCCAGAACACTTTTGAGGTTTTTGTCGGCGGATAACTTGTTTGCCTAAATCCTAAAACCACAAGCACGCTGCCCAAGACCAGTCTTTCAAATAATTTCCCGTAGGTGCTCTTTTCCGAACCGCGAATTGCTAATGTCTGGCTACCAATGGTGCAGAACAGACTCAACATATCATGCCAATCCACAATGGACTCTTTGCCACTTGCGGACTTGACGCGGCATTGCAGTGCACCTAAATCTTTTTCAGTCTCTGCCGCAAGCCGTTTAAGATTTGCGGCAAAAGACTCAGTATATTTCTTGAGCTGAAGGTCATCGTCACGCAGAACATTCTGAACGCCTTTTCCTGTCAGCCCGAGCATCCATTTACAAAGTTCTTTTTCTGATTTCGAGGCTCGGCGAGTTAGATTGTCAAAAGCAATCCGTGGAATTTGGCGACTAAAATCTTTGGCCGCTTGCAGACCACGCAAATAAACCATGAAAGTGGCAGCATTGAGTTTCCCGAGCCGCAGGCGAGTCAAGTGTTCTGTAGATGCGCGAAGGTTGTTCCCGCAAAGCACATCAACGACAACTTGACGAACATTTTCTTCCCCAGCACGCCTGATGAATGTTGCCCCTTTGCTTTCAAGTAAATCGTTGAAGTTTTTCGGCAGTAAATCTGTAAGATTGATGGTATTAATTTCCATTAGAGTAAAACCGATGATGTGTCAGGAGGTTGACAGCCAACGAACAAAACATTTTTCGTGGCCGCACCCAACCAATCCGGCATCTCTTTGCGGATGACTTCAATGTATTTCGGCTCGTTTTCTATGAGCACAAAGCGACGGCTCAAGATAGCGGCAGCGCGCCCTGTCGTGCCTGTCCCTGCGAACGGGTCTAAAACTACGTCGTTTTTGAAGGAATAATACCTTATGACTCTCTTCGCTAACTCGACTGGAAAAACCGCCGGATGTTCTGAATGAAACGCCGGATGAATACGCCACAGATTTGTTGTTTCGTATTCCCCAATGATTTTTGAATCTTCCACCACTTGCTGGTCGAGATGATTGCGAATGTTCCAGTCAATTAGTTTGTCAGTGTGCTTACGGTAAACTAAAACATATTCTGTGACGGGCACAGCTTTGTATTGGAGCGGTTGGCGGTCTGCGGCAAAACGGCGTCCGCGACCTGTCGCCCACCCCGCACCTTCGGGCTTTACCCAATGAATGTCGTCAATAAAATCAAAGCCTTCCTCGACAAAAATTCTGTGCATATCGAAAGGGACGGCGATGCGTTTAGATGCCTCATTACGACTGCTTCTCCGAATCAAGACAGGCGAGATATTGATCACGAAGAACCGGCCTTCGCTCAAAACGCGGTGGCAGTTATGGATGACCCGGCGCATTTTAAGAAGATAGCTTTCGTAGGAAAGATAGTCCTCATATTCGGGGCGGGCGTTGTAATAGGGTGGCGACGTGAAAATCAAATCCACACATTGCGACGGGATGTCCAACAAAGCCTGCTCACTATCACAAAGAATCACGGTGTTGCGAACAAACGAAATCGGCATTTGAGTAACATTGCCATTTTCATTCTGCGCACTTTGTTTTGCTTCGTTTCGCCCAAGCAAGCGAGCTTCCAAAACGGCTGGCGCAGTCGTCTCATTTGCAGAAACCAGAGAGGTGTATGCATCAATAACAACTTCTCCGATTCTCTCTTTTGTTTCTAACTTCACCATCGGAACACGCCAGATGTGGTAGCGGTCATCCACTTCTGGCAAACCGAAACCGACGGCGTTTTCCAAATTGCATATTTTCAACCAACCCTTAGCGATGTTTTTAGCTTCGCTGACAAACTTCACCGCATATTTTCGGGATATAGCTACAGTTGAAACTCGCTGTTTTCGTGGTGTTTCGACAATGTAAGCTGATGGGTCTTCCTGAAGAACACAGCTCCCACGACCTTGAGTTTTCACGCTGGGACGATCCCGCGATACTACTTTCCCATTTCCATTTTTCGTTCTTCTGGCCAGCACAATCGTAATATACCCTCTCTTACGTCATCATTTCAAGAAAAATCATATTTCCCGCGGCTTACTATTGATAGAAAAGGGGAAAACAGTTGGGTTGGGTTGGGTTAGCTCCGCGTAGCAAAAAATAGGGCCAGCGCCTATTTTTGCTATCCACATAAAATCACTCCGCCCCTTTTATCTTCTCCGCCGTCCTGCCGAGCATATATCCGGACCTTTAAAATGTTTTCAGGTTTGCCGCACTCCATGCCACAAACAAAAAAAGCCCGCCGAAAAGGCAGGCTCAAAGACCGTTGAGCATTGCATAGACTTATATCACTCCTTCATAAATATCGTCTCAAGCTCGGTCGTGTACCCGGCCCTTACGGCGACCTTTTCCTTTTCTTCCTTATACCCTCTGAGCATTAAACGCACATCATATATGCCGGGGCCGAGGTCTATGGTCATTGGGCTAAGGCCGTAATATACGTCCCCCACGTAGACCTTTGCGCGCGGCGGCTCGGTTGTTACAAGGAGCCGGCCAATGGAGGCCGCCTCTTTCTCTTTCGCCGCAGGCGGCATGGCCGGAGTGCCGGCCGTCGAGGACGGCTGGTTGGCCATCGGCCTAACCTCCGCCCCTACGCCAAAGGCGCCGGAAACAGCGGCCGCACGGGGGGGATAAGGCGCGGGCAACTCCTGACGCGCCGCGCCGGGCGCCATGGCGGCCGTTGCCTCCGCGATGGTCTTTCTTATCACCTTTGAAAGGGAATCGGAAAGGTGATTGTTTATCGTCCTTCTCGAGTTCCCCATGACCCCGGCATATTGCTCGGCCTCTTCCTTTTCAACGCCGGACCAGACGACCCCGCCGGAGGCGTCCTTCAAGCTCGTGAATATCTCGATTGCTATCTTATCCCTCGAGCCTATATCGTATCTGAGCTCCCGTATCTCGCCCGCCATGACGTAACCGGCAAGGCCGGCCTGCTGGTTGGCCTGCGAGCCGGTTGTATCGCTTGTCACATTGAAGCCCGCGGAGGCAAGTTCCTCTTTGAACGCGTTGGTCACAAACGTTGAAACGTCCCGGTCGAGCACGAGGTCCGTGCCTGTCATGTCGCCCACCGTGACGCTTATGTCCCCGATCCTGCGCGGGTCTTTTTCCTTCCTTGAATCAACGTACGGGTTGAGAATGATGGTAGCGGCCTGGCCTTTGAATCCGGCGGCCCCAGGCCCGGCGGATTTGTAGGTCGCCTGAAGCGGTCCGCCGCAGCCCGCGAGCAGCCCGCTTATGACAGCGGCAACCCCGACGAACGCCATGAAACCGTATGCCGATTTCCCGCGCATGTCTTTTCCTTCCGTCCTTTAACCCCTGTATTTAAAACGCCGCGAACAACATCAGCGTCAGCAGCCTGTCTCCCGCGTCCGGGTTCATGTCATAGTTGTACCACGTGTAGTTTGTCTGCAACTGGACGTTCTGCGTGACGAGGTAAGTGGCGCCCACGGTGACGGAATCGGCCTTGCTGTTCGTGGCCGCGCCGCTGTCCGCGTTGCGCATGGCCGCGGCGAGCGTGAGCCTCGAGGGGATAACCCCGAATTCAGCCGTCGCGGTAAAGGCCTTGCGCCTGTCGGCAGTGGAGGAGTTAAACAGGTTCGGGACCGTAGAGCCGGATTTAGCGGACACGCCGTAGCTCAGATACACCCCGACCGGCATCCATCCGATATTGCCCTGGGCCTGCGCGTCCACGGCCCATGCCTCGGCCGCGACCCTCGTAAAAGCGGTGGAGGTGATTTCAACGATATCTCCCATTGCAATGGGGCCGCCGGGCCCGTCGCATGGCGCCACCGGCGTGGCACCGTCGTCAACACAGGCCATTGTAATCGTTGACGCCTCGCTGAACTTCGTCTTTCCGCCCCATATCTGCACGCCGAACCCGGTATCCCACCCGGCCACGGTCGGTGTCAGCGCGGCGCGGAGGTAATGGAGGTAGGGTTTTGCGTCCGTTGTCTGGAACTCGGGCGACCAGAGGGTGAAATTCAGATACCCGATGTCACGGCTGGCTACAAACGCGATCCCGGTCGCCTCCCGCGCGGTGCCGATGTACTGCTGGGCCGAGGTGTCGTGACGGTGCTCAAGCGGGCGCTGCATCCTGAGGGCGCCGGTATTCAGAAGTTCAAAGCCGTAGGACGGGCCGGCCGCGTCAGTCAAAAAGGGTATGACGCTCAATTTGGTGTCCTGGACGTCGTATACAAAAGGCATCTTGAACGAGGCAAAGGCCGAGGCGTCGGGGTTTATAATCTGGGCCTCGAGCAGAAACCCTATGTGCTCGCCCGCGCGTCCGGCGATGAGGAGGGAACCCTCGTCCGGGAATTGCACCTGCCCCCTGTTGGTTTCCTCAGCCAGCTCGTTTTTGCCGTTTGTCTTCTGGTACCTTATCTTTGTGACAAGTGTGGCGTTCAAGACCGCGGGCAGGCTCAGGAAATCGCCCTCCACAAGGCTCTGACCGCCGACCATTGTGTAGCCGCCCGCCTTGAAACTGCGTCCAAACTGGTTGAGAGACGGGAAGTGCTGAAAGTGGCAAGTGTTGCACGCGAAACCTGTCTGGCGGGCGAACGCTGGAACCGCATCAGCCCTGTATGGAAGGAAGATCAGAAAAGCGAATAATATCAGTAAAGGGACAAAAACCATCTTTACTCTCATACCATAGCCTCCTTATGTCAATTGTTAACCCCCCTGTCAATATGGCTTCATTCACCCCCTTTTTTTCTTTCCCTTTAAAATATCAGACCTTATACGCTTGTCAAGTAAAAAAATGCTTGACAAGTATAAAATCAATGTTATTATAAACTCAAAGTTATAATGAATTCAATTTTAAAATCGAATATGAATTCTTTTTTAGCTTCAAGACAGGCTAATTATGAGAACGCCAGAAGTGCTCGCACACATAGACATACCCAGGCACAAGCTCTATTACCTCGAACAAAAAGGCTACATAAAACCCAAAAAGACGGTCATCGGTGAAAAAGAATTCCGGGACTATACTGAAGAAGACGTAAAGAAGATAGAGTGCATCTGGAAGTACCTTAAAAAAGGGTTCAAATACAAGACAGCGCACGAAAAGGCCATGGAGGATATCTCAAACCCTCAGATGGCCCTTCTGAAAAGCGAAAACACCACTGAAAAGGGGGAGTGAGGAACAACTGATGCCCGCCCTGTCAGAATCGTTCGAACCGCCCAGCAATAATCTCGCCCGCGAGTTCTCTCCGGAGATCTTCGAGGACCCCAACAGCCACCCTGAAAGCCAGGACTGGAAGTGGCAGGTAAAAAACAGGATTACCTCCTTCGAGGTCCTGAGCCACCTGATAAAACTCACCCCTGAGGAAAAGGAAGGGTTTAAAAAATCCAACGGCCGTCTGGCCATGGCCATAACCCCTTACTTCTTCTCGCTCATAGATAAAAACGACCCCAACTGCCCCATTCGCAAGCAGGCAATCCCACGCATCGAAGAGTTCAAGGTATCGCCCGGAGAGTTAGTGGACCCCTGCGGAGAGGACTCACACTCGCCTGTTGCGGGCCTTGTGCACAGGTATCCGGACAGGGTGCTTCTCCTTGTCGCTAACTCATGCGCCATGTACTGCCGCTACTGCACGAGGAACAGGCTTGTGGGCAGGGAAAGGCCGCCCATGGGCATAGAGCAGTTCGAGGCGGCCTGCGATTACATAAGGTCAAAGAAGACCATCCGCGACGTGCTCATCTCAGGCGGAGACCCGCTCATGCTCACGACCGCGCACCTCGAAGGCTACATAAGGCGTCTGCGCTCCATCCCGCATCTCGACATCATCAGGATCGGCACCAGGGTCCCGGTCACGCTCCCGATGAGGGTGGATGAAGAGCTCGTGAATATGCTCAGGAAATACCACCCACTCTACATGAGCATCCACTTCTCGCACCCCAGGGAAATAACCCCGGAGGTCTCAACGGCCTGCAACCGGCTTGCCGACGCCGGTGTGCCTCTCGGAAGCCAGACGGTCCTCCTTAAGGGCATAAACGACAGGCCCTCGACAATGAAAAAACTCCTGCAGAAACTTTTAAAGATACGGGTAAGGCCCTATTACCTCTATCAGTGCGACCTCGCCGTGGGCACGGCCCACTTCAGGACCCCGGTATCGTCCGGAATAAACATAATACGGAAACTCAGGGGCCACACGACCGGCTACGCCGTGCCGACGTTCGTCATAGACGCCCCGGGCGGGGGCGGGAAGATACCGATAAGCCCGGACTACGTCGTAACGCGCCTGAAGGACAAAACAATACTCAGGAACTACGAAGGCAAGATATACGACTACATAGAGGCGCCGGACGAATAAAAAAATCTCCCTGAATTCCCTTGACTCCATCGCCTGATTAAAGCTATAGTGTTGACTAAAAAAGGGATTATGGACTACAAACAGAAGCTTCTCGACATCCTATATGAATATTCCTTTAAGTATGATCCTCATCAAGGTTTTAAACTTGCGTGCGGAAAAACAAGCGATGTCTATATAGATTCAAAAAAGACTACTTACCGCGCTGATGCGATGGAAGCCATCGGTAATATCTTTTTTGAAAAGATAAAAGACGCGTCGGTTGACGGCATAGGCGGGCTTACCCTCGGAGCTGACCCCATAGCATACGCTACCGCACTTATAAGCAACCTTAAGGGAAAACCTCTTGAGGTATTCGTCGTGAGGAAAGAGCCTAAACAACATGGAACCATGCAGCAAATAGAAGGTCCACTCACAAAAGGGGCAAAAGTCGTTGTTGTGGACGACGTGGTTACGACGGGGGGGTCTACCATAGAGGCGATAAAAAGGGCGAAAGAGAAGGGATTCGAGATAAAAAAAGTTCTTGTTCTCGTTGACAGACAAGAACAAAATGGTTTGGAGAACATAGAGCGTGAAGCCGGATGTGAAGTTGAAGCAATATTTACAAAAGAAGAACTGTTGGAAAGGTTAAAAAAACAGGGAATAAAAAAAAACACCGATAAGATATCAAAACGTCGAGGAAATACTCGTTGCCTCCTCCAACCGCTTTCGTAAATTCTTTACCCGGAACAACTTAATCTTAGATTTTCCCTTTCCTCCATGTAGATGGAAAAACTCTCCCCGAAAGACAGGATAATATTCCCGCTGGACCTCCCCTCGAAAGACGAGGCGCTCGGCTTTGTCCGGCTCTTGAAAGGCCATGTCGGGGTCTTCAAGGTAGGCCTCGAGCTCTTCGTAAGCTCCGGCCCGCCAGTGGTCGAGGCAATTAAAAAAGAGGCGCCTGAGGCAAAGGTCTTCCTCGACATGAAATTCCACGACATCCCCGAGACGGTCGGAAGGGCCGTGGCCTCGGCGGCCTCGCTCGGCGTGGACTTCATAACCGTCCACTGCGATTCTGGCCGCGGGCTGCTTGAAGCCGTTGCGCGGCGAGCCGGAAAGGTAAAGGTGCTCGGCGTCACTCTTCTTACGAGCCTGTCCGGAAACGACCTCGGCGACATGGGGATTGCCCCGGAACTGAGAGACCCGGGGGCCCTGGTCCTTCACCGCGCGCGCATCGCTAAACTCGCGGGCCTCGGCGGGGTGGTATGTTCAGGGCTTGAAGTGAAAAAGGTCAAGGAAACGTTCGGCAAAAACTTTATCGCCGTAACCCCGGGGATACGGTTTTCAACGCAGGATATCGGAACGGCAAAAAAAGACGACCAGAAACGTATCGCCTCTCCCTATGAAGCCGTCCGCGACGGCGCTGACTATATCGTCGTCGGAAGACCCATAAGAGATGCCTCGGACCCGGTGGAAGCCGCCAGCCTTATTGCCAAAGAGATAGAAAAGGCAACCAGCAAGGCTGGCTGGTAGGCCGTCGGGGACGGCTGGTAGGCCGGCATTGCCCGTTGGTAGGCCGTCGAGGCCCCCAAAAATATCCCCGTAAAATTTTCCGCCTGAAGTTAACCGGTTATACCTGACCAGCCATTTAAAATTGTAACTAAAGATAAAAAGTCCTTGCATTTTTTTAAATCTGTGGTATAAATAATCTACGCCATGTTTCATGCGTATTGTCTTTACCCGGAGGGGTAATGATGGATGGCATTGGTTCAGGTGAATTGTATCGCTGGAAAGGCAGGGCAAGGTCCAGCAGGATCAAGGGCATAGGCTTCAGGGTCCGCGCCCTGAGAGAGCATTACATGCTCACGCAGGATGAATTCGCAAGGCGGCTGCTCGTATCGCGTAACCTCCTCTCGGAACTCGAAAACGGAAAAAGAACCCCCCGCGGCCCGCTTCTGGTCGCCATCGAAGCGCTATTCATGGCAAACAGGATGTGGCTCATGACCGGCGCCGGAGAGATGGTGCGCAACGGGAAGGACGGCCCTGCCGCAAAGGCGGGGGCAGACTGCGCCGCGGACGTGGTGGACCTGCTCAAAGGCTACAGGGCTCTTTCAACGGAAAACAGGAAAAAGCTCCTGAACATAATGAGGGTCTTTAAAGTCATCGAGGAAAAGGAACACCGCGCCTGACCCCCTGCGAGGGGCTGGTTGGCCCCTGAGATGGGCTTGCTGGCCCTTCCTTACCCCCGGTTATCTTTTAACCCCGTAACCGAGGTAGTTGACCGAGGTGTCCCTGCCGAGCCTGAACTCGAGATTAAGCGCGTCCAGGCTCATCCCCCGTATCTCCTCCACAGAGACGGAATTTTCCCTGAGGAGCCTCGCCAGTTCCGACGGCCTTATGAACTTCCCGTAGTCGTGCGTGCCCTTCGGTATCATCCCCAGGACGTCCTCGGCGACGAATATCGCGAGCAATCTCGCCTTCACGGTCCTGTTTATCGTGCTGAATAAAAAAACCCCGTCCTTCCTCAACATCTGGCAGATATCCGCTATAAAGCCGGGAAGGTCACGAACGTGCTCGAGGACCTCGCTGCATACGAGGCAGTCGAATTCCTTTCCCTTCAGGCTCTCTTTGGCGCTCCCGGCGGCCGGGGACACAAGGTAGTCTATCCTGAGCCCTTTTTCTTCCGCGTGCTTTTTGGCGGCCCGAACGGCGTCCGGCAGAGGGTCAATGCCGGTTACAACGGCGCCGGATGCGGCAAACATCTCGGACAAAAGCCCCCCTCCGCAGCCCACGTCAAGCACCCTTTTCCCTCCAAGGCCGCCAAGGACCTCCGTAGCCCTGCCGGAAAAATACTCGAACCTGAGCGGGTTGATCTTGTGGAGAAGCGAAAACTCGCCCGCCGGGTCCCACCAGTCGCCCTTAAAAGGCTCAAAAGGCTCTTTATCAGCCGCCCTATCGCCCCCCACCTTTGACCTCATCCCGAAAGTTCACGACGCGCTAAAACCCGTAATCCTTCCACCTCTTCGTGACAAGCTCGATGACCTCTTTTTCCATGCCGAGCCTCTCCCCCCATTTCCTCGTTACCTCGGGCGGCATCTTGTTCGTCGCGTCTATGCCGAGCTTGCTCCCCAATCCGTCCTTTGGGGAGGAAAAGTCCAGATAATCTATCGGCGTGTCCTCTATGATGACCGTATCCCTCTTCGGGTCCACCCTCGTTGATATCGCCCATATGACGTCGGCCCAATTATGCACGTCTATGTCGTCGTCAACGACTATCACGTATTTGACGTAAAGGAACTGCTTCAGCACGCCCCACAGCCCCATCATTATCCGCCGGGCGTGTCCGGGGTATTCCTTCTTTATGGACACCACGGCTATCCTGTAAGAGACGGCCTCCATGGGCAGGGCGAAATCCACGACCTCCGGGAAATTAAGCCTCATGGTCGGCAGATACATCGTATTGAGGACCGTGCCTATTATCGCGTCCTCCTTGGGCGGACGGCCGGTGATGGTCGTGAGATACAGCGGGTTTTTCCTGTGGGTTATGGCCTTGAGGGTAAAGACCGGAAACGGCTCGGCGCCGTTATAATAGCCCGTATGGTCGCCGAACGGGCCTTCGAGGGCCGTGTCATCGGGGCGCATCTCGCCTTCGAGCACTATCTCGGCGGTTGCCGGGACCTTGAGCGGGACGGTCCTGCACTCGACAAGCTCTATCGCCTTTTTCCTCAAGACCCCTGCGAAATGAAACTCCCCGACGTCATCCGGCAGCGGCGTAACGCCGGCTATCGTGGTCGCCGGCTCGCACCCTATGGCAACGGCAACAGGCATGGCCTGCTGGTTGGCGGGCATGGCCTGCCGGCCGGCCGTCGGCATATTTTTCTCCTGCCACAGACGGTGGTGTCTGGCCCCGCCCCTTTGGGGGAGCCAGCGCATAATGGCCCTTTTCCCGTCCATGCGCTGCATCCTGTAGACCCCGACGTTGTAAGGTCCGCCATCCGGGGCCTGGGTCACCACAAGCGGCCAGGTTATGAGCGGGGCCGCGTCGCCCGGCCAGCACTTTATTATCGGGAGTTTCCTCAAGTCGGCGTCCTCTCCCGTAAGTAGAACGTCCTGGCACGGCGCCCGGCTGACGGTCTTTGGGCCGAGGGTGAGGAGTTTTCCGAAGAACGGGAGCTGCTTTATCGCGTCCCACAGGCCCTCCGGGGGTCTGGGCCTCTGGAGCATGGCGATGAACTCGCCTATCCGCCGGAATTCCTCCGCTTCAACGCCGAGGCCCGCGGCCACCCGCTCGCGCGTGCCGTAGAGGTTCCCGACGACCGGCATGGCGAAACCCTTCACCTTTTCGAATATCACCGCCGGGCCGCCGTTTTTCACGAGCCGGTCGAGTATCTCGGGTATCTCAAGCTCGTGGCTTACCTCGGCGGCGACCCTTTTTAAAAGGCCGCGGGCCTCAAGTGTCTTTATAAATTCCCTCATGTCGTCGTATGCCATGCCGTTAGACCCCCCCTATCTGCCCATGCCGGCGATTATCGAAAAAAGTATCAACGCGCCCGGCCCGATGTTGGCCACAAAGCCCCGGAAGATAGCCTCCCTCGCTGGACTATGCATCACCTTGTTCAATATGGCGAAAAAAAGGGCGTAAGACACTACAAGCCCCTCGTAATACACAATCCCGATATCCGCAGCCCACCCGGCGAAGGCGAGAGCGATCGCCATCATCGTGTAAAGGACCGCGAGGGCCGGCCACACGCGCCGGCCGAAGAATATGGCCGTTGATTTCACCCCGGCCCGTACGTCATCCTCCATATCCATAAGGGCGTATATGGTGTCATACGCCGTTGACCAGAAGACGTTCGCAACGAATATGAGCATTGCGGGCAGCCCCACGCTCCCGGTGACCGCGGCCCACGCCATGACCGCGCCCCAGCCGAACGCCATGCCGAGGAACACCTGCGGGAAATAACTCACCCTCTTTACGAAAGGGTAGACGGAGGCGAGCGCTATCGCGGCAAAGGAAAGCAATACCGTCAGACGGTTGAGGGTCAGAACGAGCATGAAGGCCAGAAAAGACAGCGTGAGGAATACCATTGCGGCCTCGGCCACGCTGAGCCTTCCCCCGGCAATGGGCCTTGCCTTTGTCCTTTCCACCATCCTGTCGAAGCGTCTGTCCGCGATGTCGTTTATGGCGCATCCGGCGCTCCTCATAAGGAACGCCCCGGCGATGAATACAAAAAGGTGCTTCGGCGAGGGCCTTCCGCCCGAGGCCATGAAAAGGGCCCATAGCGTTGGCAAAAGCACGAACGCCGTGCCGTACTGTTTGGGCAGCCTTATAAGGTCGGATACGGCCGTGAGTTTTGCCGTGAGAATTTCTTGCGCCAAGACTGACCTCCTGGACTCCTCATCATAGACATGGGGCGGGGCCCGCCACGCGGGCCTACCAGCCGGCCTTGACGGCCTACCAGCCGTCCTCGACGGTCATACCGCAGGGGTCTTGGTGGCCATGGTTTTATCAGCCGGGACGAGTTCCGGGCTGAAGACCTCTATTACCGCGCATCTTAATCTTGCAATACGCTTGCCGGAATCGTTGCGGTCAATGAGCCTATAACGCCTCGCGAAAAGAGGCGGCGGCCCGAGGCCTAAATCCGTTGCCGCGAAAGTGTCCCGTATGACGCCTATCTCGATTGCGTCCTTATCAAAGTCTATATCCGCGGACTTCAGCGTCCTCCCCATCGGCTCCGTGCCTTTCAAGAGAAGGTCGAAGAGCTTTTTTTCGGTGCATACTGCCGGGAAAACGCTTGAAGCGTAGACCACCCTTTTTTTATTTATCGTGAGCCAGACCTCCCTTTCGAGGGACTCGCCCGTTGGTTCGACGCCGAGATAGTCCGCGTCTTCCCTGCCCAGCCTTGAGCAGATGATACTGCGCGTTTCGACCTCGACCTTGACCCCGTAAAAATGCTCAAGCTCCAACGTAAGGGAGCCTCTTGACATCAAAAGCCCTGGCCCCTCGCCGTCTCCTATGTGCGTTTCAGCCAGCCCGTCACACGGGTCGGCCAACCGGCTCTTCTGGTCATCCAACCGGCCTTGACGGCCCACCAGCCGTCCTCGACGGCCTACCAGCCAGCCCTGCTGGTCAGCCCACTCTTCGGCCTTTTGCCACACGATATCGAAGGATTTCATTTCATCCAGCCCGTCACACGGGCAACCAGCCCACACTGTGGCGGGTCAGCCGGCCCGTAAAGCAAGGCAAGGTTGAAAAATAACACATCGGGACAATGGGGTCAATGGGATAGATGGGGGATAGATGGGGCGGCCAACCAGCCGTCCTCGACGGATACAGACGGCGCAACTACTTATGTGGTTGTGTATGAATTTTTCATTCTTTTCCGGATGCCTTTTACTCCCCGGCCTGTTTTTTGCCGCCTTCTTTTTCCGGCGATTCGGTAGCCTTCAAAAAAGCGTCCACGCTGCATTTCATGGCCGTAACCGTGGACCTGTTCGCCCTTCTCATGACCTTGAGGATCTTGCCCATGTATATAATC
The DNA here is from genome assembly GCA_016219105.1 of Deltaproteobacteria bacterium. Classification (GTDB taxonomy): domain Bacteria; phylum Desulfobacterota; class GWC2-55-46; order GWC2-55-46; family DRQE01; genus JACRCI01. Next base: position 3,605 of record JACRCI010000023.1, on the reverse strand, counting down.
TCATCCGGGCTAAGGGGCGAAAGGCCGAGGGTTTTTTCGAGTTCGGCCTCCGCCTCTTTTCCGTAAGGCGCGCCCTGTTCCCCGGCTGTCGGATAACCCCTTTCCTCGCCGCCGGCGCCCCTGTGCGTATCCCCCCGGCCGGTTAAGAGCCAGTCAACCGAAAGGCCGAACACGGAGGCGAACTTTATGACGAGGTTCGTCGGCATCTTTCCCCTCTTTTTATAATTGGAAAGCGCCTGCGGCGTAACCCCAAGGACCCTCGCCACGGCTGAGTCGTTCTTGAGCCGGCCCGCGTCCTTCATCCTTTCGATTATATCGGAATAATTTATCGCCATTTTTCTCCTCTCTTCGATGTGGATGCCGCCGGCGCTGTGGATGCTGCCGGCGCTGTAAATGTTGTCGGCGCCGGCTTAACCCCCCGCGCCTGTTATGATAATTTTGCGAAAAGACCGGCTGCGTTCTAATTAAGGCGGCACGGGAATGTCCTATCGCGGTCGTATAATATCATGGGTGTAGTACAGGAAGGCCTGCCAGGATGCGGCCGGGCTTTAAAGAGTAAACTGATTATAGGTCTCCGAAAACTGCTTGTCAATATATTATTGCGGCAACCCGGAGTTTTTCTCCCCGGCAATTCTCCACCGTAATCAGACCTTCTCATAGGGGTCAAAAAGCTTTTTATACTCGTCCAGCGCGAACCTGTCGGTCATCCCGGCTATGTAGTCGCAGATAAGCCTTTTTTCGCCGACCCTTTCTATCTCCGAGGAAAAATGCGGGGGAAGCAGTTCGGTTTTATCCGAATACACCTTGAAAAGACCCTTCAGGATCCTCTCGGCCTTATCCGCCATCCTGAGGAGCCGGTAATGGCTGTAAAGGTTATCCTTGAGGAATTTCTTGAGCTGTCTGTTTTTCCTTTCCATGCCGGGGCTGAAACGCGCAACCGGCTTTGGCCTCTTTCTTATATCCTCGACCGCGGTTATCCCCTCCCGGTCTACCGTGTCCATGACCGCCTCAACGAGGTCGGTGACCTGTTGGTTTATAATCCTGAGGACGGTCTGGTATTTCAACACCTTGAAGTCAGGGCCTGGGGAAAGCCTCTCCACCTCCTCGAAGTTCTCCTGCCAGAGTTCCACGTCCCTCAACTGCGCCGGGGTCATCATCTCCGAGGAAAGCCCGTCGTCTATGTCGTGGTTGTTGTAGGCTATCTCGTCCGCCATATCCACTATCTGCGCCTCAAGCGAGGGGGAGGTGTCTTTTCCGTATTCCGCGCTTACGCCGGGCCTGTCGTGCTCGGAGTTGTGCCTTATTATGCCCTCCCTTACCTCCCACGTGAGATTCAGCCCCCTGTACCGCGGGTAGCGCCTTTCCAACTCCTCCACAATCCTCAGACTCTGCGAGTTGTGCTCGAACCCGCCGTGCCTGCCCATAAGCTCGTTGAGCGCCCTTTCTCCGGTATGTCCAAAGGGCGGATGCCCGAGGTCATGGGCCAGGGCTATGGCCTCGGATAAGTCCTCGTTCAGGCCCAGCGCCCTTGCGATGGTCCGGGATATCTGCGCGACCTCGATAGTATGGGTAAGCCGGGTCCTGTAATGGTCGCCCTCGTGATACACGAACACCTGAGTCTTGTATTCGAGCCTGCGGAAGGCGTTGCAGTGGATTATCCTGTCCCTGTCCCTCTGGAACGCGGTCCTGAAGGGATGCTCGGATTCCGCGTGAACGCGGCCCTTCGAGTCCTTGCTCTTTACGGCGTGCGGGGCGAGCCTTTCCGCCTCAAGCTCGGTAACGTTAATCAACTCTGACATCGGCGCACCTAAAGTCTTAAGATTATATCGCGCGGGAAACACCGCCAACCCGGGTTGACGTTCCTCGGAAATGGTTTAAAATTAGAGTATATCATATAAAAAGCGGAATAAGTCAACCGTCAAGGACGGCTGGTAGGCAGGCAAGGCCGGCTAACTTGGCGGACAGGACATATGGGGATAAACGCAAAGGAAATCGTCGTTACGGCTCTTTTAACGGCCATCGCCTTGTTGAGCGGCTGCGCCTCGGTCGTCTCTCCGGACGCGCTTAAGGAGGTCAGGGGCGACGTAACGCCCGCGATGGTCCAATCGGATGCGGCCGGAAAATACGTAAACCAGAAAGTCGTCTGGGGAGGGATAATCCTGAACGTGGAAAACCTCGAAAAAACGACCGTCATAGAGGTCTTTGCGACCAGGCTTGACTCGACCCACACCCCGACGAACGAGGCTCGCGACCCGGGCATAAGGTTCCTCGCGGAGGCCTCCGGATACCTCGACGCCTTCATATACCGGCCAAACAAGATGATAACAGTGGCCGGCATCGTAAAAGGCGTTGAAACCAAAAATATCGGCAAGACCGGCTATCCATATCCGGTCGTTACAGCCGTAGAGATGCACCTCTTTGATTTAAATCCCGAGCCGGAATATCAGCCTTTGCCGTGGCCCCCGGCCTATTATGACCCGTATTGGCCTTATTACTGGCCCTATTACCCACCTTACTACCCGTGGAGGGGCCCGTATCCACCTCGTTAGCCGTTATTGCACCCGTCCTTCTTGCCCCGCATGAAATCCTGATACTCCTCGTAATACTCGTCCATAAGCTCGGCCAGGTTGCCGCCTTGCGGGTCTATACCCTTTTTCTGCTTAAGAAATTCCGTAAAAGTCACTTACCCCTCCCTTCTATGTAACGGCCCGCCTTACCCCGTAAGGTATGGGGTCAATTGCCCCGGCCTCCCTGAAACCCTTGAGCCTCAAAAGGCATGAATCGCACGTGCCGCAGGCAACGGCTGAGTCCCTGTAACACGACCACGTCAGGTTGAGCGGGGCATTGAGTTCAACGCCTTTTCTCACTATCTCGCCTTTTTTCATGTGTATAAGGGGCGCAATTATCCTTATGTCCGTCTCCGGCCTTGTGCCCTCGAAAGCCGCTTTTTCAAAGGCCCTGAAAAACCCCTCCCTGCAGTCAGGGTAGCCTGAGCCGTCTTCCTCGACCGCGCCGATATACACCGCGACTGCGCCTATGACCTCTGCCCATGAAACGGCCGCTGCGAGCAGATGCGCGTTCCTGAAAGGGACGTAGGTAGCCGGTATGCCCGTACGCGACAGATCCCCCTCCGGCACCTCTATCGCGCGGTCTGTCAGGGCCGAGCCGCCTATGTCCTTCAGATAATCGAGGTTGACGATGAGTCTCTTTTCGACCCGGTAGAAATCCGCAATGGCATTAAAAGCCTCAAGCTCCCTTTGCTCTGTCCTCTGGCCGTAATTCGCGTGAAGAAAGGCCAACCAGCCGGCCATGCCGGCCAGCCGGCCGGCAACAGGCTCCGAAAACCCGGCGCGGCCGGCTGGTTGGGTGGCGACAGCCGCGGTAACGCAGCTGTCCAGTCCGCCGCTCACTAAAACGACTGCTCCAGCAAGGCCGGCTGTCTTAAACGGTTTGTTCATTATCTTAGGAAACTCTGATTAATTCTCTTTTTGTCATTGCGAGCCGCGTTTTTGCGGCGAAGCAATCTCGTAACTCACTGATTTGCCTATAGGACGAGATTGCTTCGCTACGCTCGCAATGACGGGACTGGGAATTAATCAGACCTT
>JACRCI010000021.1 GCA_016219105.1 Deltaproteobacteria bacterium | reverse complement strand
GGATAGGTTCTAATAAAATCACGTTGTTACGAGACCCTGAAACAAGTTCAGGGTGACAGGATAAGACTTTTCGGCACCCTTTAAATCCTACGCCGGAATCTTTGTCGTCTTCGCGGCCGAGAGGGGTTGCGGCCTGACCCCGGGCTCAAGGGGCACGGCCCGGGCAAGGGGCTCTGCCTTTACCCTCGCTATCCTGTGTTTTTCCATGTCAACGACCGTAAACCTCATGCCCCTGTGCACGATGAACTCCCCGCCCTTCGGTATTTTCTGAAGCCTCGACAGCATGAACCCGGCGAGCGTGGAGTATTTCCCCTTTTCCTCTTCCTCGAAGGGAAGGCCCGCCTCGGCGAGGTCCCACAGCGAGGCCGAGGCGTCTATCAGCATCGTCCCGTCCTTGAGCTTCTCGATAAGCCCGCCTTTTTCGATGTCCGATTCGTCCTCTATCTCGCCGACTATCTCCTCGAGTATGTCCTCTATCGTCACCAGCCCGTCAACGTCCCCGTGCTCGTCCACCACTATGGCCATGTGGAGCTTTTTTTTCTGCATCTCACGCAGGAGCCTGCTTATCATTATGGAGTTGGGGACAAAGTACGGGGGCCGGATAAGCTCGGCCAGCACCACGGGCCGGCCCTGCTCCATTGCCCTGAACACGTCCTTGTTGAAGAGTATGCCGGCGATGTTGTTTTCGTTTTCGCGAAAGACCGGGTAGCGCGAAAAACCGCTCTCGGATATGAACTTCAACACACTCTCGGAGGACGAGCCTATCTCGATGGAGCTGAATTTGGGTTTGGGCACCATGACCTCTTTAACCGAGGTGTCGGCGAACTCGAAGATGCCGTGCAGGAGCGCGGCCTCGGTTTCCTCTATAAGCCCTTTGGCCCGGCCTTCCTTTATGAAATATTTTATCTCTTCCCTCGGCGCGAAGACCTGCGCGGCCGCGCCTTTTACGCCGATGAGTTTCAGCGTCGCGGTCGTCGAGGATGTAAGCGCCCTTATGAACACGGACGTTATCCTTGAGAGGAGGTCAATCGGCTTTGCCGAAAAACAGGCTATCCTCTCCGCGTACCTCAGGGCGAGGCTCTTTGGGACAAGCTCGCCTACCACGAGTGTGAAGTAGGAAATCACGCCGACTACCACGGCTATCGCGAGGTATTCCGAGGCCCCGCTTACCGGCCCCAGGGGAATCGCCGCGAAAAGGGGTTTAAGGAACTCCACGGCCGCCACGCCGCCAACCACCGAGGCGAGGGTGCCCACAACGGTAACCCCGACCTGGACGGTCGCGAGGAACCGCTCCGGCTCGTTTTTCATCCGAGAGACGATGGCCGCCGACTCGTTGCCTTCCTTCGCGAGCTTTTCTATGATGCTCCGCCTCGATGAGATTATCGCTATCTCAGAAGTGGAGAAAAAGGCGTTTATAAGTATGAGGACGAAGATTATAAGCCCTTCTATGATAAGGCTTTCAGCGGACACAATTCCTCCTTAATTACGAACCTGGTTAATTATACCATAAACAGGGGTGATATTGTAGATGGCAGCAAAAATACCTTTATTTTATAATAGGTTAGCTATTTAAGGGCAGGGGGTCAGCACGTAAGGTGGAGCGCGGCGGCGGCCTTGCGGTTTGCCGAAACATCGTTGAACGTCTTGCACGCCTCAGCGGTTTTCCCGGATATAAGCTCGATACCGAGGCCGGAAAGGGCCTTTTCGACCTCAGGTCTTATTCTCATCATGCCCGACTCTCCTCTTCCCACGACCAGAACCTCGACTTTGGCGTCAATGACAGGCTTTATGTCGTCGAGGCAGAGGGCATGGCCTTCCTTCCTCCACCAGCCCTCCATGACGCCGGACGGCAGTAATATGATGTCCGAGGTATAGACCCTGCCGTCAACCTCTATCCGGCCGAATGTATAGGAGGTTATCATGTAAATCAAGCGCCAAGGTTTTTAAAAACCTTTGGGCCGGCAAACAGCGCCGCGTCCCCGAGTTCTTCCTCTATCCTGAGGAGCTGGTTGTATTTTGCCAGCCTGTCGGTGCGCGAGGCCGAACCGGTCTTTATCTGGCCTGAGTTCGTGGCAACGCTCAAGTCCGCGATTGTCGTATCCTCGGTCTCGCCGCTGCGATGGGATATGATTGCCGTATAGCCGGCCCTTTGCGCCATCTCAATTGCGCCGAGGGTCTCGGTAAGCGTGCCTATCTGGTTCAGCTTTACGAGTATCGAGTTGGCTATGGCGTTTTTTATGCCTCTTTCGAGCCTTTTTACGTTCGTTACAAAGAGGTCGTCCCCCACGAGCTGTATCTTCCCGCCGAGTCTTCCCGTCAAAAACCTCCATCCCTTCCAGTCTTCCTCGGCCAGCCCGTCCTCTATCGAGACTATGGGGTAGTCTTTCGCGAGGCCTTCGAGGTAGACGACCATCTGCTCGCTCGAAAGTTTTTTCCCCTCGACCGAATAGGCCCCGTTTTTATGAAATTCGTTTGAGGCGCAGTCGAGCGCGAGGAACACGTCCTTACCCTCCCTTAAACCGGCCTTTCTGACGGCCTCGATTATAACCTCCACGGCCTTGCGGTTGGAGGCGAGGCTCGGCGCGAACCCGCCCTCGTCCCCGACGCCGGTATTGAGGCCGCGCGTCTTCAATATGGATTTAAGCGCGTGGAAGACCTCGACCCCCATCCTGAGGCTTTCGCGGAAACTCGCGGCTTTGGCCGGCGCTATCATGAACTCCTGTATGTCGAGGTTGTTGTCCGCGTGCGCCCCGCCGTTTATTATGTTCATAAGCGGCACGGGCATCGTCCTCGCGTTCACCCCGCCGACGTAGGCGTAGAGCGGCAGTCCGATGGCCTCGGCCGCCGCCCTGGCAACGGCCAGCGACACGCCGAGTATCGCGTTGGCCCCGAGCCTTTTTTTGTTCTCCGTCCCGTCCAGGGATATGAGGAGGCCGTCTATAAAAGACTGGTCCCTGCAGTCGAGGCCAATTATCTCAGGGGCTATCTTCTCCTCGACGTTTCTTACGGCCTTCAAAACCCCCCTGCCCATGTATCTTTTCCTGTCGTTGTCCCTGAGTTCGACGGCCTCATGCGTGCCGGTGGACGCGCCTGATGGCACGGCGGCCCTGCCGACGAAACCACCTTCGGTTATAACCTCGGCTTCGAGCGCCGGGTTGCCCCTCGAGTCGAGTATCTCCCTGGCGAAAACGTCAACGATTGTCGTCATCATGCCTCCTCAAAAACGGTTCTTTCAGCTTGCGCGATACGCTTAGGGAAGGTCTGATTAATTCCCAGTCCCGTCATTGCGAGCGTAGCGAAGCAATCTCGTCCTATAGGCAAATCAGTGAGTTACGAGATTGCTTCGCCGCAAAAACGCGGCTCGCAATGACAAAAAGAGAATTAATCAGACCTTCCTTAGATT
>JACRCI010000001.1 GCA_016219105.1 Deltaproteobacteria bacterium | reverse complement strand
TGCCTTCTAAAGAGGCCACTATCGAGTAGAACCCGCCGAAAAGACTAGACGAAGTCAAAAGGTTCGGCAGGAGGTATACCCCCCTCCTTACGCCCTTTTTCTTTTTTATGCTTACGCCGTCAGAAGCGTCAATCTCTTTATCCAGCATACATCCCTCCTTTTAACCAGCCGGCCCCGCGCCGGCCGCGCCAACCGGCCTCGCCGGCTTTAAACCCCCCGGATCACCACCAGCCGAGAATTGAACTGCCGGCCTTCACCTTATCCCCGACCTTCACTTTTATTCTAACCGAGGGCGGCAGATAAACGTCCAGCCTCGAACCGAACCTTATCATCCCGATCCTGTCGCCCTTTTTAACCGCCGAACCCTCCGAGACCCTGCAGACGATCCTGCGCGCGATAAGCCCGGCTATCTGGCAGACCACGAACCTCCTGCCGCCTTCGGCCTTTCCCCGTGCCTCCATGAGTATCGAGTTCCGCTCGTTTTCCTCGGACGCCTTGTCGAGGTCGGCGGATAAGAACCTTCCGGGGTTATAGAGCACCTTTAAAACGCCGGCGTCGTAAGGCGCCCTGTTTACGTGGACGTTAAAGACGTTCATGAAGATGCTTATCTTGAGCGCCTCGTCCATGAGGAGTCTTTCTTCCCTCGCCTTTTCGACCTTTATGACCCGTCCGTCCGCCGGGCTCACTATGGAACCGGGCTCCCCGGGTATCTCCCTCCGGGGGTCCCTGAAAAACCAGACAACGAACCAGCTTAACGCCAGAAAAACAACGGACGTCTTTCGTAATCCCGAAAAAAATACCAGCGCCGTAACGGCCGCCGACAAAACAATGAATGGAGCGCCCTCGCGTGCCAGCGGAATACGCATCTTCCCCCGGGACCTCAGTTCCTCGTCCTGTCAACTATCTTCGAGGCCTTCATCCACGGCATCATATCCCTGAGGCGACGACCGACTTCCTCTATCGGATGGCTCTCGCCGCTGCGCGTAAGGGCGTTGAAGACCGGGCGGTTGGCCCTGTTCTCCAGCATCCATTCCCTCGCGAACTCTCCGTTTTGAATCTCGGAGAGGATTTTTTTCATCTCCTTTTTGGTCTCTCCGGTTATTATCCTCGGCCCCCTGGTGAGGTCCCCGTACTGGGCGGTGTTGCTTATGGAATAGCGCATGTTCGATATGCCGCCCTCGTATATGAGGTCCACTATGAGCTTCATCTCGTGCAGGCATTCGAAATACGCCATCTCCGGCGGATATCCGGCCTCGATGAGCGTTTCATAGCCCGCGGTTATGAGCGCCGTGACCCCGCCGCAAAGGACCGCCTGCTCTCCGAAAAGGTCTGTCTCGGTCTCGTCCTTGAACGTCGTCTCTATAACTCCGGCCCTGCCCCCGCCTATGGCGCTTGCGTAGGCTAACGCCACCTTAAGCGTATCCCCGGAGGGGTCCTGGTGCACCGCGACGAGCGCTGGCACGCCCCTCTCCCTGGTGAACTCGTGCCTTACCAGATGCCCGGGCCCCTTGGGCGCGACCATAAAGACGTTGGTGTCCGGAGCCGGGACTATCTGGCCGAAGTGTATATTGAACCCGTGCGCGAACGCGAGGTAAGCGCCTTTTTTGAGGTTCGGCCCTATCTCGTTTTTATACACGTCACCCTGGGTCTCGTCCGGGATGAGCACCATGGTGACGTCCGCCCCCCTGACCGCGTCCTTTACTTCCATGGTTTTGAGCCCGGCGGCCGCCGCCTTTTTCGCGCCCGCGCCGCCGGTTCTTACTCCAACGACCACGTCCACGCCGCTGTCCTTAAGGTTCTGCGCGTGCGCGTGCCCCTGGCTGCCGAAGCCAACCACCGCGACCTTTTTCTGCCGTATCCTCTCGAGATTGGCGTCCTTATCGTAGTAGACCTTCATATTCTCCTTCACTATTCTCCTCCACTGTAGAGTATCCTATTTTACCTTCAGGCTTCTCGCCATGGCGATCCTGCCGGTCTTGGCTATCTCCTTCACGCCAAACGGTTTCAAGAGTTCGGTTATCGCCCGTATCTTCTCCTCGTCCCCGGTAATCTCCACCGTGTAGGTGCGTGGGCTTACGTCCACGACCTTGGCCCTGAAGATGTCAACTATGCCGAGGATCTCGGCCCTCGTTTCGGCCGTGGAATTCACCTTTATAAGGGCGAGTTCCCTGTTTATGTACTCCTCGCCGGTGAGATCATGCACCTTTATGACGTTGATGAGTTTATTGAGCTGCTTCGTAATCTGCTCGATTATCCTGTCGTCTCCGCTCGTGACTATGGTCATGCGGGAGACCAACTCATCCGATGTCTCGGCCACGCAGAGGCTTTCTATGTTGAACCCCCTTCCGGAAAAAAGCCCGGCTATCCGGGAGAGCACCCCGAATTCGTTTGTCACAAGAACCGATATGGTATGACGCATGATAACCCTCCACCGCTTGCCCGGACTTAAGGGATGCTACACAAGCAGCATCTTGCTCAGGGGCTGGCCCGACGGCACCATCGGATAGACGTTCTCCGCGGCGTCCACTACAAAGTCCATCAGGACGGGCCTGTCCTTTACCTTGAGCGCCTTTTTTATGACTCCGTCAACCTCGGAGGGCTTTGTGGCCCTCAGTCCCACTGCGCCGTAGGCCTCGGCGAGCTTCACGAAATCGGGCCTGTTCCCGATGCATGTATAGGAATAACGTTTATCGTAAAAAAACTCCTGCCACTGTCTGACCATTCCGAGGAACCTGTTATTAAGTATCGCGACCTTCACGGGGAGTTTTTCCTGCACCGCTGTCGCCATCTCCTGTATGTTCATCTGTATCGAGCCGTCGCCCGCGATGTCTATGACGGTTTTATCCGGAAAGGCCACCTGCGCCCCTATGGCGGCCGGGAAACCGTAGCCCATTGTGCCGAGCCCGCCGGAGGTCAAAAGCGTCCGGGGGCTTGCGAACCTGAAAAACTGCGAGGTCCACATCTGGTTCTGCCCGACCTCGGTCGAGATGACGGCGTCCCCGCCCGTAATCTTATATATCCTTTCGATGACGTACTGCGGCTTGATCCTTCCTTTCATGTCCTGCTTTACCGTAAGGGTATGGGTGCGCCTCCACTCCGAGATCTGGCCGTGCCAGTCCGTAACGCCCTTCTTGAACGCCTTCAGCCCCGTTGCGGCGCGCGGCAGCTTTAAAAATTCCCGCAGGACGCTTTTCACGTCCCCGACTATCGGTATGTCAACCGCGACGTTCTTGCTTATGGAAGTCGGGTCAATGTCTATATGGATTATCTTTGCATACGGAGCGAACTCATCTATGTTCCCGGCGACCCTGTCGTCGAACCTCGCGCCCACGGCGATAAGGCAGTCCGTATTCGTGACCGCCATGTTCGCGGCGTAAGTGCCGTGCATCCCGAGCATGCCCATAAAGAGCGGGTCCGTGCCCGGAAAACCGCCGAGCCCCATGAGGGTCGTGGTGACAGGGATGTCGAGCTTCCTTGCTAACTGCGTAAGCTCCACTGCCGCGTTGGAGCTTACAACCCCTCCCCCCGCGTAAATGACCGGCCTTTTGGAGGTCAGGATGAGTTCCATCGCCCTTGTTATCTGTCCCGCATGGCCCTTGTAGGTCGGCTGATATCCGGGGATGTTGACCCCCTCGGGATACGCGAACTCCGCCTCTGCCGAAAGCACGTCCTTCGGAAGGTCCACGAGCACCGGTCCTGGCCGCCCGGTGGTTGCGATGTAAAACGCCTCTTTTATTATCCTCGTCAGGTCATTTATGTCCTTCACGAGGAAATTATGCTTAGTGCACGGCCTTGTGATGCCGACTATGTCGGCCTCCTGAAACGCGTCGTTCCCTATCAACGTCGTCGGCACCTGTCCGGTAAAGACCACAACCGGTACGGAGTCCATATAAGCCGTCGCGATCCCGGTAACGGTATTCGTCGCGCCCGGGCCCGAGGTAACGAGAACGACACCCGGCCTTCCGGTCGCCCTCGCGTAGCCGTCGGCCATGTGCACGGCCCCCTGCTCGTGCCTGACGAGGATGTGCCTCAGCGGCGATTTGTAAAGCGCGTCGTATATGGGCAGAACAACGCCTCCGGGATACCCAAATATGGTATCCACGCCTTCTTTAATCAGTGATTCTAAAAATATCTCGGCGCCTGTCTTTTTCATCTCATATCCTCAATCTATATCTCCATATTATCCGGTCATTTAGCGCCATAAAGTTAATCCCGCGCATTAGAACTAACAACCTGCCGGCCGCGCCGGATCACTGCGCCCTTACAACGGCCCCGGTATTGGCTGACGTCACGACACCGGCATACCTCGCGAGCCACCCTTTTGTTATCTTTGGCTTCGGGGGCTTCCATCCGGTCCTTCTTTTTTTAAGCTCCCTCTCGGCCACGTTCAATTTAAGCGTCCGTGCCGGGATGTCAAGCTCGATGGAGTCGCCCTCCCTCACGAGCGCGATAGGCCCGCCTTCCATGGCCTCGGGGGATATGTGTCCGACGCACGGGCCCCTGGTGCCGCCGGAGAACCTCCCGTCGGTTATGAGGGCGACAGAGTCCCCGAGCCCCATGCCCGTAAGGATCGCCGTGGGCGCGAGCATCTCGCGCATCCCCGGGCCGCCCCTGGGGCCTTCATACCTTATAACAACGACATCGCCGCTGCGTATCCTGTTGCCGGTTATGGCGGCCATCGCCCCCTCTTCGGAATCGAACACCCGCGCCCTGCCGGTAAAACGCATCATCCCGTCGCTTACGCCGGACTGCTTGACCACGGCCCCGAGCGGGGCGAGGTTCCCCTTCAATACCGCTATCCCGCCCTCTTTATGGTAAGGGCGGTCAACCGTCCTTAAGACCTCTCCGTCTATGTAGTCCACGCCCCTTATAATCTCCTTCATCCTGAGGCCCGACACGGTCGGATTGTCCCGTATCCTGTCTTTAAGCCTCGCCATGACCGCGGGTATGCCGCCGGCCCAGTGGAGGTCCTCCATGTAATAGTCCCCGACCGGCTCAAGCGAGGCGATATGGGGGGTGCGCCTGCTCAAGGTGTCGAAGAGCTCGAGCGGAAGTTTCACCCCGGCCTCGTTCGCCACCGCGAGAAGGTGCAGCACCGTGTTGGTCGAGCCCCCGAGGGCCAGGTCCGCCATTATGGCGTTTTCAAAGGCTCCTCTCGTCAATATCCTGCGCGGGGTGATATTTTTCGTTATAAGCTCCACTATCCTTACCCCGCTTTCAAAGGCGATCCTGCGCTTTTCGCTTGAGACGGCCGGCGCGGTGCCGCACATTGGGAGGCTCATGCCCATGGCCTCGGTAAGGGAGTTCATCGTATTGGCGGTATAAAGGCCCTGACAGCTCCCCACCCCGGGACACGCCCCGAGCTCGCACGCCGCGAGTTCCTTTTTAGATATCTTGCCGGCCCTGAGCCTCCCCATGGCCTCGAACGTATTCCTTATGAAGGAAAGGCGTCTGCCCCTGTAACGGCCGGTCATCATGGGCCCGGCCGTGACGACTATTGACGGTATGTCGAGCCTCGCGGCCGCCATCAGCATCCCCGGCGTAATCTTGTCGCAGTTGGTAAGGAGCACCAATCCGTCGAGGGCGTGGGCCTCGGCCACGCTCTCGATGATGTCGGCGATGAGTTCCCTCGAGGGCAGCGAATAATTCATGCCCCTGTGCCCCATGGCAATCCCGTCGCATATGCCCGGAAGGCCGAATATCATGGGATATCCCCCGCCGGTATGGACGCCCTTCTCGATGAACCTCTCCAGGTCCCTCATCCCTATATGTCCGGGGATGAGGTCTGTAAAGCTCGTGGCCACGCCGACAAAGGGCTTTTTCATCTCCCCCCCGGGCATCCCTGTTGCATAAAGGAGCGCCCTGTGGGCCACCCTTTCGGAACCTTTTTTTATCCTATCGCTTCTCATAGCATGGGGCGTAACCAATCGCGCTAAAGCGGCCGGCCGCGCCGGGCCTCAATCGCAGGTCTCGGCGAGCATCCTTTCCATCCTGTCCTTCAACACGAGCTTAAGCTTCTTCAGCTTTTTTTTCTCAACCTCTTCGTCATTCGTCAGAACCGCCTTTTTATCCAGCTTGTCCACTTTTTTGCGGTACTCGCGGTGCTCGTTATAAACCTCCCTGAACTCTCCGCTCTCCTTGAGGAGTTTTTCCACCTTCCCCTTGTTGCCGTTATCGCCTTTACCGGTCTTATTAACCTTATTAATCTTACCCATGGGGGCGGGCCTCCTTTTTTTGACTTTTTCAGAAAAAATCCGCGGCCTTACATATAAAAGAAAATATTAACCTATGGCTTAAACAATGTCAACAGCGCAGCTTTCCTTCCCCCCTCCTGGATTTTAAGCTCGGCCTCTGATTTCCTGAGATAAACCGGGGTTATATCCTCGGGCCGGGCGGCGGCGCCGCGGTCTCTGAAGGCAATCACCCCGATATTCGAGGCCCTCGGATGCCATAGCGGTTCGGACGCGATAATCGCGGGATTCACGTTCTTTTCTATCAGTTCCGCATAAACCCCGAGGGCGTTGCCCAGAAATACCACCGGCCCTGAGCCGGTTTTATCTATCAGTTCAAAAAGCCCCTGCAAGCTAACGACGCAATCCCCGGCAATCCTCTCAACCCCTCGGCCGGATGACGTAAAGACAGCCGCGTAAACCTCCTTTTTCCGGGCATCGAGTACCGGACAGACCCTTAAGTTGCCGTAAGGCGCGTTCATCGCGAGCGCCTCGAGCGTGGACACCCCTATAACCGGCTTTTCAAGAGCCCAGCCAAGCCCCTTCGCCGCGCTTACGCCGATCCGAAGGCCGGTGAAAGAACCCGGCCCTACCCCGACGGCTAACGCGTCTATTTCTTCGAGCGTCCTTCCAAGCCCCTTTAAAAAACCATCCACGCCGTTAAGGAGCCATGCCGAGGGCGCGCCCACGTCGGCCACCACGCACTCGGCCGTAAGCCTTCCATCCTCGATAAGGGCGATGCCCCCGGACCGGGATGATGTGTCAAACGAAAGTATGCGCACTTCTTCCTTTTCCCCCGCTCAGTCGAAAAACCGCATTATATCGTTCCATGTCACCACCACCATGAGCGTGATAAGGAGCGCCATTCCCACCTGTTGGGCTATGCCGATTATCCTCTCGCTCAGGGGTCTGCCCCTCACCCACTCTATAACGAAGAAAAAGAGATGCCCGCCGTCGAGCACCGGTATCGGGAGCAGGTTTATTATGCCGAGCTGAAGGCTCAGGAACGCGAGTATCGAAAGTATGTCAACGACGCCGCTCTCGGCGGCCCTGCCGGCGACCTGCGCTATCATAATGGGGCCGCCGAGGCTTTTGATGGAATACGCGCCGACTATCAGCCCCTTTATTATCGCAAAAAGGAACACGGTGAGCTCAACGGCCTTTCCCATTCCGAGCTTTATGGATTCAAAAAACCCGTAACTCCTCCGGACGGTTTCCTCTCTCTGCATTACCCCGATGAGGTATAGCTTCGCCTCAGCGTTGTAGGTCGGGGTCATCCTCACCTCGAAATCCGCGCCCTCCCTCTCGATGAGAAACGTCTTTTCCTTCCCGTCCCTTCTGACCCTCTCCTGCATCTCGGCCCAGTGCGTTACGGGCTCGCCGTCCACGGCCTTAATCAGGTCGTCCGGCTTGATGCCGGACTTTTCCGCGGGATAGCCCTTTGACACGGCCCCGATGCGGGCCGGCATTGGTGGATAAAAACCCCCTATCCCCATGCCCATGTCGCCGGATGACTCCGGCACCATGGTGCGGACAAAGAGGGTCCCATCCCTCCGGAATTTAAAGCTCAGGGGCTTCGCCGGGCTCATTGCCACTATCTTGTAAAGCCCTTCCCACGTCTTTACGGCCTTTCCATCAACCTCTTCGATTACGTCGCCTTTTTTCAACCCGGCTTTTTCCGCGGCGCCGAGGGAAGCCACGTGACCCACCTCCGGCCGGTAAGAGAGGTATGCCGGCACCTCTATCCCCATCATAAAAATAAGGGGGAAGAGTATAAGGGCAAGGACGAGGTTCATTATGGAGCCGGCCGCGACTATAAGCACGCGCGCGAGGATAGGCTTCGCGCTGAACGACCGCGATCTATCCTCATCCTTCACCTCTTCCCCGGAACTCTCCCCCACCATCTTCACGTACCCTCCGAACGGTATGGCCGAAAGACAGTACTCGGTCTCCCCCTTTTTCACCTTGAGGAGCCTCGGCCCGAAGCCGAGTGAAAACCTCTCCACCCCGACCCCGGACAACTTCGCCACCGCGAAATGCCCGAACTCGTGTATCAATATCATTATGCCGAGGACTATAAGAAACGATACCAGAGTCGTCATATGCTCCTGCCCCCGCGACACTTCCCTTTCATTATGAAATTCCTCGCGGCCTCCCTCGCCCACCGGTCGGCCTCCAATATGTCGTCAACCGTTTTCACCTTCCACGGCCTGTGCCCCTCGAGCACCGACGCAACCGTCCCGTATATGTCCGTAAACCCTATCGTTCCTTTAAGAAACTCCTCCACGCAGACCTCGTCCGCGGCGTTAAGGACGCTTGCGGCCGTCTCGCCCAGTTCCATGGCGCTGTAGGCGAGGCCGAGGCACGGGAACCTCCTCGGATCGGGCTTGAGAAACGTAAGGGTTTTCCCCGTAATGTCAAACGGCTTTACCGGGGCATTAATCCTTTCCGGATACGCCAGCGCGTAGGCGATCGGCCCCTTCATGTCGGATGAGCCCATCTGCGCCACTATCGAGCCGTCTATGTATTCGACCATCGAATGGACAACGCTCTGCGGGTGCACGCACACGGCGATCTTATCCGGCGTAACGCCGAAGAGCCAGCGGGCCTCTATCACCTCGAAGGCCTTGTTCATCAAGGTGGCCGAATCAACGGTGATCCTCCTGCCCATGGACCACGTCGGGTGCGCGAGCGCCTCGGCCGGGGTCGCTTTCCTTATCCCCTTAAGCGCCGTCCTGAGAAAAGGGCCGCCGGAGGCCGTAAGTATTATTCTTTTTACGTCCCGGAGCCTGTGCCCCTGAAGGGCCTGAAAAACCGCGGAGTGCTCGCTGTCCACCGGAAGCATACGGACGCCCATTTTCCTGGCCTCCCCCATTACCAGGGCTCCGCCCATGACAAGGGTCTCTTTGTTGGCGAGCGCGACGTCATGGCCCGCCTTTATCGCGGCGAGAGTCGGCAGGAAACCCGCCGCGCCCACTATCGCCGATACCGTTATGTCCGCCTCCCCGTGCGCCGCGGCCCTTGAGGCGCCGAGCGTGCCGAAACCGACGGCGCGCCTCAGATACGGGAAATGTCTCGCAACGTCCTTCGCCGCGTCCTCGGTAAGGACCGACACAAAGGCCGGAGAGAACTCGCGTATCTGCCTTTTTAAAAGCCCGGTATTCCTGCCCGCGGCAAGGGCCACGACCCTGAACCTCGCGGGGTTTGCGCGGATGACATCGAGCGTGGAGCGGCCGATGGAGCCGGTCGAACCTACGATTGCCACGGCCTTCTTCTCCCCGGCCTTCAAACCATGCCCCGCCATAAAATGTAATAATAGAGTACCGGCACGGAAAATATAACGCCGTCAATCCTGTCGAGCACTCCCCCGTGCCCCGGTATCAGATTGCCGGAATCCTTGACCCCGGCGCCCCTTTTCAGCATGGATTCGAAAAGGTCTCCGAGGAGCGAAACCGCGCCGAGCGTGACAGCGATGAAAATGACCCCGCCGCCGGCCATCCCTATGCCGGAAAACCTGTTAAAGAGATACGCCGCTACCACCCCGCCTATCCAGCCGCCCAGCGCCCCTTCCACGGTCTTACCGGGGCTTATCGAAGGCGCGAGAGCGCGGCTGCCCAGGGTCTTGCCAACGACGTAGGCCATGGTATCGTTGGACCATACCACCGCGAAAAGAAAGAGTATCCACAGCCTGCCGTTTTCGGCGTCCCCTATCAGGATGAAATGCGAAAGCGGAAGGGCTATGTAGATAACCCCCAATACCCTTGCCGCTACCCACGATACCGAAACGGAAATTGCCCCGCCCGAAAACATCCGCGCCGCAAAAAAAACAAACGGCGCCAGAAAGAGATACGAAAGAATAAGATCCGGCCGGTTCAGGTAAAAAACAAAGGGCAACCCGGCCCCCACGGCCACGGCTACGGCGTCCCACCCCGCGTCCCCTTCTGCCGATGTAATAGCGGTAAACTCACGGAGGGCTAAAACCACAAGCAGCGTGACCGTGAAGGCCAACCAGAACCTGGATGTGTAGAGGGCTATGATGATGACAAGGGGGATTAGAAAAAAACCGCTGAAGAGCCTCTTCAGATTTTCCCTCCCTTAAGAAAATAAAAACCACGGCGGGTTCTGCTCAGCCCATGACCCCGTCGAGCTGCTCGCGGGTCAACCCGAACCTGCGTTCCCGCGTCTGGAAGTCCCTTATGGCCATAAGGAGGTCTTCCCGCGTGAAATCGGGCCACAGGACGTCCGTTATGTAAAGTTCGGTGTAGGCTACCTGCCAGAGGAGAAAATTCGAAAGCCTCCTCTCCCCGCTTGTCCTTATGAGGAGGTCCGGGTCCGGTATCCCGGCGGTGTAAAGCGAGCCGCCCACCGTGTCTTCGTCTATGTCGTCAACGCGCAGGACCCCCTGGCGAACCTTCTCCGCGATGGCCCTGCACGCGTCGGCTATCTCGGCCCTCGCGCTGTAGCTTATCGCGAGTTGAAGGTTCATGCCGCTATTGGTCCGGGTCTTTTCCTCGACCTCCTCTACTGCGCCCCTTACGCCCGGCGGCAGTTCTCTCATGTTCCCGACGGCCCTGAAGCGGATGTTGTTTTCAATCATGCTCGGGGCCTCGCTCCTTAAATGCCTCTCAAGGAACGCCATGAGCATACGCACCTCGTAGGCCGGACGGTTCCAGTTATCCCTGGAAAAGGTGTAAAGGGTGAGATACTCTATGCCAAGTTCACGCGAAAACGTAACGACATCCCTGGCCGCTTCTACACCCTTACGGTGGCCCTTTATGCGCGTAAGGCGTTTTTTCATGGCCCACCGCCCGTTGCCGTCCATTATTATAGCGATATGCCGGGGAAGTCTTTCGAAGAGAAGTTTATCCATGTTAAAAAACTAACACAAACATAGCGTAATCTCAAGGTTAAAGACCACGACGCGGGGTTATCCGCCCCGGGCCGTCGGGGACGGCTGGTTGGCCGCCATGCCGGTCAGACCTCCATAATCTCGCCTTCTTTTTTTGAGAGAAGGGCGTCCGTGTTTTTAATCTCCAGGTCGGTTATTTCCTGGATGTGGGCCTGCGCCTTTTTAAGCTCGTCCTGCGATATGGCCTTGTCTTTTTCGAGCTTTTTAACCGCCTCGTTGGCGTCCCTGCGGCAGTTGCGCACGGCGACCCGGCATTCCTCGGCGTACTTTTTCGCGAGCTTGACGAGTTCCTTCCGCCTCTCCTCGGTGAGCTGCGGCACCTGTATGCGCACCACCTTGCCGTCGTTCGTCGGGGTAAGCCCGAGGCCGGAGGTCTGTATGGCCTTTTCTATGGCGGTTATCTGCGAGGTGTCCCACGGCTGGATGACGATAAGCCTCGACTCCGGCACCGAGAGCGTTGAGACCTGGCTTATCGCGGTCAACGTCCCGTAATAATCCATCTTGACCCCGTCAAGTAGCGCCACCGAGGCCCGTCCGGTCCTAAGCCTTACGAGCTCATGGCGGAAGACCTCTATGGCCTTATCCATCTTTTTCCTGGCATCGTCGAATACGCCTTTAGTGCTCATTGCTGCACCCTCACGATTGTCCCGACCTTTTCGCCCCTCAATATCCGCGCTATGTTGCCCCGCTCCTTCACGTTAAATATTATGATTGGCAGGCTATTGTCCATGCAGAGCGAAACCGCGGTCGTGTCCATGACCTTAAGCCCTTTTTTAAGCACCTCTATGTAAGTGAGCTCGTCATATTTCGCCGCCCCGGCCTCTTTCATCGGATCGCGGTCGTAGACGCCGTCCACCTTGGTACCCTTGAGTATGACGTCGGCGTGTATCTCCATCGCCCTCAAAGAGGCCGCGGTATCGGTCGTGAAATACGGATTGCCGGTACCGGCGGCGAATATGACGACCCTGCCCTTTTCAAGGTGCCTTACCGCCCTTCTCCTTATATACGGCTCGGCGAGTTCCTTCATCTCTATGGCCGATACCACCCTCGTGTATACGCCCTCCTTTTCAAGGGCGTCCTGCACGGTGAGGGCGTTCATCACGGTCGCTAACATACCGATGTAATCGGCCGTGGCCCTGTCCATGCCCCTGGCGCTCGCCTCAAGGCCCCTGAAGATATTGCCGCCGCCTATCACCACGGCGACCTGTATGCCGAGAGACGCTATGTCCTTTATCTCGATGGCGATGGACTTGACGACCCTGGCGTCTATCCCATAGGGGAGTTCCCCCATGAGGACCTCGCCGGAAAGCTTGAGCATTATTCGTTTGTATCCGGGATCCATAAGAGGTTATCCGTCAACCTATCCAGCCGGCCCCGCCGGCCAACCAGCCGGCCACGCCGGGCTCCGGTGAGATGTGCGCGGGCCATCAGGGACGGCTGGCGGCGCCTTCACCGAGTTTGAAGCGGACGAAGCGTCCGACTTTTATATTCTCGCCTATCCTCGAAATAGCCTCGGTTATGTAACCCCCGACCGTAACATCGGGGTTCTTGACAAAATCCTGTTCAAGCAGGCAGACGTCTTTAAAGAACCTCCCGACCTTGCCCTCGACTATCTTTGCGACCACGCCATCCGGCTTGCCGGACTGTCGCGCCTGCGCGGAGTAGACCGCCTTTTCCTTTTCTATGACGTCCTGAGGCACGTCCTCCCTTTTGACGAACACAGGGGCCATCGCGGCTATGTGCATGGCTATGTCCCTCGCAAGGGCCTTGAAGTCGTCGTTCCTTGCCACAAAATCGGTCTCACAGTTCAGCTCCAGAAGCACCCCCACCTTGCCGCCGCCGTGTATGTAGGAGGTTATGGCGCCCTCGGACGTGGCCCTCGCGGCCTTTTTCTGCGCCGAGGTAATCCCCTTCTCCCTTAAATACACCACCGCCTTCTCTAAATCCCCGAGGGACTCCGAAAGGGCCTTTTTACAGTCCATTACTCCGGCCCCGGTCTTCTCTCTCAAGTCCTTAACCTTTTCCGCCGATACGTCCATCTGAAACCTATCCTCCCAACCAGCCGGCCTCGCCGGCCAATCAGCCGTCCCTGACGGCGTTTTTATCTTTTATCGCTCCTTAGCGACAACCCCTATACGGGCTGCTCTACTTTCCCTTCTTCCCCGGCCGCACCACTGGGGACCGCGCCAACCGTCGTGGACGGAGTGCCGGCCGGCGTGACCGGGGTGCCGGCCGGCGAGGCCGATGGGGTCCCGGCAACGGCCGCCTCCGTTACTCCGGTGTGACCGGCTGGTTGGTTTGCCTCCGTCTTTGCCGGGGCCGATTTCTGGAGCGCCGCCTCATAGGCGGCCCTGCCTTCACCGCATGCGTCGGCCATGGAGTTTGAAAAGAGTTCTATGGCCCTTATGGCGTCGTCGTTGCCCGGGACAATATAATCAACCTCGTCCGGGTCGCAATTGGTGTCAACGACCGCGACAACCGGTATGCCGAGCCTACGCGCCTCTTTTATGGCGATGGTCTCCTTCTTCGAGTCTATAACGAATATCACGCCGGGCAGCCCCGTCATGGCGCGTATTCCGCCCAGGGTCTTTTCCAGCTTTACCCTCTCCCTTTCGCGCAAAAGCATCTCCTTCTTCGTCATGCCCGCGACGTCCGGTGAAGGCCCGCCCTTTAACGCGTCGAGCCTGTTCATCCTGTCAATGCTCTTTTTGATGGTAGAAAAGTTCGTAAGGAGCCCGCCTATCCATCTCTGGTTCACGTAATCCATGCCGCACTTTTTGGCCGCCTGCTCTATGGAGTTGTGCGCCTGCTTTTTCGTGCCTACGAAAAGGACCTTCCTGCCCTGCGCCACGGTGCCTTTCACGAAGTCGTGCGCGACCCTGAACATCTTGACCGTCTGCTGGAGGTCTATGATGTAGATGCCGTTGCGCGCCCCGAAGATGTACTGTTTCATCTTGGGGTTCCACCGCTTGGTCTGATGACCGAAATGCACCCCTGTCTCGAGAAGTTGTTTCATAGTGAGATAGCCCATTCCTGTAAATCCTCCTTGTTTTTGGTTTTTTCCTCCGCACCTCGCGTAAACCGGAACCCCGCGCCACTTTCCAGCGCGAACGCCGGTTTTCCAGAAGAGTCAATAACGGAAAGTGGTGCTGGGCACCGCCGGTTTAAAAACCGGTGCGTGCGTAATGTAAGTATGTCTTTTTACCATAATATCCCGCGCCTTTCAAGAAGAAAAAGGCGCGCATCACCGAAAAGGCGCGGGATAAAGGTCAACCAGCCGGACTCCCTGCGATAATTTGACTATACGGCCCGGAATCTGTTAAAATTATTGAATATATGGATGCAAAAGAGATCTCCGGCCAGCCAGCCGGACACACTGGCCAACCGGCCGTCCCTGACGGTCAACCAGCCGGCCTTGCCGGGAAGATACGCGCGCTTAAGGAAAACCTCGGTAAGGTTATCCTTGGCAAGGCCGATATCATTGACCTTGCCATAGCCACCCTTCTCGCAAGGGGGCACCTGCTTGTGGAGGACGTGCCCGGGGTTGGCAAAACGACCCTCGCCCACGGCCTGGCAAGGAGCATCGCGGCGACGTTCAAGAGGATACAGTTCACGAGCGACCTCATGCCGTCCGACGTGATAGGGGTGACCATATATAACGAGGCCGCGGGAGGGTTCGAGTTCAGACACGGCCCGGTATTCGCCAACGTCGTGCTGGCCGACGAGATAAACCGCGCCACGCCTAAAACCCAGAGCGCGCTTTTAGAGGCCATGAGCGAGGGGCAGGTGTCGGTGGAAAACGTCACCTACCGGCTGCCCAGGCCCTTCATCTTACTCGCGACCCAGAACCCGGTTGAATACGCCGGCACGTTTCCGCTGCCCGAATCGCAGCTCGACAGGTTCGCCATGTCCATAAAAATAGGCTATCCCGACGAGGAGACCGAAAAGGCGATAATAGGCAAGCGTCCCTTTGAGCTTACGCCCGAAAGACTCTCTCCGGTTGTAAGCGCGCTCGACGTGACAGCCATGCAGGAGGCCGTGGAGGAGGTGAAAGTCGAGGAAGACCTCTTGAACTACATCGTAAAGATAGCGACTGGCACAAGGACAAATAAGGCCATCAAGCTCGGCGTAAGCCCGCGCGGAACCATGGCGCTCCACAGGGCCGCGCAGGCAATGGCCCTGGTATACGGCAGAGACTACTGCATCCCCGACGACATCAAAAAGGTCGCCGTCCCGGTGCTCGCCCACAGGATCATACCGGCGGGATACTCAACCGGAGAAACCTTCGAAGAACCCCATACCCTCATCGAAGAGGTAATCGAAGGCATAAACGTGCCGATTTAGGCCGCACAGCAGTCCGCAACACAACTTGAATGAACCTAAGGCCCACCATATCGGCGCCTCTGCCGTGGCTTACGATCCTCGCCGCGAAGCTTTTCGGCAAAAAAAACGGCAAGGGAAAAAGCCAGGTCAAAAGGCCCCCCTTTTTCGTATTCCCACGTACGCTCGAGTTCACAAAAGAGGGAAAACGCTTCATAGCGGTGCTCTTTTTAGTGGGGATCGCGGCGATAAACACCGGCAACAACCTCCTGTACCTCATCCTCGCGATGCTCCTGTCCCTCATAATAATATCCGGGGTGATGAGCGAATCCACCCTCAGGGGGCTTAAGGCGAAGAGGGAACTGCCGCGGCACATATACAGGGGAACTCCGGCCAAGACGCGTATTGTCGTTGAGAACACGAAAAGGCTCATGCCGTCCTATTCCTTCATCGTCGGCGAGATGCGAAGCCCGGATGCCGTTATCGCGGAGACGGCTTATTTTCTAAAACTCGACGGCGGCCGTAAGGCCGTAAAAACCGTAAGCTACTCGTTCGGCAAAAGGGGGGTCGTAAGGCTCGCCGGGGTGTATTTCAAGACAGCCTTCCCCTTCGGCCTGTTCGTTAAAGGGAGGCGGGAGCCGGCCTTGGAGGAGATGGTCGTCTACCCCCGCGTAAGGCCATTAAGGCCTGAGGAGACGAAAGTCCCCGAGGCCCCAAGCGCGGGCACAAACGCGGCGCGGGGAAAGGGCGCGGGGACCGAGATATACGGCCTCAGGGACTACACGTTTCTCGATGACGCCAGGCTCATCCACTGGAAGGCGAGCGCGAGGACCCGCAGGCTTGTGCGCAAGGAATCTGAAAGGGAACGGGAGAGGACCGTCCTCGTGGTCTTCGATAACTCAGGCGGCGGCGAGGCGTTTGAGGACGAGGTTGAAAAGGCCGCGTCCATTGCCTCACACTTTATCGGGACGGGCTTCAGGGTAGGCCTTAAAACCCTGTCGTTTGAGATTGCTCCGGGGGCCGGGCCCGGCCATCTCACGAGGATACTGAAGAGCCTGGCGCTCGTGGAAAGCGCGCGGAACGAGGGCCGGCACTCCGTCCATGACGGCCCTCCGGGGGTGAGGGTCGTATACGTCTGAAGAACAGGGACGACCATGCGTTTCAACTCCTACATAACCGCGATAACCTGTCTTATGGTCGCGGTGGGCTTTGCGGCGACGTGCCTGGTCGAGGAGCTTTCTCCGGCGTTCCTCGTCTTTGCCGGGGCCGCGGCAATAACGAGCCTCGCGATAAACGTCCGCGTCATGATGCGTCCGCGGACCTCCGTGTCCGCGCCGGCCGGCACTCCGGCCATCAAGAAAGCCGTCGAGGACGGCTGGCGGGCCGTTTTCAACGTCATGGCCGCCCTGGCCTTCGCGCTCTTCCTCGCGGATTACTACGCGATATCGCAGACCCTCGCTGCCGCGGCATCGAGATTCCTTGCCATACTGGCCTTGATAAAGCTCTACGACTTGAGGTCAACGCGGGATTACGTCATCCTTTTTACCATCGTATTCTTTCAGCTCATCGGCGCGGCCGCCTCCACGGTAAGCCCGTTTTTCTTCGCCGTGCTTTCGGCGTTCGTCATCTCGGCGATATGGGCCATGGTCGTCTTCAACATCAAACGGGATTTTGAAAAAAGCTCTCCTTCCGAAGATATCCCCGCCGGCATATTCGGGGCACGGTTTTTCCTCTCCACGCTCGCCGTCGCGTTCGGCTCGCTTGCCATAACCCTTGCCCTCTTTTTCGCGCTGCCGCGCATGGGGGTAGGGCTTTTTGAAAAAAAGACGCTGCGGACGGTCAAGGTAAGCGGCTTCTCGGAAAAGGTCAGGCTGGGCGAGCTCGGGCCGGTGAAGCTCGACCCAACGGTCGTGATGAGGGTGGAAGTCCCGGACGGCATACGGCCCTTGCAAACGCTTTATCTGAGGGGCGCCGCGCTGGATTACTATGACGGGGAAAGCTGGAACAGGGAATCCGGGGGGAAAGAGCTCTTGAGGAAAAACGACCGGGGGGCGTTTACATCTCCCTCTCCCATGCCCGCGGCCGTAAAGACCACCGGGAATATCCATCCAGCCGTCCCTGACGGCCCGCCAGCCGTCCCTGACGGCCATCCGGCCGGTCATACCAAAGCGGCAGCCGGGGAAATGGTCGAATACAGGATCATGCTCGAACCGCTTGAGACAGAGGTTATATTCACACCGGGGCTTTTGCCGGCGTGGCCAACTGGATGGGTTGAGATATCCGGCAGATTCAACTACCTCTGGACCGACGCCTCAGATACCCTCTACCTTTCCTCCCCTCCCTATTCGAGGATAGAATACACGGTTACGGTCAACCAGCCGGCCCTGCCGGCAGGCAAGGACGGGGGGCGGGCCGTAAAAGACCTTTCGCCCTATCTTGCCCTCCCGCCAGCCGTCCTCGACGGCCCGCCTGAGGCCGGAGCGATAAAGGAGCTTTCCCTGAGGATTACCGAAGGCGCGGGAGGAGACGCGGAAAAGGCCGTGGCCGTGGAAAGCTACTTAAGGACAAACTACCGCTACACGCTCGACCCGCGTAAGGGCGCGGGTAAAACCCCTCTCGATGATTTTCTATTTTTCACGAAGGAGGGCTATTGCGAGCAGTACTCCACGGCCATGGTCATACTGCTGAGGACCGCTGGCATACCGGCGCGGCTCGTAACCGGGTTTTCGCAAGGCCAGTGGAACGGCTTCGGCGGCTATTTCCTCATACGCCAGCAGGACGCGCACAGTTGGGTGGAGGCTTACATAGAGGGCCAGCCGTCGAGGACGGCCGGATGGGTGCGGTTCGACCCGACCCCGGCCGCCGGGATTATAACGCCTTTTTCTCCGTTGCCTGTAAGCCTGTACCTTGATTCCCTCAGGTGGAGATGGACGAGATACGTAATAGGCTATTCATTCTCTGACCAGATAAGGATATCAAGGGCGATAGAGGCGAAGGCATCCGGGCTTCAGGCGCTCATAAAAACAACGCTAAACTCCGTCAAGGACGGCTGGTTGGCCGTCAGGGACGGAGTGCTGGCCATCCTCAAGCCCTCAAACGGCCAGTGGCGCCGAACGACGGCTTTGTTTTTCGTTCTTTTCGCCGCCGCGGCAACTGTATTTCTTGCCGCCGTTAAGCTGCGGTGGAAAAGGGGCGCGAAGAACCCCAAAACGCCGTGGTTCTACCTCGATATGCTAAGGATACTCGGACAAGCCGGGTTTAAAAAAAAAGGCCCGGAAACCCCGCGTGAGTTCGCGCAAAGGTGTGCCGTACCCGAGGCGATGAGGCTTACCGAGGCATACGAGGGGATAAGATACGGCGGGGTCCGGCCGGAAGAGGCGGAAAAGGCCGAGATCAGACGATTGATCGAATCGCTCAGGAAGAAAAACCTCAGGCGGCCGTCAGGGACGGAGTGCCGGCCGTCAGGGACTTCAGTGCCGATCGGTTGAAAAACCGAAAAACTGAAAAGATCAGGGCTTTTTATCGCCCAGCATCGCCTTGACCACGTCGAGGAGTTTCTGCCGCTCTATGGGCTTGGGCACATAGCCGTCGAAACCCTCGGCGAGTATCTTTTCCTCGTCGCCGTGCATCGCGGACGCGGTAAGCGCCACCACCGGCAGTTCCTTGAAGCCTTCTTTATTTTTGATGAACCTCGTCGCGGCCACCCCGTCGAGTTCCGGCAGGTGGATGTCCATGAGCACCAAGTCGGGCTTCTCGCTTATGACCATGTCAATGGCCTCCCTGCCCGTGCCGGCCTCTATGACCTCGTAGCCGTTCAGGGTAAGCATCTCCTTGACGAGTATCTTGTTCATGAAGTTGTCTTCAACGACCAGGACCCTGGGCTTTTTACCGCCGTTCACAGCCTGCTCCTTCCGTAGACCATGACCTTGTTCCCGCCGTCGTCATACACCTTTTTGGCGACCGTCTCGATGTTCTGCGTTACATCAACGGTCCCGTGCTCCGGCAGGGTCAAAATGCCTATGCTCACCGTAAGGCGCCCTTTCCCCTCGATGGCCGGAAAACGCGTGTGTTCCACGAGCATCCTGAGTTTTTCGGCGACCTGAAAAGCCTCGCCGCTCGTGGTTGAGGGCATGAGGATCGCAAACTCGTCCCCGCCGTAGCGGGTGACGCAGTCGGCCTTTCTTAAGTTGCCTGAAAGGAGCCTCGCCACCTCCCTCAACGCCTCGTCCCCGTTTGTAATTCCGTTCGCCCGGTTGAACTGGTTTAATCCGTCCATGTCCACGAGCAGGATCGAGATGCTCTCGCCGTACCTCTCGCTCCTCGCTATCTCGCGCGGGAGTATTATGTCGAAGTACCTCCGGTTGAAAAGCCTCGTTATGCGGTCTATCATGTTAGCCCTGTCCGGATAGGCGAGTTCGAGCATCCGTATCTCGGCCAGGAGGTCTTCCTTCGAAAAACCGGCCTTGCGTATGACCTTCTTGATGTTGTTGCCGAGCCGTTCCTTGTCCTCCGTGGTTATCTCCTTGGCCGTAAATATGATAACCGGTATCTGGCTCGCCGCCGGATGCAGCCTCAGCCTCTCCACCACGTCGAAACCGCTCACCTCCGGCATCATGAGGTCAAGGATTATAAGGTCCGGCTCGTTGTCCACGGCCGCCTTGACCGCCTCCTCGCCTCCCGCGGCCTTGATGACGCCGAAACCTTCCTTTTCGAGGATGTCTCCCAGGAGGGCCAGCACCTGCGGCTCGTCGTCAACGGTCAAGATGTTGAGATGGCGGCGCTTGCCGTTGTGCGCGAAATGCAGCCTCCCGATGGTCTCAAGGAGTTTCTCCTTGTTTATCGGTTTTACCATGTAGTCCACCGCGCCGAGGGCGAACCCTAATTCCCTGTTGTTGGCCGCGGATATTATGACGACCGGGATGTCCTTGGTTTCATTGCCGGATTTGAGCTCCCTTATCACCTCCCAGCCGTCTTTTCCGGGAAGCGTTATGCCCATGACTATGG
Organism: Deltaproteobacteria bacterium; assembly: GCA_016219105.1. GTDB lineage: Bacteria > Desulfobacterota > GWC2-55-46 > GWC2-55-46 > DRQE01 > JACRCI01. The sequence goes on along the minus strand of JACRCI010000001.1, from coordinate 21,754 downwards.
CGAAGGGCCTCATCGCGCGGGCCTTTTCGACGAGGGTCGCGCCGTCCGTCGCGGTTATCACGTCGAATTCGTTGTCGGCGCCGAGGTATATCTGGATGAGGTGGTTTATGTCCTCGCTCTCGCCCGCGACGAGTATGACCGGCTTTTCCTCAACCGGCGGCGCGGGCATTACGATGGCCGTGGAAGGGCGAATCATCTCGATGGCCTTGGTGCCCTGGGGTATCTTGACCGTGAACGTGGTCCCCTTGCCTGTCTTGCTGTCTACCCATATGTGTCCCCTGTGCAGTTCAATGAGCTTCTTGGTAAGGGCGAGCCCGAGCCCGGTCCCCCCATGCTCCCTCGTGATAGTCGGATCGAGCTGCTCGAACTCCCTGAAAAGCCTCTTGATATCCTCGTCCTTTATCCCTATGCCCGTGTCCTTGACCGAGATGTAAAGGTAGCGGTGCATACTCATCCCCACAGGCTCGTCTTTTATGTCCCATTCAACGAAGACCTTGCCGCCGTCCACGTTGAACTTCACGGCGTTCGAGAGGAGGTTGAACATAATCTGCTTGAACTTGCCCTTGTCCGCGTTCATCACCGGCGAGGCCGGGGCGAACCTGGTCTCTATCGCTACGTTCTTTTTGTGCGCGAGCGGCTTTATCGTCCCCATTATCTCGCCGAGGACGTCGGTCAGCAGGAACTCCTCCGGCATAAGTTCCATCCGGCCGGCCTCTATCTTCGAGAGGTCCAGGATGGAGTTGATGAGCTGCAGGAGGTGGCCGCCGCTGGTGTGTATGAACTTCACGTACTGGGTCTGCTTTTCGTTCAACTCGCCGAAGGATTTCTCCTGTAGCAGCTCCGAAAACCCGATTATGGAGTTGAGCGGGGTCCTCAGTTCATGCGAAACGTTCGCCAGAAACTGGCTCTTCATCCTGCTTGCCCTCGCCAGTTCCTCGTTTTTAATCTCGAGCTCGCTCTTTTTCGAGGCGAGCTCCTCGTAGGCGGCCGATAGCTCCCCCGTCCTTTCCTCGACTTTTTCCTCGAGTGTGGCGTAGTGCTCCTCGATGCTTGAGGCCATCTGGTTGAACTCCCTGGCGAGCGAGGATATTTCGTCCCCGCCTATGACCTCCGCCCTCTGCTTCAAGTCGCCGTCCGCCATCTTTTTGGCGGAATCCTCGATGGCGAGTATGGGCCTGACGATCGAGCGGGTGAGCACAAGCCAGAACCACAGGGAAGCGCCTATCGCCGCTATCGTCAGGAAAAGCGTGACGAACGCTATCATCCTCGCGAAATACTCGCTCCTCTGGTAGGCCGCGGCCGCTGACGCCCTTTCCGCGTCAAGGACCTTCCTCAGCGCGGAAAGGGCCCTGTTGAAGGCCCTCGTGCCGGCGTCCCTCACAAGCGTCAACGCGGCCTCTTTATCGCCCCTGGCTACGAGTTCCATTCCGGTCTTGTCTATGGCGCGGTAGTCCCTCAGGCTGGAGACGAAACCGGCCAGTATCCCCTCGATATTCTCGTCAAGCCCCTGCGTCCTGTAATAGTTTATAAGATGGTCTATCCTTTTATTTCCCTCGTCTATGGTGGCCGCAAGAAAGGACTTCGACCCCTCGTCGTGGACTATGATGTAAAGGAAGACGCCCTGACGGTAGGACATGAATTCTTTTTCGAGGTCCGTGAGAGTCTCGGTGCGCTTGAAAGAACCGAGGTAGAGGACCTTGGTCACCTGCGCGATGTTGGAGGCGTTGTAAAGTCCCACGCTTCCGCCGGCGCCCATCATGAAGAGCAAGACGATGAATATCGCGGCTATCTTGTTCGATATCCGCATCGAACTGAAGAAAGCCCTCATTGCAGACGCCCTCCGGACGAAAATTCCCTGGTGTGGTTCGTCGAATCAACGATCATGACGATATTGGGGATGTTGCCGCCGGCGTCATAGAGCGGGGCGGTCTTCACCTTCAACCTCACGCTCCGCGCATCCCCCGCGGCGCGGCGCCTGTAATCGGCGATGAACTCGACGACATGCCCCTCGTAGGATTTCTTTATGGCCTGGGTAAGCCCCTGCCTCTCAAACTCCTCGTCGTCGAAGACCCTGTAATTCCCGACGAAATTGCTCCTCGTGTCGTAGCCCATCTGTTTTTTGAAGGCGCCGTTGGCCAGGACGCACACCCCTGAGATGTCGAAGACCGCGAGCGCGAGAGGAGACTGCTGCAGTATCCTCTCGAGGAATATCCTCTCGGCGTGCTCCTTGCAGAAAACGTCCGAGTATACCGCGGCGACCCGCATGTTGGAGGATATCGCCTGCAGAAACAAAAGGTCCGCCTCGGATATCTCACGGGTTTCCCTGAACGCGACGTCGAAGAAGCCGGTGAGGGATTCGTCGTGCACTATCGGCACGCATACAAGCGATTTTACGCCCTCGGAGACGAGGAGCGTCTTGAACCTTCCATCCGGGTAGTCGTTTATGTCGGCGAACACAAGCGGCCTTTCGCCCGCCGCGCCTGCGGCCGGCCTCTCCGGGATGGGAATATCCTCGCCCCTGTAGAAAAACGTCCCGGAAAACCCCTTCGAGACCTTGAGTTTCAACCCTTCTCCTTCCCTGAGATAAACGGCCCCGGCGTCCGCGCCGATGGCCGCGAACACCTCCGTCATGGCCCTCATGGAGACCTCGTACTGAGAAAGGGACCTGCCCACCATGGAGGTCACCACGTTCAAAGTCTCTATCTTTCGGGTCATGCCGTCGAGCGCCGCCAAAGTCTCCCTCCCTCGCTTTTCCGCCTTCGAACGGGACTCTTCCATCCCGTCAAGGACGGCGTTGATGCCGCGGGCTATGTCGCCGGCCTCCCCCGGGAGGTTATCCCTCACCCGCGCCCCGGCGCCCGCGCCGGAGGCGCTCCTTATGGAAGAGAAAACTTTATTCACAGGCAGGAGCACGCTTACGAAAAATACCAATCCGCCCCCGAGCGCCGCGACAAGCGACAGAGCGAGGGCAAGCAGGGTCGAGTCCCTTCCGGCCTTGAGCGCAACGGTCTTTTCCCTTTTGACCACCTCGGTGAGCTTATCCGCGTTATCGCTCAATATGAAGGTGTTCATGTCCACGGTGTTGTGGATGAGGAGCATCTCCTCCTCGCTTTTGGCCGTATTCAACCGCCCCAGCTCGCCCTTTACGGTCCGCCACTCGTCGAGCATTAAATTCCTTATGTCGAAGAACTGGCTCCTCGCGTCGAAAATCTCGCCCACCTCCGGGCCCTTGATGGCGTCAATAGAGCGGTCTATGTTAGACAGGTCAGTGCCTACCGTCTGTCCCCTTTTGTCCGTGAACGTGAAATTTTTGGTGATGATCGATATGTCGAGGACGTACTCGAGCTTCACTATATCCGCCGTAAGGACGTTTAAGTGGTGGTAGACCTCGTCATACGGCTCCATCCCTTTGGTCTTGCCGAGCAGCAGCCACGAATCAAAGACAAAGATGGAGGAAAGGAATAAAAAGAGGATGATGAATTTCTGGACCATTGAAAGGATATGGCCGGAGGTCTTGCTCATGGCTTCATCTTGCCTTCAGGAGTTTTTCCACCCATTTATTGAGTTCCTCGACGCTCAAAGGCTTCGGCAGGCAGTGGTCGGCGCCGGCGGCGACGATATTGTCACTTTCCTCCTTGCCGTAGGCCGTTACCGCGAGTATCTTGATGTCCCTGGTGTCATCGTCGCCCTTGAGCCGCCTGCACACCTCAAGGCCGTCTATCCTCGGCATCCTTATGTCGAGGATAAGCAGGTCTGGATGGAAACTGCCGACCTTTATCAGTGCGTCGTAACCATCGCCCGCGGTCTCGACCTCGTAGGAGTCCTTTCCCTTCCTGACCTCGAGCGCGCCCTTTATGAATTCGATTATGGCCGGCTCGTCGTCGGTTATGAGTATCTTTCTCCTCTCGGGGAAGAGCTCGTCTTTTATCTGAAAACGGTACTTCAATATGAATTCCTTGAAATCGCTTCTGTTGACCCTGTAATGGCCGCCGGGGGTCCTGAACGCGACGAGCTTTCCCGCATTTATCCACTTCTTCACCGCGTTTATCGTAACACGGCTCATGGAGGCTATCTCGCCCGTTGTGTAGGGCCTTTCGTCTTTCTTCCTGCCAGAAGATTCCATGTGTTTGGGTCCTTCCTTTTCCGATCTTCCCCTCCCTCGATGGGAGGGGCGGGGCACCCATCCGAAGGATGGGTCGGGGAGAGTGAACATTCTTTCACCCCCCTTCCTCTGTTCTGTCCTCCCCCATCACCATCAAGGGGGAGAATGAAAATCACTTCCGCTTCGCTTAAGAAGGCCATTCACCCCCGGCCTTGAAAGGCCGGGGGTTTCTGGCCGGTTTTCTAAAGGTTGTCAATCATATACCGGGCGTCCTCTATCAGGATCTTCGCGGCGTCCTCTGTTATGTGTTTTCCCCTCTGCGCCTCCACCTCGTTTACGAGGGCTTTCAGTTCGTTCTCCGCGGCCATTGTATTGCCCTTGTTTACGGACTCCTCGGCGGCCTCCGCCTTTTTTAAAAGACTCTTCATTATGCCGTCGTTGTCTATCCAGCCCACCTTGCGGGAGAGGGTTATGTCCTGACGGAGGCTCTGCGGGGTGGCGACTCTGGTTAATACCACCGGTGTACTTGGGTCTGAACTGTAGGTGAACTTGAAGATGGATGTTACACCTTTGTCGGTAGCACCTTTTAAAACAAAAGAATTTATTCCTTCTATACCGGAAATGGCAATGCTTAGATCAAATTTTGTCAGTCCTTCCCCCATCACCTCGATTGTATACCTGCCATCCATTAAAGTAAAAAAGGATTCATAACTATCCGGTACATCTCTCTGGTCGCCACCTTCAATATCATTAATTCCCACAGTTCCAAACCCCCCTGGAAACTCTTTGTAATGCTGATCCAGTATTGGATTATAACCGAGTTTACGCCCCAATGGATCGATAACAACATAAGGGACATTAAAGGTCTTTCCGTCACAGTTTATTTGCACATCGCCTGCTTTCGCAAAACTTGATTTATCAACAAGCATAAATAGTGACTGTAAAATAAATACCGCCAACAATAACCTTATTTTCACCTTCATCACCGGCAGCCTCCTTCACCGCTTTCATAAACACGGGTTGCGTATATGTCGCCATAAGACGATAATTTTGTCCTTTCAGGGTAAGCCGGGTCATTTATAAGGTAATCATCGCCATCTTTTCCTGTTACAACGACCCAGTGCCCGCTTTTTGTGTCCGGATTAAATACCTGCACTATGACGGGTATGCACCTTTTAAGATATTCATCCATGCTCGATTTATCTATTATTATGCCTTTCCTTAAATTTCCGTATGAACTAAGATCGCCTCTATATTTTACCTGCTGCTGGGAAATATAATTGACAGCATCCCACTTTACGGCACCGTTTATGGTATATCCAATGCTGCCGAGCCCGCTGATATAATTATCAGACAAGAAATAGTTTAATCCGTCAGGAGGATTCATATGGTTGTATCTTTTGAGTACCATCGAAGCACTCGCGAGCGCACAACCTTTCTGCGCTATAGTCCAAGGTACATCATTTGAGCTTATGCACTCTTTAATGCCTGGCTTACCTGAAGGAGTCAGATTCTCATAATCCTTGCATATTCCGTCATACGGCTCATCAGGGTAATCTGTCTGATAATACCTCGGCACATCCGGACATTTTGCGGTTGCCGTAAAAGTCTGCGGGCTTCCGGAATCGCATTCACCGCACGCGGCCTCCACGGTGTAAGTCCCGGCATAGTCTCCGAGCGTAAGATACGACCCTGCGATGCCGTCAAAATCTGTTGCGTTGCTTCCCGGAGATACGCCTGCCCCGGTTGAACCGGCCGGCACGTCTTTAACAACCCAATCAATCCCGATACCGCTCCTGGGGTTAGTGCCTTCCAAAACCTTCACCTCAAAGAGGTCTGTCAAGGTCTCGCATATACGCCCCTCCTGCCCGTTGCCCCCGGAATATTCAAGAACCTTTGCCGCTACCGCGCACCCCTCGTCTATCTGACCGTTGCAGTTGTTGTCAATGCTGTCTCAGACCTCCTGCAAATCGGGCCTGCACGTGCCGTAGCAGTTCTTGGTAGTGGACGCGGCTTCGGTTTGGCTTGCGTATTCCCACCAGTCGTAACCGTGGGAAATGCAGATATTGTGGCATATAGGTTCTTCGCCGCACCCGTAAACTGCCGGCATGATTCTATAACCGACGTGCGTCTCTCCGTGGCCGGCGTAACCGGCGCAGTTCCATAGATCGTTATGTATGGTCGGCCTGTATTGCAATATCCCGTAATAGTTGTAAGGCTCGTATGTGCAGTAGAAATGACCGAGGTCGGCGGTGGCTTGGGGCGGAATTATAATCGTAGTTATCATAAAAAGACCCACGAAAAGAAAAAATTTAAGGATACTCCGCATGAATGATAAGTTAAACGGCAAGAAACGCATTCTTACGCCATCTCCCGGTGAATATATGTGTGTGCCTAATGGAACCTCCCCAAAACCAAGCTATGGGGGTATCATGGAATATCGTTCCAAACAACTTAACCACCCACCCTCGCCAGCCGAAGCAAGCTTCGAGGAATTAAACCCGCACTGCGGGATTGAAATTAGAAATACCGGCACAATAAGACTATTAAACCATAAAAACCGTCAGTTACATTTTTTACATTTCAATAATATACCCACTATTGTAACCTGTCAAGTCATTTTTATTAGACTTTTTTTAATCTTGCTTCCGCCCTATCCAGCCTCATTCCAGTTGACGCCGACGCCGATATTGACCGTCAGCGGGACATCGAGACTTATCACCCCCTCCATTTCCTCCTTAACCATGTCTTTTACCGTTGTAATCTCTCCTTCCGGCGCTTCTATGATAAGCTCGTCGTGTATCTGGAGTATCATTTTTGAAGCAAGGCCGGCTGAGGCAAGCCTTTTGTGTATGTTTATCATGGCCTTTTTTATGATATCCGCGGCCGAGCCCTGCACCGGGGTGTTCACGGCCATCCTCTCGCCGAGCCTTACGTCTGAAACGCGGGAGGAACTCAGCTCCGGGATATACCGGCGTCTTCCGAAAAGCGTTTCGGTATAGCCGCGCTCCTTTGCTTCCTCTATGGTCGTGACAATGAATTCCCTGACCTTTTTGTAGTGCTCGAAATAGGCGGCGATGTAGAGCCTTGCGTCCTTAAGCGTTATGGCGAGCTCGGAGGCGAGCCCCTGCGGCCCCATGCCGTAGATTATCCCGAAGTTGATGGCCTTGGCCCTCCTCCTCATCTCGGCGGTTACAAGCGCGGGCATGACCCCGAATACCGAGGCCGCGGTCTCGGAGTGTATGTCCGCGCCCCTCCTGAACGCCTCAACGAGCGCGGGGTCTTCGGAAAGGTGCGCGACAAGCCGAAGCTCTATCTGCGAATAGTCGGCCGCGAGAAACAAGCACCCCTCGTCAGCCACAAAGGCCTCCCTTATCCGGTCCGCGTATTCTCCCCTCACCGGTATATTCTGAAGGTTCGGCCTCGAACTCGAAAGCCTCCCCGTGGCCGTGACCGTCTGGTTGAACGAGGTGTGCACGCGGCCGGTTTTCGGGTTTACGAGGGTTAAGAGGCTGTCCACGTAGGTGCCTTTAAGTTTTGCAAGCTGTCTGAAATTTATAATGGCGCGCGCCACGGCATGTTCGCCCGCGAGGGCGGAAAGGACGGCCTCGTCGGTCGAATAGCCGGTCTTTATCCTTCTTGCGGGCTTAAGCCCAAGCCTCTCGAAGAGAAGCTCCGAGAGCTGCTTCGGGGAGTTTATGTTGAACCGGTATCCGGCGGACGAATAAATCTCCTCTTCGAGCCTTTTAATCTCGCGCTCCATCTCAACGGAAAGTCTTTCGAGCCTGCCTCTGTCCAGCCTTATCCCCTTAAGTTCCATGTCCGCGAGCACCCCGGCCATCGGCATCTCCATGTCCGAGAAAAGCCTTTCAAGCCCTTCCTCTCCGAGCTTTTTTCCGAGCACCGGGAAAAGCCTCAAAACAGCCGCGGCCCTCGCCCCGGCCGTAAAAGAAGGCTCTCCGCCACCCTCCCCGGCAATCCTCTCTCCGAGATAATGGTAGGCAACGTCAGGAACCCCGTGGGGCGAGCGCGTGGGGTTTAACAGATACGACGCGATCGTAACGTCCATCTCCACGCCGGCGGGCCTTATCCCCTCACCCCTGAAATACATGAAAAGGGACTTCGCGTCGTCCGTGACCTTTTTAACCTCTCGGTCTTCAACCGGCCCTTTTATGATATCCAACACGACGTCCCTGGCCACGGCGCCTCCCTGACAGGCGGCAACCGGTATATAAAAGGGAGAGTCCGCGTTTACGCACACCGTAATCCCGGTAATCGCCGGGCTTGCGGTGTCGCCCGCCTTCTTTTCAAGCACCATGGCAACGACCCCTCCCGGCGTAAGCCCCCGCATGAGGTCCCTGAGCGCCTCGATGGTTCGAACGACGGTCACCTCGGCTCCAACGCCTTTGGGGGGGATGAGTTCCTTTATGAGCTTTGTGAATTCAAGCTCCTTCAGTATCTCCTCGAGCGAGTCGAAATCCGGTTCTCTCATCGCAAGCCCCCGGAGCATATCATCACTGAAAGCGCGGTCGTCCGGATAGAGGGGGACGTCGCTCCTCAGGGTCGCGAGTTCTTTGGACAGGAACGCCGCGTCCCTCTGCGCTTCGAGGAGCCCCCGCAATTTGTCCGGGGTAACCCGGCCTATAGCGTCGTATATCCCCTCTATGCGGCCAAATCTGGCTATGAGCCCGGCCGCGGTCTTCGCCCCTATCCCGCGCACGCCCGGGATTGAGTCCGAGGCGTCGCCGGCAAGCCCGAGGAGGTCGGTGATATGCGCGGGAGACACGGCGAACTTTTCCTTCACCCCGTCTTCCCCTATCTCCTTATCCTTCGCGTAATCGAGGACCACGACCTCGCTTCCCCTTACGAGCTGGAGCATGTCCTTGTCTCCGGTCACGATGACTATCTTAAGTCCCTCCCCCTTAAGCCGCTGCCCGCCGAACCTCTCCACGAGCGTGGCTATGACGTCGTCGGCCTCATAGCCTTCCTTCTCGAAAGCCGGGACGTTCAACGCGCGGGTGACCTTCTTTATATACGGTATCTGCACGCTCAGGTCGTCGGGCATGGGCGGCCTTTCGACCTTGTATTCCTCGAAGAGCCCGTGCCGGAAGGAAGGACCCTTGACGTCAAAGGCCACGGCGAGGTAATCGGGCGAATATGCCTTTATGATTTTCTTGAGCGTCTGGATAAAACCGTAGACCGCGTTGGTGGGCAGTCCCTTCGATGTGGTAAAGCGCGGGATGGCGTGGTATGCGCGGTATATGCAGGATGAGCCGTCTATGATAAAAAGTGTTTTTTTCATGCCGCGGCTCTTAAACCCCCTCACTCACCGGCGTCAAAGGCGTCTTTTATATGCTCGGCGACGGGGCTCGCTCCAGCCATGAAAATCCCTATGACGTCGAACCTGACGGGGCTGTCCTTGAGCCGGGGGTTTGCCGCGAGATAGGCCCTCGCCGCCGATAGGATGCGCCTTTGCTTGAGCGCCCCGACGGCATCCTTCGGCAGGCCGAAAGAGTCCCCCGAGCGCGTCTTTACCTCGACGAACACGACGGTGTCCCCGTCAAGCGCTATTATGTCTATCTCGCCGGCGCGGGTTCTGAAATTCTTTTCGATAACCCTGAAGCCGCCTCTTTTAAGCAGTCTCGCGGCCTCTTCCTCGCCGGTAATTCCTACCGCGCGGCTGTCCTGTTTGGGGGGGATACGTCCAAGGAGCCTGCGTAACACCATGCCCGTCTAACTCCCTTTCCTGCCGTAGCTGAAACTCCTGCGGTGTATGGCCGAAGGGCCTATCGTTTCGAGGGCCGAGACGTGTTCGCCGGTTGGATACCCCTTATTGCCGAGGAAATTGTACCCGGGCATGATGGAGTGGTAGGCCCTCATTATGCTGTCCCGCGCCGTCTTTGCGACGATTGATGCGGCGGCTACGCTTATGCTGAGCGTGTCGCCGGAGACGATCGGTCTCTGCGCGATATCGAGGGCAACGATGCGGTGGGGGCCGTCAATCAGGAGGAAATCCGGTTTTACGCCGCCGCACGAGGGACGGGACAGGGAACATACGGCCCTTTCCATGGCCTTTAGCGACGCCCTGAGTATGTTGATACCGTCTATCTCGTCGGGCCAGGCAATGCCGACCCCGACGGAAGAAGCGCTGCGGTATATGTCAAGGACCAAGGCTTCTCTTTTGCGCGGCGAAAGCTTCTTGGAATCCTTTATGCCGCATTGAAGCGGAAGGACGGGGAATATGACGGCCGCGGCCACGACCGGACCGGCGAGCGGGCCTCTTCCGGCCTCGTCCACTCCGGCCACTGACCTGTATCCCATCCGGCAGGCTTCTCTCTCGAAGGAATCCATCAAAGCGACCGATCCGGAGAATCTATCTTGGGAATCTACCTTGGGAATCTATCCGGGATATCCGTCTGGCCGGGTGAAAAAATCTTGAAGGCGAAGGAAACCAAAAAACGCCGGACCTCTGGAACGCGTGGAACCTCCCGCCCGGTTATGACTTGACGTCGAGCCTCGCTTTCTTACCCTTAAGCGCCCTGAGATAATAGAGCTTGGCCCTTCTCACCCTGCCGCTGGTCTTTATCTTCACCGACTCTATCGAAGGCGAATGGAGCGGAAACACCCTTTCCACGCCCACTCCGTAGGAGATCTTCCTCACGGTGAACGATCCCCTTACCCCTCCGCCCTTTTTCTTTATCACAACGCCCTCGAACGCCTGGATCCTCTCCTTCTCGCCTTCCTTTATCCTGACGTTCACCACCACCGTGTCTCCGGGGCGGAACTCCGGGATGTCGGTCCTCAGATAATCTTTTTCGATATCGGCAATGATGCCCATAAAAACCTCCGTTAAGTAAATAGTTAATGTCCCGTTATCCGGTCCTCTTCAAGCTCCTCCATGAGTTCCCTGTCCTCGTCATCAAGTCCCGCGACGGCGCGCCGTAAATCGAGGAGGTCCGGCCTTCTCTCCAGCGTGCGCCTCAATCTTTCCCTCCTCCTCCAGCGCTCTATCCCGGCGTGGTTGCCCGAGAGCAGCACGGCCGGCACCTTCATCCCCCGCCACAACTCCGGCCTTGTATACTGAGGGTATTCAAGCAGCCCGCCGTCAAGGACGCCCAATTGGCCGTCGAGGCCGGAGTGCCGGCCGGCGAACGATTCGGTCACAATGGATTCGGCGTCCCCTAAAACCCCCTCCACGAGCCTTCCCACGCAGTCCATTATGGCAAGGGCCGGTATCTCCCCTCCGGTCATCACGTAATCGCCGGCCGATATCTCCATGTCAACGAACGACCTTATGCGCTCGTCAACCCCTTCGTATCTACCGCAGACGATGACGAGTCTTTTCTTTTCCGCCAGTCGCCGCGCCATCCTGTGATTAAGGGGCAGACCCTGAGGGGTCGTAAGGATTACGGCGGTATCCGCCGTAGCCGACCGGTTGGCTCTCGCCTCTTGTCCGGCTCCGGCGAGGCCGGCTGGTTGGCCGTCGAGGCCGGCCTGAAGGATTGATTCGAGCGCCCTAACGACCGGCTCGACCTTCATCACCATCCCCGGTCCTCCGCCGTAAGGGGCGTCGTCGGTGATCTTATGTTTGTCCGTTGCGTAATCCCTTATGTTGTGGACACGGACCTCAAGCAGCCCCTTCTCTATCGCGTGGCCTATTATGCTCTGCTTAAGAGGGGAATCAAAAAACCCCGGAAAGAGCGTCAGAATGTCGAACCTCATTTTTTACCCCTTTTACCCCTGGCGTTCGCGGGCTTCAAAGCTCCCTCGCCGCGCCCTCTTGCCTCCGGCAAAAGCCCGTCCATGGGCCGCACAGTGAGGCTCCGCCCCGGAACATCCACGGCGATTACGCATTCCTTGATCGCCGGCAGAAGCACCTCGCCCATAGGCCCCGTTACCTCATAGACGTCGTTGCTGCCGGTGGAAAAGACGTCCGTAACCTCTCCGAGGTATTGGCCGTCCTCTGTCCTTACCTCAATGCCGATAAGGTCGAACCGGTAATATTCCCCTTCGGAAGGTTCCGGCAGCGCGTCCCTTTCCACCAAAACCTCTTTTCCCCTGAGGGCAGAGGCCCCTTCCCTTCCAATAACGCCCTCGAGCGTTACGAGCAAAACCCCTCCGTGGTGCTTCATGTCCCGCACGGCGTATGAGACGCCGCCTATGTGGAGGGTCTTGCAGGCCGACCTGAAAAACTCCATGTGTCCGACCGCGTCGTCTCCGGCGATATAGGGGACGATCTTGAGTTCGCCGCTTACGCCGTGGGCCCCGGCTACCCTGCCGAGCGCTACCTTTCCGCCCTTACTCACCTATCTCCATCATGGAGCGTCCGCGGAGCTTTGTCGAAGCAACGGTGAGTATCGTCCTTATCGCCTTCGCGATGCGCCGGGTCATCTCCTTCATTCATTGGCCCGCCTCCGGTATTGACTCAGGCCGCTTCCGTGCCCGCGGCCTTGCCGCCGGCAACGCCTATGCCTGCCTTTTTAAGCAGCATCCTTACCGTATCCGTGGCCAGGGCCCCCTTGGCGAGCCACCTGGAGATCCGCTCGTTTTTAAGCACTACCGCGGCCGGGTTTTTCTTGGGGTCGTAGGTGCCCACGACCTCTATGAACCTGCCGTTCCTGGGCGAACGGGAATCCGCCACGACGATGCGGTAAAACGGTTTTTTCTTTCCGCCGTATCTGGTCAGCCTTATCTTCACACCCATCTTCCTTACTACCTCCTTCTTGAAAAACCGCCTGTTCGTTATTATACCGGCAGGAGATTCTTCAGGCTCTTAATCCCGCCTTTTTTAAACCTCTTCATCATCTCGCGCATCTGGCCGTACTGTTTAATGAGCCTGTTTATGTCCTGCACCGTGGCGCCGCTGCCGCGGGCGATCCTCGCGCGGCGGCTCGCGTTCAGGACGTCCGGGTTTTTCCTCTCCCTCATGGTCATGGAGCTTATTATGGCCTCCACCTTCGTTATCTCCTTTTCGTTCACGTCCATGCCTTTGGCCTTTTTAATGGAATTGAACCCCGGTATCATCGAAAGTATGCTGTCGAGCGAGCCCATGCGTTTTATCTGCTGGAGCTGAAGCCTGAAATCCTCGAGCGTGAACGTGTCCTTCTTTATCTTCTTTTCTATCTCGACGGCGTTCCTTTCGTCTATAGCCTCCTGCGCCTTCTCAACGAGGGTCAGGACGTCGCCCATGTCGAGGATCCTGCCGGCCATCCTGTCGGGATAAAAGACCTCAAGACAGTCTATCTTCTCCCCGGTGCCCGCGAATTTTATCGGCTTGCCCGTGGCCATGCGCATGCTGAGCGCGGCCCCGCCTCTGGCGTCGCTGTCGAGCTTCGTAAGTATCACCCCCGTAAGCCCCACGGCGGAGTCAAAGCCTCTGGCGGTCGCGACCGCGTCCTGGCCCGTCATGGCGTCGGCCACGAGCAGTATCTCCGATGGCGAGAGTATCTCCTTCAAGTCCTTCAACTCGTCCATCAGGGCCGTGTCTATATGGAGCCTTCCGGCCGTGTCAACGAGCATGGTGTCGTAACCCTTGATCCTTGCGACCCGCAGGGCCTCGCGGCAGATGTCCCTCGGGTCTTTTCTCCCCTCAACGCCGAACGAGTCAACCTTTATCTCCGAGGCGAGCTTTTCAAGCTGCAATACGGCCGCCGGACGCGCGAGGTCCGCCGGAACCATGAAGGGATTCCGGCCCTTTTTTTTCAAAAGCAGCGCGAGCTTGGCCGTGGTCGTTGTCTTGCCCGATCCCTGAAGCCCGGCGAGCATGATGACCGTGGGCCTGCCCTTGAACGTAATCTCCGAGGCCGCTCCCCCGAGCACCGAGGTAAGCTCGGCGTTGACGACCTTTATGAACTGCTGGGCCGGGGTTACGCTTAAAAGGACATCTTTGCCGAGGGCCTTTTTCCCTGACCCTCGCGATGAAATCCTTGACAACGGCAAAATTCACGTCGGCCTCAAGAAGGGCGAGCCTCACCTCCTTCAGGGCGCTCTCTATGTTGGACTCGCTGAGAGTGCCGTGCCCTTTTATGTCCTTTATGATGCCTCTTAACTTATCCGAGAGTCCTTCGAGCATGATATGCGGCCTCTAATCCCGCCTTTTCTTTAGCAGGCTGCTGAAAAAGTCCATCTGCTGCGTTGTCTTCGTCGCTCGTCACTGCGGCGTAGATGATAACTACGCCTCATTCCTCGCTCCTCGACGCCTTGCATCTGGAGCTTTTTGAGCAGCCTGAATAAGTTTCGAGTTTTTCCGCAAACTGTTAAAATGAAATAGCAGTCCCTCGCAGTGTGGCGCGCCTGCGGGGCAAGAGACTAAGCAAGTTAATTATAATATAAGACAACCATGCCATGTGTCAAGGGATTTAACGGCTACACAAGGGGTTCTTACCCGGAAAAGGCGATAACCGCGCTCCCGGTAAGAGAAAGACGCCGGAAGGGGCGTCAGTGCCGGGCTGGTCTCCGTATCGGCTATTTACCGGCAATAATGGACTCGAGGGCCTTGTGTGCAAACTCGTTGCCGGGGTTAATCTCGATCTCCTTCTTAAACTCCCCCACAGCCTCATCGGTCCTGCCCTGCTCATAATAGATGCGGCCAAGGTCATTGTGAGCCGTGGCATGCACAGGGTTCAGCATCAACGCGGTACGATACTCTTTCACGGCCTCATCCACAAGACCTTTTTCGTAATAGGCACGGCCGAGATTATTGTGCGCGTTCGCGTAATCAGGGTCAAGTTTTGAAGATATCCTGTACTCCTCTATGGCCTTATCCACAAGGCCATGCTCTCCATAAACGACGCCGATGTTGTAATGGGCCAGCGCATGATAGGGATTAAGCTCCAGGGCCTTCAAATACTCTTTCACGGCCTCATCCATAAGACCTTTTTCGTAATAGGCACTCCCGAGATTATTGTGCGCGTTCGCAGCATACGGGTTAAGCCTTAATGATATCCTGTACTCCTCTATGGCCTTATCCACAAGGCCATGCTCTCCATAAACGACGCCGATGTCGTAATGGGCCAGCGCATGATAGGGATTAAGCTCCAGTGCCTTCAAATACTCTTTCACGGCCTCGTCCGCAAGACCGAGATTGTGATAGGCAGCGCCGAGGTTCTCGTGCGCCTCGTAAGCATCCGGGGACTTCCTCACTACATCGCCCCACAGCGCGAGTCCATCTTTCCACACAGGGTTCCTTTTTATGGTGCCTGCGGAATAAAGCCCTGTTACCGCAACGACGGGCACGAGCAGAAAAGCCTTCCTTCTTGACGCGGCGAGACGGCAAAGCCCCATCGAGAGAAGCATCGTAAACCCGGCGGACGGAAGGTAGAGATACCTGTCCGCAAATGCATTTTTCCCGAGGGCCGGGATGTAGAGGACGGGCAGAAGGGGCAGAGCTATCCATAAAAGACTCAGGAAAATCAGTCTGCTTCTTTTTCTCATGTAATATGCAAAGGCCGCGAACGCGAGCGTAAAAATAAGGGCAAACATCCCCTTCCATTCGAGAATGGACGAAACCGGGTGGAATACATATAAGGCGTTCATGTTAACCGGCAAAACAAGCTTTCCGAGATATCTGACGAACAGAGGAAAGATGTTGATGAAATACTCGTAACCGCTCAAATCGGAATGACTCTTTAATGGGGCGAAACCCTTAATTGCGTAGGTCCTGAGAACGAAGTATACCCCGGCCACTAAAAGATACGGGATGTATCTTTTTAAGCGGCTCCGGAGGGAAGCCTTTTCGCCGGACGAATAATCGTACGCGAAGATGAGCAGTGGCAGAGTAAGGGCTGTCTCCTTCGAGAGCGCGGCCATGAAGAAAAAGACAAGGGAAAGGCCGAACCCCCACTGCCCCGTCCCTCCCGCCCTCGTATAAAGATAAAAAGAAAGGAGGTAGAAAAAAGTAAAGGACACCTCGGGCAACCCTGCTATCCATGCAACAGCCTCGGTGTGTATGGGATGGACCGCAAAGAAAACCGCGGCAACAAAGGCTGGAATCAAAGAGCCGCCGGGCTCAACCCCCTCCCCATCCTTGAAAAGCCGAAGCGCAACTAAAAAGACAAGTACCGAGACCCCTGCGTGGAAAAGCATATTCACGAGGTGAAAACCCCAAGGCTTCAAGCCGAAGACGTGGTAGCTGAGCATGTAGAAAAGGTGCATGAGGGGGCGGTAGTAATTCCCTACCCCAACGCCCTTGAACGCCCACACATCGGAAGTAAAAATCTCCGGGATGCGGCTTACGTCCTTGATCCAAGGGTTCCCCAGCACCTGATAATTGTCGTCAAAGACAAAGGCGCCTGAGACGGAGTTGAGATAAACGCCGAAGGACAATATGAGCAGGATTAAAACACAGAGGGCGGGGCTGAGTGCCAACTTCTCCATGCGTTGGCGCTTCAGATATACCTCCGCGCCGCCTCAAGCGCCCTCTGGAGGGCGTCCTCTCCGTGGGGCTCGATCGTGTATACCGGGTCTTTTGAATATTTCTTGAGGAGGGTAAAAAACAGCGGAAAATCTATGCCTCCGTCCCCTATGGGCAGGTGTTCGTCCCATCCGCCGCGGTTATCGTGGAGGTGCACCTCGGCTATCCTCGGCCCCACGGCCCTGAACCACTCCTCCATCGGGGCCTTTGAAAAGAGGTTGAGATGCCCGGGGTCAAGGCACACCCCGAAGACCGGCGAATTGAAGGATTCCACAAGCCTTTTAAGCGGCCCCGGATCCTCCTCGAAGACGTTCTCCGCGGCTATGACCGTGCCCGATCGAGCGGCCTTTTCTATGAACTCAGGCCACGTTTTAAGGCTCTGTCCAAGCCACAGGTCCACGTCCCCGTCGAACCGTCTCGCGTCATACCCGGCGTGCAGCACCACGCATGCCGGCCTCAACTCGGCCACGACGTCAAGCGTCTGCCTGTAACGCTCCATGGTTATGAGCCGCACCTTCTCATCAGCCGCCCCGGGCGAGAGGTCCATGTAAGGGCCGTGGAGCGTAATCCTCAGCCCCCTGTCCGTCAATATCTCCCTTATATCCCTCAGCTCGCGCCGGTCAATGCGGTCGAGTGTCGCCCCGTCAACGTAAACTTCCGGGTCAATCCCGGCCTCAACCACGTCCTCAAGCCTCTTTGTAAGCATGGGATATGGCACGTGCACCTGAACCTTCTTTTTCATAGTCTGCGCCATGCCCCTTTCCGGATACAAACAATAAACTTAAAATTTAACAGATACTGGCGGGCGTGTCAATGGGAATTGCCCGGATTGCAGGGGAAAAACAGAAAAAAACCTTGACTTTACGGTATGGACACAGTATACATAAATATATGGAAAAAATAAAGATATTGGACTATCCGGTCGAGAGGCCCATGACCCTGAGGGAGAGGATTGTCGAGTTCGTGAAGGACTCGGTCATCGCCGGCAGGCTTAAACCGGGCGAGAGGGTCCCGGAGCACGAGATAGCCGCCAGTTTCGGCATAAGCAGGACCCCCATAAGGGAGGCATTCAGGCAGCTCGAAAGCGAGGGGTTTATAACCGTGGCGCCCCGCAAAGGCGCGGTCGTATGCCCTATAACCGCGAAGGACGTGCGCAATTTTTACGCGATCAAGAGCCTCCTCGAAGGCTATGCCGCCAAGGAGGCGTGCTCCAAGTTCACCGAAAAGGACATAAGAAGGCTCAAGGGCCTCAACCAGCAGATGCTCAGGTGCGCGGAGAAAAACGACGTCAAGGGGTTTTTCAGGCTCGACAACCAGTTCCACGAGACGTTTCTTCGCGCGTGCGGCAACGACAAGCTCTCGACCCTCGCCCATCAGATAGTCCAGCAGTTCGAACGCTTCAGGATTACGGCCCTCAGTCTGCCCGGCAGGATGAGCACCTCGGTAAAGCAGCACGACGAGATAGTATCCGCCTTCATCCATCGCGACGGGGCGAGGGTCGAGGAGCTTGTGCGCGCCAACGCCGAAAGGAGCGCCGACATCCTCGTGAGGGAACTTTCAAGGGAAAAGGAACCCCATGAAGCTCGTGAGCACGCCTGAGGCGGCCGCGCGGCTTGCGCGCACCATCGTGTCGGACATAGCCCTTTACAACCTGGATAAAATCCATGAGGGCATAAAGAACGACACGCTTTTTGACGTGCTCAAAAAGGAAATCCGCGAGGGGGAGGACCTCTACAAAAGCCGCGTGGTCCCTGAAATCCTTAAAAAGACCAACTTCTTCAACAGGGCGCTTGTGGACATCATGATAAAAAGGCACGGCGGCGTGGATTCCAAAATCTGGTAGAGGGCGTCATCTCTCCCCTTTTCCTATGAAAAAAACACGCACCTTGACCGTGGAAGAAAAAAGCGCCTCAAAACGGCTCGACCTGTACCTGAGCGAAAATCTTAAAGACGTAAGCCGCTCACGGATACAGGGATTGATCAAAAAAGGGCTTATCCTCGTTCAAGACTCGCCCGTAAAGGCAAGCCACAGGGTAAGGCCCGGCGAAACCATAAGCGTAAGCCTCCCCCGGCCCTTGGCGCCAACGGTTGGGCCTGAGGCAATCCCCCTCGATATCGTCTATGAGGACGACGACATCATCGTCATAAACAAACCCCAGGGTCTCGCGGTCCATCCCGGCGCCGGAAGGCCGGACGGAACGCTCGTAAACGCCCTCGTCCATCATACGCGCAATCTCTCCAACGCGGGAGGCCCCCTGAGGCCGGGTATAGTCCACAGGCTGGACAAAGACACAAGCGGAGTGCTCGTCGTAGCCAGAAATAACCCGGCTCACGTAAGCCTCTCAAGGCAGTTCAAAAACCACTCAACCACAAGACGCTACCACGCGCTGGTGTGGGGCAGGGTCGCGCGCGCGCAGGGCACGATAGACCTGAGGATCGGCAGGGACATGACGGACAGGAAAAAGATGTCTCCGCGGACGCAGAGCGGCAGGGCCTCGGTCACTCATTACAGGGTCTTGAGGCGCTACGGCGGCTTTACCCTCCTTGAAATAACCCCGAAGACCGGAAGGACCCACCAGATAAGGGTCCACCTCGCAAGCATCGGGCATCCGATAGTCGGCGACCCGGTATACGGCAGGAGGTACACGCCGCAGACGCTCGAAAAGGCCGTCGAGGACGGCTGGTTGGCCGTCGCGGACGGGATAAAAAGACTCAAAGGGCAGTTCCTTCATGCCCTGACCCTCGGGATACTGCACCCCTCGACCGGGGCATTCATGGAGTGGACAGCCCCGTATCCTCAGGATATGAAAAAGCTCATCGAGACCCTTGAGGCGCGGGGCCTTGCGGAAAATGCCCGCAAAAGATAACGGTATATTCCATATTTTATCCGCGGCCCTTGGCCGCGAGCCCGGATGCGTCCATGCCTTCCTCGGCAGGACCGGCGGGACGAGCCGCGGCCCGTTTTCCTCCCTGAACATGGGCCTCAACCTCGGAGATAAAATCGAGAACGTAAAAGCAAACAGGGCTCTGGCGGGCCGGAGATTCGGCTTTGCCCCCGCAAGGCTCGCAACCGTAAGGCAGGTGCACGGGGATAACGTCGTTACGGTTGAATCCTCAGGCGCGCGCGACTATACTTCCGTTGAGGCGGACGCGATAATAACGGCCGTGCAGGGCGCTGCCGTGGGAGTGCTTACCGCGGACTGCCTTCCTATATTGATATTCGACCCTGGAAAAAGGGCCGCGGCCGCCGTGCATGCCGGGTGGAGGGGCACGGTCAGGCGGGTGGCCGAGAGGGCCGTTTGTACCATGATTGAAAAATTCGGCTCGGACGCAGGAGGACTGAGAGCCTCCCTCGGCCCCTCGATAGGCCCCTGCTGTTACGTCGTCGGGAAGGACGTAACGGACGAGTTCAAAAAGGCCTTTGGCCGGGACGCGGAAAGATACGTAAAGGCAGAGGGGCGCGATTCGGCGCGGGTGGATATAAGGGGGGCGAACATGCTTCTCCTTAAGGAAGCCGGGTTAAGAGAGGAAAACATAGGCGTGGAGAACATCTGCACATCATGCAGGAACGACGTCTTTTTTTCATACAGGAAAGACGGCAAGGATACCGGAAGGCAGTTGAGCTTCATAATGGTCGGGGAGGACAATCCTTGATAGTCGGCCTTACAGGAGGGGTCGCCTCCGGCAAAAGCCTCGTTGCCGGGGAATTTAAAAACCTTGGCGCGCTCATGATAGACGCCGACGAGATCGCCAGGGAGGTCGTCTGTCCGGGGAAAGACGCCTATGAGGCCGTGGTAAGGGAATTCGGGAAAAAGGTACTCAAGGGCGACGGCTCGATAGACCGCGGGCGTCTCGGAAAGATCGTCTTTTCGGACCAAAGGCGGCTCGAAAAGCTCAACGCGATAACACACCCGCCGATAATGCGCAGGATAGTTGAACTGATGGAATCCCTCAGGGATGCCCGCCCCGGAGAGATAATCGTCCTTAACGCCCCCCTTCTTATAGAGGTGGGTCTTCACAAGACCGTGGATACGGTCGTGGTGGTCTACGCGAACGAGGAAAATCAGTTGCTAAGGCTCAGGAAAAGGGATAACCTCGGCGAGGAAGAGGCTAAGGCGCGCATGAACGCGCAGATACCGCTTTCAAAAAAGCTCGGATACGCCGATTTTGTGATAAACAATAACGGGGCCAGGGAAGACACCCTCGAACAGGCGCGGAAGGTCTATTCGATGCTCGCTTCCATGCCCGGGGCCCGAACGACTAAATAGGGAGCAAACTGTGTTCGTGCGTTTTAGCGGAAAATGCGCCGTAATCCTGCTCGCAACGGTCATGCTGTCCTGCACGGCCGTTGCGGGGGCCGGAGGCGCTGAAAATGGCGGCAATTACTGGAAAGGGTATCTTACGGACACCTCGAACATCCTCACCTCGCCGGCGCGCTGGGAAAAAGAGGACTGGATAAAGGCCTCCCTCGTTGTCGGCATAACCGCCGGGCTGTATGCCTACGACGAAAACATACGGAGCTGGGCGCAGAAAAAAAGGAATTCCACGAGCGACGACATGGCGAGTTTCGCAAAGCCCTTCGGCGACGGGAGATACACGCTCCCGCCGCTGGGGCTCCTTTACCTCGGCGGCCGCTATTACGACAATGAAAGGGCCCGGCAAACGGCCATGCTCGGGCTTGAGAGTTTTGTCGTAACGGGCGTTTTCACGCAGACGCTTAAATTCTCCACCCACAGGCACAGGCCCGATACGGGAGACCCCCACACGAGATGGGACGGCCCGGGCTCTTCCAACTCGGACCTCTCTTTCCCTTCAGGGCACGCATCGAGCGCCTTCGCGGTGGCTACGGTGATAGCCGCGCAATACAACGACAGCGCGTTTATACCGCCGCTTGCGTACGCCGTCGCAACACTCGCCGCGCTTTCGAGGGTCAATGACGACGCCCACTGGGCCTCGGATGCGTTCCTCGGCTCGGCCATAGGCTATTTCACGGCAAAGGCCATAGTCGGGGCGCACAGGGCCGGAGGCGGGAACATGGCCCTCGTGCCCGCCGTTGACGGACGGCACGCGGGTTTCCTCGCGGCATACAGGTTCTAAAGGCCCGGGGCGGATAAGAAAAACTATGTAACGCCAAAGTAATAATGTCCTATTCTGCCAAAGTAGAAATGTCCTGTTTTGGAGTTGCTATAATGCCCTGTTTTGAAGGAGGGCGTTATGGCGGAGGACATTTTGAGGATGAG
>JACRCI010000016.1 GCA_016219105.1 Deltaproteobacteria bacterium | reverse complement strand
CGGTCTGCGAAAACTGCCACAGATACGCGACCGGATGGACATACACCCATTCGAGCGTCACCACGGGCTGCGCCACATGCCACATGTCCTACAGCAACCCCCCGAAGACCGCGCGCCACAGCACAAACGGCTGGACGGTCTGCGAAAACTGCCACAGATACGCGACCGGATGGACCTACACCCATTCGAGCGTCACCACGGGCTGCGCCACATGCCACATGTCCTACAGCAACCCCCCAAGGCCAAGCGACCACAGCACAAACGGCTGGACGGTCTGCGAAAACTGCCACAGATACGCGACCGGATGGACCTACACCCATCCGACATCCACGACAATCAGTTGCTACACGTGCCACTCTACAACCGCCCCGGCGGCCCATAACGCCTACCCGACGCGATTCGGCACGGTCTGCCAGAGCTGCCACGTCTATCCGACGTGGATTTCCAATACTATAAACCACTCTTTTACCGGATTTCCAAGAACCCATCATGCCTCCGTGTGCGCAAACTGCCATGCATCCTATAACTACGGCAACAAAGGGGGATGCATAGAGTGCCATACCGCCTCAGGCGCCAAGGTTCATAAAACAACCTCGAACGCCGGCTGTTTGAGCTGTCATCCGGTTGGGAAAGAGCCATGAGCGTCTTTTATAACTGCTGTAAAGCTGAACGGCCTGAAAGACGCCCCGCGTTATACACCCTCGGCATGGCGGCGTGCGCCGTCATAATCACTTTTCTTGCGCCAGGCGCCTCAACGGCCGCCCCTCCCGTTGAGCGTCACGGTTTAATCTCGGTCGAGGACTACTTCTCAACGGGAAGCGCGGCCGCGTACGACAGGAATATCCTGACAACCCGCATGAGATTCGATTTAACGAAGATAAACCGGGACAACGGCCTGTCGTTTCATTTCGACGGCAGGGAACGCATGAGCCTCGGCCCTGGCGACTACAACAGCAACATAAAGAGCGTCTTTATAGACACCTTTAACCTTCAGTACTCGGGCCAACGCTATTACCTGTCGGCCGGGAGGCTGAGGCCAAAGGACCTCCCCATCGAGAGCGTGGACGGCGTAAACGTTTTATATCAGACCTCTGACCTCGGCATGGGGTTTTTTACCGGCTCGCGGCCCGACCCCTATACAGGGGCCGTGAACCCGGACTTCCTCACGGCCGGGGCGTACCTCTCATACCGCAAAGACGACATAGCCTCCTCTGTGGCGTTCGTCCATACCGCCTATAAGGGCGGCACTGACCGCCAGTACCTCTACGGCACGCTTTCATACGTGCCGGTCACGAAGACGCGGTTCTACGGCTCGGTCATGGCCGACGTTGACCGAACGGCCGGGGGCTTGAGCCCGACCAACGCGATAGTGGAACTCACCTACCTGCCCGACGGCAGGATGAGCCTCGCGGTCGGCTATACCCAGTTCAGGGCCATACGTTACTGGAGGTCAATGGATTACGACATTAACGGCACGAGGCAGGACGCCTATTACATAAGCGGCAACTGGCGCCTCGGCGATAGATACGCCGTATACGGAAGGATTGAACGGCAGACACGAGATTATCAGACGGCCGCGGCCGGGGGTTCACCCGCCCTTTCGAACGTTTTGAATATGGGGCTTAGCGCGGATAACCTCCTCGATACGGGCATGAACATGAACCTCAGCGCATCTCTTACGGACAATTACAGCTCAAGGAACGATTCATACCGCATGGAATTGAATAGACTCTTCCGCGACGTCCTGCAGATAGTCTTAAGCGGCTCGGTCATGGCGTCGAGCTATGAAATCACCGGAGAGACGGACAACGCATACTCGCTCGGCGCGGCCGGCTATCTTTTTATAAGCAGGAATTGGAGCGCCTCCGCGTCGTTTGACCGCGAGCAGGCATCCGGCTATTCCACAAACCGCCTTATGACGCGCCTGAGCTATAAATTTTAGTTCCGGGGCGTCCCGAACATCTTCTCTATCCTGACCCCGATTGATTTGAGGAATTCGCCCGGCAGTTCCCCGCCGGCGAATATATAGACGTAATCGTTCGGGATGGTTACAGCCTCCTCGCCAACCGCCATGCGCGCCTCTTTTTCCCGTATCTCTATCAGGTTGGAATTGAAGATGACCTTTACTCCGCCCGCGGAAACTGCCTTCTCCAGCCGCTCCCTGTTCGCGGGTTTTATGCGGTTCAGGGCATCCCCCCTGTAAGACAGGGTAACGCGGTTGCCCGGCCCATCCGAGAGCGCGACAGCCGCTTCAACGGCGCTGTCGCCCCCGCCGACCACGAGGAGGGCGTGGCCGCGGTGCTGCTCCGGGTCTATGAGGCTGTAGGCGACCTTCGGGAGCTCTTCGCCCGGGATCCCGAGTTTCCTCGGGGTCCCGCGGCGGCCTATGGCGAGCACCACGCACCTTGCGAGGTACTCGCCCCCGGTGGTAGTGACCCTGAACCAATCGCCCTCGTTCTTCAAACCAATCATCTTTTCGTTTGAATTTATCTCAAGGCCGGTTTTCCGGAAGACCTCTTTCCAGAGACCGAGCAGGGCCTCCTTGGTCGTCTCCTTTAATTTCACCTTTCCGTACATGGGGAGGTCCACCGGAGAGGTCATTACTATCTTGTGCCGCGGGTAATGGAGGACCGTGCCGCCGAGATCGTTCTGTGAGATGGTCAGGGATTTGAGCCCGTGTTTGCGCGCGTTAAGGGACGCGCCTATGCCGGCCGGCCCGGCGCCCGCTATCAATACGTCGTAGACGCCTTCTCGGGATGGACCTTCCTCCTTAATCCTCCGGGCTATAAAGTCCACGGCCTCGCGGCCCTGCGTGACGGCGTTTTTTATCAGGCCCATGCCCCCGAGCTCTCCGGCGATGAAAACGCCTTTTATGTTAGTCTCGAAATGCGGGGTAAGATAGGGCAGCTCGACCCCGCGCGCGGCCGTGCCGAAGACAAGGGTAATGGCCCCGACCGGACAGGCCGAGGCGCACGCGCCGTGCCCGATGCAGAGGGAGGCGTTAATGAGCTTCCCCTTTCCGCCGGATAGTCCTATTATGTCCTTTTCCGGGCAGGACTTTACGCACGCCCCGCTCCCTATGCACAGGACCGGGTCTATATACGGGTGGATGGAGACAGGCTCGTGCGTGCCGTATTCACGCGCCTTTGCCACCTTCTTCCGGATCCTCTCGGATTGCCGCCTGCGGCGCAGGATGTAAAAACCCAGAACAGGCGCGAGTATCGCGATGGATATCAGAAACGATAAAATACAGCCACCTCCCTTATGCGTATCCCTTTGATGCCTTTGAAGTTACGCCCAGTTGAAGAACTCCGCCATCAATGGCGGAGATTCTTCGACGGTGAGGAAATTGTCATTTATATAGCCCGCCCAACCCGCCGCTAAAGCGGCGGGATTGCGGCGGGCATTCCGTTCAAAAAAAAGGGCGGCCTTCAACGGCCGCCCGATTTGCGCATCTTATGCCCTTCTCACCCCAGGATTTAATCCAACCGGCCACGCCGACCATCCAACAACCGGCTCAGCCGGTCATCCAACAACCGACTCCGCCGGTCCCATCCGCACCATCTCAGCTCTCGCAGAACCCCTTGAGGAGTTTCGCGCGGGTGGGATGCCTTAATCTCCTGATGGCCTTTGCCTCTATCTGGCGCACCCTCTCCCTCGTTACTCCCAGGACTTTTCCCACCTCTTCGAGCGTGTAGTCCTGCCTCTCCCCTATGCCGAAGCGCATCTTCAACACCTTCTGCTCCCTCGGGGTGAGGCTGTCGAGCGCCGAGGACGTCTGGGACGAAAGGTCTCTTTCTATGGCCAATTCCGAGGGCGAGGGACTTTTCTCGTCCTCTATGAAATCCCCCAGAGAGCTTTCCTCATCGTCGCCTATCGGGGTCTCAAGGCTCAAGGTCTGCTTCATGAGCCTCAGGATGCGTCTTACCTTCGATATGGGGATGTCCATCCTCTCGGCTATCTCGTCGGGGTCGGGCTCCCTGCCCAGCTCCTTCAGGAGCTGGCGGGACGTCTGCAGGAGCCTGTTTATCGTCTCTATCATGTGGACGGGAATCCTTATGGTCCTTCCGTGGTCCGCTATGCTCCTGGTTATAGCCTGGCGTATCCACCACGTGGCGTAGGTGGAGAACTTATAGCCCTTCTTGTAGTCGAACTTGTCCACGGCCTTCATAAGCCCGATATTGCCTTCCTGGATGAGGTCCGAGAACTTAAGCCCCAGGTTGACATACCTCTTGGCTATGCTCACGACGAGCCTCAGGTTGGCCTCGATGAGCCGCTGCTTGGCCTCCCACATGTTATAGTTGTGCACCTTGACCTGTCTGGAAAGCTCCTTCAACTCCGCTCTCTTGATACCGAGCCTCCTCATGATGCGCCTTACCCTGAGTCTGGCCCGCTCGGATTTCTTGGGTCCCCTCTTTTTCTCCTCGCGCTCCAAAAGCTGCTCAATCCGGACTATCCTGCTGACTATCCTCGCTATCACGTTATAGCTCAGGTTCATGTCCTTCAGGACCTTGTAGGCGTTTTGAGGCTTGCGCCTGCGGAGCTTTTCCGTCATGGCGACTATTTCGCTCGCGTACGACTCGTCGAACTGTCCCTCTTCGGCCTCCTCGAGGAGTTTCCTTATGGAGGTCTTTTCATCCTTTATTCTCTCGGTAATCCTCAACACCTCTTTGAGGGCAAAGGGGCTCGAAAGGGTAAGCCTTTTAAGCTCGCTCCGGGCCTCCTCTATCCTCTTCGCGAGCACGATCTCTTCTTCCCTTTTAAGGAGCGAGACCGCGCCCATCTCCCTCATGTATATCCTTACCGGGTCCTCTACCCTCTCGACATCGGGCAGTTCCGCTTCCTTGACCTCCGCGGCTTCCTCCGCGGCTATGGCCGCCTTATCGGCCGTGTCCACGACCTCTATGCCGAGTTCCCCGAGAGTTTCGAGGAGATTGTCCATCTCTTCAACGGAAAAATTCTCGTCCGTAAAGGCGTCGTTTATCTCATCATAGGTGAGAAAACCCTTTTCCTTACCGGAGCTTATAAGGTTAAGGATGTCATTATTGTTGGCGGCGGCGCCGGTGTTATTCGCCATAAGTGGGGTCCTCATGAGGGGTTTAGAAATCAAGGTTTTAATTTGAAAGTGTATCACAAATATGAGGTAAATGTCAAGGGAGTAAAAGACAAAAAAACGCTTTTGCCGCCTCCTCCCCCGTAAAAAAGGGGGTTATCCGGTTCCGTCCAAACAAAGGTCAAGAGGGCAAAAACCGCTACGGGCTTAAAGATCCAGGCCTTCCGGCCGATTAATATGGATATCATAAATATGAATATCGTGGAATGGAGGCTTTTAAAAAATTATCTGGTGACTTTCCCCCGTTTTTTTGTTACTTTTTAAATCCCGCTCCGGATAGCCCCCCTGTAAACCGGGAACCGGAACGGGTAAACCCCTGGGACAATAATGCACGAAATGACATTACGGAGGCGTTAATCTATGGCCAGAGGCGCGACGAAGAAAAAATTCGTTTACTTTTTCGGCGGAGGACACGCCGAGGGCAACGGCAGGATGAAAGATCTCCTCGGCGGCAAGGGCGCCGGTCTGGCCGAGATGACCAATATCGGACTGCCGGTCCCGGCCGGCTTCACCATAACCACCGAGGTCTGCGACATTCACTATAAAAGCGGCCGGAAATACCCCTCCGGCCTCAGGGAAGAGGTGGAAAAGAACCTTGAAAGGCTTGAAAAACTCGTGGGAAAGACCCTCGGCGACCCGGCCGACCCCCTTCTCGTGTCCGTCAGGAGCGGCGCGTCCCGGAGCATGCCGGGCATGATGGAGACCATCCTCAACCTGGGGCTTAACGACAGGAGCGTGGAGGGGCTTGCGAAAAGGACCTCGAACAGGAGGTTCGTCCTCGACGCCTACAGGCGTTTCATAACCATGTACGGCGCCACGGCAATGGGGGTGGCCAGGGAAAAGTTCGAGGAGGAATTCGGGGAGGTAAAAGAGAGGTTCACCCGCGCAAGGCTGAACGTCCGCTCCAACAGGGTGGTTGACACCGACGTGAACGAACAGGAGATGGCTGAGGTCATCAGGAGATACAAGCTGGTCTACAGAAAAAACACGGGCGAGGATTTTCCACAGGACCCGGCAACCCAGCTCTGGGGGGCCATAGGCGCGGTGGTCAAGAGCTGGATGGCCGACAAGGCCATGACCTACAGGAGGGTCGAGAAGATAACGGGGCTCCTGGGCACCGCCGTGAACATCGTGCAGATGGTCTTCGGCAACATGGGCAAGGACTCCGGCACGGGCGTGTGCTTCACGAGGGACCCGAACAGCGGGAAAAACACCTTCTACGGCGACGTCCTCATGAACGCGCAGGGCGAGGACGTGGTGGCCGGCATACGCACCCCCATACACCTCGGCGACCTCAAAAAGAAGATGCCCGTCATATACCGCCAGCTCGTCGGGGTAAGGGAAAAGCTCGAAAGGCACTACAGGGACATGCAGGACATAGAGTTCACGGTGGAAGAGGGGAAACTCTACATCCTGCAGACAAGGGCCGGCAAACGCTCTCCCAGTGCCTCGTTCCAGATGGCCTCGGACATGGTGAAGGAAAGGCTGATATCGAAGGAAGACGCGCTTTTGAGGATAGCCCCCAAGGACATAGAGGGGCTTTTCTATCCCGTCATAGACCCGGGCATACCGGCCTCCGAGCTTAAGGAGAAATTCTTCTCCTCCGGCAACCCGGCCGTGCCGGGCGCGGCCGCCGGATGCGTCGTGCTCTCCGCCAAGGACGCCGAGGAATGGGCCGCCAGGGGCAAGAACGTAATCCTCGTGAGAAAGGAAACGAACCCTGAGGACGTGGGCGGCATGCACGCCGCAAAGGGCATACTCACGGCCACCGGAGGAAAGACCTCGCACGCCGCGGTCGTCGCCAGGGGATGGGGCAAGTGCTGCGTGGTGGGATGCGAGGACCTCGTCATAGATTACGGGGAAAAGACCGTGGCCGTCGGCAGGACCGTTGTAAGGGAAGGCGACGAGATAACGCTCAACGGCTCGACCGGAGAGGTCTTCAGGACCGCGCTGCCGCTGATAAAGCCCGAGATGCCGGAGGCGTATAAGACCGTGATGAAATGGGCCGACGCGGCAAGGACGCTTGCGGTCAGGACCAACGTGGACACCCCCTACGACGCGGAAAACGCCATAAGGCTCGGGGCCGAGGGCATAGGGCTCTGCAGGACCGAGCACATGTTCTTCGACACCGACGAGCGCAGGCTCGCCATACAGAAGATGATAGTGGCCGACGACGTCGAATCGAGGAAAAAGGCGCTTGCCGAACTCCTGCCCTTCCAGAAAAAGGACTTCATCGGGATATTCAGGGCAATGGACGGACTGCCGGTGACCATAAGGCTCCTTGACCCGCCCCTGCACGAGTTCGTCCCCCATGCCGAAGGCGAGCAGAAGCATCTGGCCCAGGCCCTCGGCATGTCGTTCCACGAGGTAAAGAGGAAGATAGACCGCCTCCACGAGGCGAACCCCATGCTCGGACACCGCGGCTGCCGCCTCTCCATCACGTACCCGGAGATACTCAGGATGCAGGTCAGGGCCATAATGGAGGCCGCGTGCGAGTGCAAGAAAAAAGGCATAAGGGTCTTCCCGGAGATAATGCACCCGCTCGTCATAGACAAAAAGGAGCTCGACATACTCGCCTCGGCGACAAGGGATGTGGCAGAGGAGGTCATTAAAGAGCAGGGCGTGAAGGTAGACTTCCTCGTGGGGACCATGATAGAGGTCCCGCGGGCCGCGCTCCTGGCCGACAGGATAGCCGTAACGGCCGAGTTCTTCTCTTTCGGCACGAACGACCTGACGCAGATGACGCTCGGGATGAGCAGGGACGACGCCGGAAGGTTCCTGCCGGACTACGTTGACGAGAAAAAGGCCGGGATACTCAAGGACGACCCGTTCCAGTCGCTCGATACCGAAGGCGTTGGGCTTCTAATCGTGGATGCGATAAAAAAAGGGAGAAGCACGAGAAAAAATCTTAAAATCGGAATCTGCGGCGAGCACGGCGGAGACCCGGCGACCGTCGAGTTCTGCCACCTTAACGGGTTTGACTATGTATCATGCTCGCCGTTCCGCGTGCCGATAGCGCGGCTCGCCGCGGCTCAGGCCGAGCTTAAATGGCCGAAACGCAGGAAATAAAAACCTGCGGCGGCGGCCTTTCAAGTGTTAGATTTTATACCGAAAGGAGTACTGATATGAATACCATTCCAGCGCAGGAAATCAAGCGCAGGGGCATCTCCGTGGTGGATGAAGTCCTGAAAGACGGCCCGGTGCACGTGATTAAAAACAATCAGCCCCGATATGTAGTTATTTCAGAAGAACATTACCGGGAGTTGGTGTCCGCTGGAGACGAGGCATACGTTACTCGCATTAAAGCGTCATTGGAGGATGTGAAAGCGGGCCGCGTGAAAAAATTTAAAAAAGTTGACGACCTTTTAAAGACGGTGGAAAAAGAAGCTGAATAGCGTACACCATGGTTACGCTCAGGCAGTTTCTAAGCCAGGCGCGGAGGTTTTTCAGGAAGCACCCGGACATTAAGCCGCGCTTCAAAAAACTGCTTGAGGCCTTGCGACACGACCCTTTCCGCCCTTCGCTTGGACTGCATCCCCTCAGCGGAAAACTCTCTTCTTGCTACGCCGCAAGCCTCACCTACAGTTACCGGGTTACGCTTACGCTGCTTATCGAAGAAAAGGAAATCATCCTGCTCGACATAGGAAGCCACGATGAAGTTTATAGAAAAAAGTAACGCCTTTGGCAAAGAGACGGAGGGGATTTTAAACGAGCGGAGAAACTCCTTGAGAGGATAAAATCAGAGAGGACAAAGCAGGCAAATGAGAGTAAAATAATACAGGCGAAACGGAAGATATGGAAAAGCAATGCATTTAGAAGACCGTAATAAATAAAAGGAGGTGCGCGATGTCTAAAAAGTTTACCGCCGTTATCACAAGGGAAAAAAAATGGTATGTCGCCCATTGTGTGGAACTGGGTGTCGTGAGCCAGGGCAAAACGATCGAGGAGGCCCAGGCCAATCTCAAGGAAGCCGTGGAGCTTTATATTGAGAGCTTCGGGTCGGAAGATGTGCCTGAGAGCACCGGCGAGGTGGTCCTGTACCCTCTGGAGATAGCCAGCAATGCCTAAGCGGCCCGTGCTTTCCGGCAAGGAACTGATCCGAATCTTGGAGAAGGGCGGGTTCAAGGTGGTGCGTCAGAAGGGCAGCCATGTAAGCCTCCAGAAAGGGAACCACAAGACCGTTGTGCCTCTCCACGACGAGCTTGCAAAAGGCACCCTCCTCGGCATCCTCAAGCAGTGCGGGCTTTCAAAGGAAGAGCTGATTGAGGTAAGATGAAAAAAGTAGACACCAAAAGTCTGATAAAATACAAAGACGGAGGTGTCAGAATGAGAGGGATTCCGCAGGGAAGGTACACGAAGG
>JACRCI010000020.1 GCA_016219105.1 Deltaproteobacteria bacterium | reverse complement strand
CTATCTCCTGTTCCCCTGAATGCCTGAAGTGCGCAAAGAGAACAAAAAAACCCGCCTCGCGGCGGGTCCGGTAAGCGAAAGATGTTGGAACGGGATCAGGCGGCTTTTGTGACCGCGCCTGAGCGGATGCACCTGCTGCATACCCGGATCTTCTTTACCTTGCCGTTCTGAATGGCGCGGACAGACTGGAGGTTGGGGTTCCACCTCCGCCTGGTCTTGTTATGGGCGTGGCTGACATTGTTGCCGAATGTCGGGCCCTTTTTGCATATATCGCATGTGGCTGCCATTTGGATCTCCTCCGGGGAAAATTGTAATCTAAAAAAAATAGCATAAAAGACGGGACTCTGCAAGGGATTTTTTGAAGTATAATGGATAATAAGGCAAATAGCAGGGGGCTCGCGCTCGTCGCGGCGCTCGTCGCGTCCTATATTATATATCTCTTCTCCAGCTTCATCGGGGATGTGAGGGCGATAGATGCAATCGAGGCGCGGGGAAAGGCCGATGCAATAGTCGTGCTCACCGGCGGGCTAGGAAGGACCGAAGTGGGGCTGAAACTCCTGTCCTCCGGCACGGCAGGGTTGATGATTTTGAGCGGGGTCCACGAGGACGCGGAGCTTGAATCCATCTTCTTCAATAAAAAACTTAGCGAAAATGACAAGTTAAACATAATACTTGAGAAAAAGTCTCGTAGCACGATCGAGAACGCCATCGAGGTGAGGCGCATATTCGAGGAGAAGGGGTACAGGTCGATGGTCCTCATCACCTCCGCCTATCACATGAAGAGGGCGCTCTACCTGTTCCGGCGCATAATGCCGGATGATTACGTCATAATGCCTTACAGCGTGGATTCTCCGAATTTTGACGAGACAAGGTGGTGGGGGTCGAGGTCTTTGGGGTTGCTCACAGTCGAGTTCCTTAAATTCTACTGGTATGCCGCCGGGTTCGGGCTCGGGGTATACGACTTTTAATGTCTTCAGACGGAGGATATCATGACGACGATACTTTTCCGTAAAAGACCCCCGGTTTTGCTTTCCGTTGTTTTTCTCCTTCTTGCAATGACGCTCGGCTTCGACTACCCGGCGCGGAAGATACTCCCCTTGCAGGACAGGACAGGCGGTAGCGGCAGTGGGGAGGCCATCATAGAGAGGATGGGCGTCACCTACGGCCAGAGGTCGATCGGCATGGACTTCTCCGGGCTCAAACCCGGCTCGGTCTATACGGTATGGCTGGAGAGGAAGGAGCCGAGGGAATTAAAACCCCTCGGGGTCGACGAGCACCACTTCAAGACCGGCGCGGACGGAAAGGCGCGGTACGTGACCCAGGCCTCCGAGTACGATATCGACCAGTTCCGGTGGGATTATATAAGCGTTTATTTTCATCCTGACGGCGATCCGGGGAACACGAAAGACATGGTCCTTGCGCTCTCGGGGGACTTGAAGCATGGGTGGCATACGTAAGAAACTAACGGCGTGACGGATGAATCCCGCCTATCGTTTCTTTTTGCTTTTGACAGGCGCGGACTAAAAGACTACCTTACCCCTCTTGCCGGCTCCGCCTGAAAAGAATGGCGAAGGTAGTCCCGACCCCCTCGTCGCTCCAGAAAGTGACGGTCGCGTTCATCCTGTCCAAAAGCCGTTTTACGATATAGAGGCCGAGGCCCGACCCCGAGGCGCCGCTTTTCGCCGCGTTGCTCGCGCGAAACCCGCTTTTGAAGATGTGTGGGGCGTCTGCGGCGGGGATGCCGAGGCCGTCGTCCTTTATTTTTACGACGACCCCCTTCGGAGCCGCTATCGTCGATATCTCGACGCTGCCGTTCTCCCTGCCGTACTTGACCGCGTTCCCTATGAGGTTTGTAAGCGCCTGCTTAACCGCCGCCGCATTCGGGCCCACATCCATATCGCCTCCGTCCTCAAAGGCGACCTTAATGCCCTTGTGCTCGCCCGCGAGGCCGTAGAAGCCCGAGAGGTCTTTTATAATCGCGGCGAGGCTTGCGCTCTCCCGCCTGTTCTCGTCCGGCTCGCCTGTCGAGACAATGTGCCCTATCTCGCCGATAAGCTCCGCGGTGTTTGCCACCTGGCTGGATATAGACCTTAAATACCTGCTCTGGTTCTCTTCGGAGATCGGGCCGCGTTTGCTCGAGAGGAGCTCGGAGTAGCACCCGATAGTCGCCATCCTGTTCGCCACCTCATGTATCAGTATCCTGCTGAACTCGGTATGTGTTTTTTTTTCAAGCAGGTTGTTTATCCTTATGACGAGCTCCTTTATGTTGAACGGCTTGGTCACGTAGTCGTCGGCGCCCGTCTCGAACCCCATAACCTTGTCCTCCGGCGCGCATTTCGCCGTGAGCATGATGACCGGCAGTTCCCTGTTCCTTGCCTTTATCGCCCTGCATACCTCCCAGCCGTTCATCCTGGGCATCATAAGGTCGAGTACGACGAGGTCGGGGTTGAAGGCGTCCAGCTTCTGCATCGCGTCGACCCCGTCTATTGCCCCGGCAGTGGCGAAGCCCTTTCTTGAGAGATTGAAGTCGACAAGGTCCAGCAGGTCTATCTCGTCCTCTACGATCAATATCCTCTTCTTCATGGTCTCCTCCTCCGTCCGTTCTTGCGTCAAGGTTACGCCTTTTGAGTGAATTTTAAATGGCAGCGGCGTTAATGTTCGTGTTCAGAGGCCGCGTCAATGAGACTTGTCCGGGCTCTCCTCTAAAACTTAAGGCAACCGCAATACAGGGTTAACAAACCGGCCTTATCATGAGCTCAAGGGCAGGTCTCCACGACTCCGCGGGTCTTGCCGCCAAAGAGACTCCGG
>JACRCI010000019.1 GCA_016219105.1 Deltaproteobacteria bacterium | reverse complement strand
CTGCCCAGGTAATTCCTCTACTCTTAATCATGTCAACTATCCTCTGCACCTCGTTCCTCAATGACATAATCTGTTCTGAAGTCAACTGTTCGTTTCGCATCATGGCTTCGTATCCGGTAGTCTTGCTAAGGTCAAATGATTCCATATAGTTATTTTCAGACGCCCATCTATATAAATCCGTCCCGAGATATGGAGTGGCGACGGTAAATTGGGATGTGTCGGCGTCAAGCGCAATAGCGTACTTCAGGGTCTCTATTACCGTAGACAAATCGTCTCCGGGCAGGCCTATTATGAAGAAACAGAATGTATGTACGCCCAACTCCTTACACTTGCGTATGATATTCCTTGTATGTTCTTCATCGAGCGGCTTCCTGCCTATTTTTTTACATACCTCTTCGCTCTTGCTTTCTATCCCCATGTTTATACCGATACAGCCGGCTTTATGCATCAGTTCAATCAATGCCTCATCCAATGTGTCCACCCTTGTCTCGCATCTCCATGCTATCTTGAAGCCGGCTTTAATCAGCCCCTCACAGATCTCAACCACCCGCTGCCTGTCGAGGGTGTATTCCGCATCGCGAACTATAATATTTTTGACGTTGAACTTCTTAACCAGATATTCAAACTCGGCGAGGACGTTGCGGGGGGACCTTTTCCTGTATCTTGTGCCCTGCGCGAGAGGATAGGGACAATAGCCGCATCCGTACGGACAACCCCTGCTTGTCTGCATGAACAACGTTGGGCGTGCGTCCGGCATCAGGTTTCCGATGGTATATTCCATATAAGGCAACATATCCCATGCAGGGAAAGGCAGTTCATCGAGATCCCGGATGAGTTCCCTCCTCATGTTTTTGATTATCTTCCCCTCCTCCTTATACCAGACGCCCGGTGTGTCTCTGAATCCGCGAAGGGCGATGTCTCTGACGGTATATTCCGGCTCATCGAAGACTATGGCATCCACACAGGGATGACGCATAATATCCTCCGGAGCGACATTTATATGCGGCCCGAAAAAAACGACGGTAGCGTTCAGTTCCTCCTTTATCCTTCGGGACACCTCGGTATCCCAAAGGAACGTTGAAGTTGAGGTTCTGAGGAAAATCAACCTTGCCGGATATTTTTTTAACTCTGGAATAAGGTATTCTAAAGAAAAAGATAGACCAAGGCAGTCTATTACCTTAACGTCAATTTTGCTTTCACGGAGTACGGCGGCGGTATACGGAATATCAATGGGTGGGACTTTTACGTTGCACTCAGGCGGGTAGCACTGCCCGAAACCGCCCATCATATCCTTGTTTGAAACTCTATTGGGCGGGTTGGGCGGGTTAATCAGCAAAACCATATTTTACCTCATTGACGGATAGTTTTTTGTATTTCCACTCGCATGGTACTCTGACGTAGCCAGTATACGGCAGGGACATGGCATTTCCCTTTATGACGAACGAAAAGCTTTTATCGTGCACGTCATAGATGATCTTACCAGTCGCATCGTGGATCACCAGACTCAGATGATATACCCCGGACAGAAAGAGCCCGCCGATGTGATATTCAATTTCATATGAACCTTCAAGACTCCTCATAATGGAATCAGCCGCGGAAAGGGAGTTAAACCCTCCCAGATAGATTCCATCCTCACTGTAAATTATCCCTCCAAAAACGGGGGTATCTACCTTTATATCAGCATCCAATGTCGCCTTAACGATAATCGGTTGTCCTACATTGAAAACGTTTGTCTCTTTCCCTTCGGAATCGCATAATCTCACATTGCTAAAAAATATCTTTTTTGACTTTTTCTTGTCAATTTCGTTAATATGTCCGAATTTTTTACTTACCCTTTTTACTTCTTTTTCCGTTGTGTCGGCAAGATATTGATCTATAGCGTCGCCTGTATTGGAGTCGTATTTGACGGTACCTTGATCCAGGAAAATAACCTTGCCGCACAGCTTGTTTATAATCATGATATCGTGCGAAACCAAGGCAAGGCTTTTCCCGTTGCGTTTAAACTCGTCTATTTTTTTAAAACATTTATACTGGAAATCCATATCCCCCACACTCAGCACCTCGTCCACAAGGAGTATGTCCGGCTCGCAGTGGACGGCGACCGAAAAACCCAGCCGCACATACATCCCGCTTGAGTAGTGCTTCACCGGAGAATCTATAAACTCCCCTATTCCGGCGAAGTCCACTATCTCGTCGAATTTTTTATCTATCTCCTTTTTCGTCATCCCGAGAATGGCGCCGTTGACGTATATATTCTCGCGCCCGGTGAGCATGGGGTGGAACCCGGCGCCTACCTCTATCAGCGCGCCCATGCGGCCATTTATTTCTATTCGCCCCCTGTCGGGCATGAAGATCCCGTTGAGGAGTTTCAAAAGCGTTGATTTGCCGGAGCCGTTTAGACCTATAAGCCCCAGGCATTCGCCGCGTTTCAGTTCAAAACTTACGTTATCGAGCGCCCAGAACTCCCCGTCGCGCAGTCTTTCGCCCCGCTGGCCAATCCCGACAAAACTTCTCGTAAGGTCGGCCATGCCGTAGAGCATCGTGTGCCTGAGGCTCCGGCAGTATTTCTTTGAAACACCTTCTACCTTTATGACCGTATCACTCATATCCTTTCCGCTATCTTTGCCTGCGCGAGGTAAAAGACCCTCCAGCCCGCATAAAACACAACGAGCGACAATATTGCCATAACGGCGAACCCGCCTAAAGATTCCGTCTGCCCGCGGACGATAAAATCCCTCGGCACGTTCACCAGATAATTGAACGGGTTCCAGACATTGACGCGGGCGAGGAGGCTGTCCCCCCTTATCGGATATACAACAGGGGTCAGCATCATCGCCATGATGAGCGCGACATTCAGGATGTTCGGTATGTCCCTCAAGACCCCGGTCGCGAGCGAGAGGATAAACCCTACCCCCGTGGTCAGAAGATACATCGGCACAATGCATATCAGGCCTATAACGAGCCCCCCCCAGCTCGGCGCAATCCCGTAATAAACAAAGACAAGGGCTATCAACGCCATGCGGATGATGGTCTCCACGATGCTCTGCCCCATGGCCGCGAATACGAGAGAAATCTTGGGGAAGTTTATCTTTACGACCATTGCCCCGGCATTGACGAGCGCGCCTGAAGAAGCGGTCGCGCCGACGGTGAATACGTTCCAGACGGTAAGCCCTATGAGCGCGTAGAGAGGATAAGGTATGCCGACATCCCCGATGGAAAGTATGCCGGCGCTGTTCATCCCCACAAACATTCCAACCGTTATGATGGGCATAAGAACAGCCCATGCGATGCCTATAGCGGATTGACGGTATCTCGCAAAAAAGTCTCTGAGGAAAAGCCTCCAGATGAGTTCCCTTGCGGAAAGGAGCTCCCTCCACATAAGCCGCATAGTAAGGAACAGCCCGCCCGCATCTTCAACCACAGGCCCTCTGGATGTATATGTGATTTTATAGCCCACGCTTAACCCCTCTGCCCCCTCCACCACTTTATCGTCCTTTTCAGCCCCTCGACAAACGGTGTTTTCGCCGTAAAGCCGAATTCTTCTTTCGCCCTTGTGGTGTCAAGGCGTCTCCGGGGCTGGCCGTCGGGTTTTGACGGGTCCCAGAGGATCGCGCCGCCGAAGCCCGTGAGCCTCGCGATAAGCGTTGCAAGGTCTTTTATGGATATCTCGAAGCCCGCGCCCATGTTCACGGGGTCGCTTTTATTGTATCTCTCGGCGGCCAGCGCTATCCCCTCGGCGCAGTCGTCCACGTAGAGGAACTCCCGCGTGGCCGTTCCGGTCCCCCAGACGGTTATGGACGGGTCTTTTTTCTCCGTTGCCTCGACGCATTTCCTTATGAGCGCCGGTATGACGTGGGACGAGTCCGGGTCGAAGTTGTCGCCCGGGCCGTAGAGGTTCACCGGCAGGAGGTAGATAGAGTTGAATCCGTACTGCTCCCTGTAGGCCTGGGACTGCACGAGGAGCATCTTTTTGGCCAGCCCGTAGGGCGCGTTCGTCTCCTCCGGGTAGCCGTCCCACAGGTTTTCCTCCCGGAATGGCACGGGCGTGAACTTCGGGTACGCGCATACGGTGCCCAGGGCCACGAACTTTTCAACGCCGAAGACCCTCGCCTCTTCCATCATCTGAGCGCCCATCATCAGATTCTCGTAGAAAAACCTGCCGGGGTTTTCCCTGTTCGCGCCTATGCCGCCCACGGCCGCCGCGAGGTGCAGGACGATATCGGGGCAAGCGTCCCTGTAGAGCCTTTTTACGGCCCTTACGTCAACGAGGTCGTAGTCCGCGCTCCTCGGGACGAATATCTCGCCACAGCCGAGCTTCCCGAGCCTTTCCACGACTGACCGTCCGAGGAAACCGGCCCCGCCGGTTGCGAGCACCCTTTTCGTCTTATAGAAATTCATAGTGGTTTATTTATACCCTTCGCCTTTATACCCCTCACCCTACCCTCTCCCCATAGGGGGAGAGGGGTAAAAGCAAGTAAGCCCTCCCGTCACTGTAAAGGTTGGGGAGGGGAAGTTTAAAAACCCTGCCGTTTACGGCAGGGAGGTTCATTTGCAATCATCATCCGACCGTGAGTTTATTCCTTGTCCAGCCGATGCCCTTTTTCACGAGAACCCTTTTTCCCTCGCCCCTGGCCGGAACGCCGAGGGATTCGAAATCGCAGTCAACCATTATTTTCACGAGGTCGTTGAACGTTATCTTCGGCGACCAGCCGAGCGATTTGCGCGCCTTCGAGATGTCCGCCTTCAGGACGTCCACCTCCGTGGGCCTCAGGTATTTCGGGTCAAGCTCCACTATCACGTCCCCGCTTTTTACGGCCGGGATGTCTTTGGAGGCCGACCTGACGACGCCCTTTTCCTTCAGTCCCCTGCCCCTCCACTCTATCTCTATCCCCGCGTAGTCAGCCGCGGCGTCGAGGAAATCCCTTACGCTGCGGCTTTCGCCGGTGCCTATGACGTAGTCGTCCGGCGTATCCTGCTGGAGCATCCTCCACATGCACTCGGCGTATTCAGGGGCGAAGCCCCAGTCCCTTTTGGCGTCGAGGTTCCCGAGGTAGAGTTTTTTCTGGCCGCCCTTTACGATGTTCGCGAGCGCCCTGGTTATCTTCCGCGTGACGAACGTCTCGCCCCTTCTTGGGGACTCGTGGTTGAAGAGTATGCCGTTGGAGGCGAACATCCCATACCCGTCCCTGTAATTCACGGTCATCCAGTAGGCGTAGACCTTGGCCGCGGCATAGGGGCTTCTCGGCCGAAACGGGGTCTTTTCGTTCTGCGGCGGCGGCGCGCTCCCGAACATCTCGCTC
This sequence comes from Deltaproteobacteria bacterium, assembly GCA_016219105.1. Lineage (GTDB taxonomy): Bacteria > Desulfobacterota > GWC2-55-46 > GWC2-55-46 > DRQE01 > JACRCI01. Next base: position 26,996 of record JACRCI010000019.1, on the reverse strand, counting down.
GAGGAGGCCTGATAGAACCTGGTCTTGACGCCGCTCCTCCTTATCGCCTCGAGTATCCGCGCCGTCCCGATGGCCGTCGCCTCGCCCGTGTATTCGGGTATGTCGAAGCTCACCCTTACGTGGCTCTGCGCCCCGAGGTGGTAGACCTCGTCGGGCTTTATGCCGTAGACCAGGTTGGTGAGGGTGCCCGAATCGGTCAGGTCCCCGTAGTGCAGGAACATCCGTGTCGAGGGGATATGCGGGTCGGTGTAGATGTGGTCAATCCTGTGGGTGTTGAACGTGGAGGCCCGCCGTATTATCCCGTGCACCTCATACCCCTTTGAAAGGAGGAGTTCGGCGAGGTAGCTTCCGTCCTGTCCCGTGATGCCGGTTATAAGAGCTTTTTTCGCCATCATGCCCTCACGATTTTTTTGTTTTTAATCCCGCGCGTCGCGCCCCTTGTGTCAACGAGGAGTCTGCTGTTCTTCGCTATCCAGCGGTAGTCGTAATCCGAGTGGTCGGTCGCTATGACCACGCAGTCGTATTTTCTCATCGCCTTCGCGTCGAGCCTGACCGAATCCATCCTGAGGCCGTGCCCCCTCAGCCCGGATATCGAGGGCACGTGGGGGTCGTTATACGCGACACTGGCCCCTTTCCCCTTCAGGAGCTCTATGATGTGGACGGCCGGGGATTCCCTCATGTCGTCCACGTCTTTTTTATAGGCGACGCCGAGGACGAGTATCTTCGAGCCCTTGAGCGTTTTGCCGGCGGCGTTCATGGCATCTATGGTCTTTGCAACGACATAAGAGGGCATGGCCGTGTTTATCTCGCCCGCAAGCTCTATGAAACGGGTTGAGAAATCAAACTCCTTGGCCTTCCACGTAAGATAAAACGGGTCTATGGGTATGCAGTGGCCTCCGAGGCCCGGCCCCGGATAGAAGGGCTGGAAGCCGAAGGGCTTTGTCTTCGAGGCATCTATGACCTCCCAGATGTCTATGCCCATCCTGTCAGAGAGCAGCTTCAATTCGTTCACGAGCGCGATATTGACGCACCGGTAGATGTTTTCAAGCAGTTTGGTCATCTCGGCCGCCTGCGTGGAGGACACCTCCACGACCCTGTCAACGACCCTTGAGTAAAGGGCGCTTCCGGCCCTGAGGCAATCCCGCGTCACGCCTCCGACGACCTTGGGGATGGTCTTGGTCGAGAAATCCATCCGGCCCGGGTCTTCCCTCTCGGGCGAGAAGACGAGGAAAAAGTCGCGGCCCGCCTTAAGCCCGGTTTTTTCAAACGCGGGCAGCAAAAGCTCCGTGGTCGTGCCGGGGTAGGTCGTTGATTCGAGGGACACGAGCTGGCCTGGCCTGAGGGTTTTCGCCACCACGGCCGTCGTGCCTGCGACATAGCTCATGTCAGGCTCCCTCGTTTTGGTAAGCGGCGTCGGCACGCAGATTATCACGGCGTCAACTTCCTTAAGCCTCGAGGTGTCGGCCGTGGCGTTGAAAAGCCCTGTTTTCCTGTGCCGCCTGATGGATTCGGAAGGGATGTGCTTTATGTAGGACCTGCCCTGCGTGAGGTTTTTTACCTTTCGCGGGTCTATGTCAAAGCCCGTGACCCTGAAGCCCTCTTCGCAGAACCTCAGGACAAGCGGCAGGCCGACGTACCCCATGCCGATTATCCCGACCTTTGCCGTGGAGCTTTCGATTTTTGAAAGCAGACGTTCGAGGTTTTTTCCCACCGCGTTTTTCTCCTTCACGCCTCTATTTTTTTAAGCCAGCCGCCGCGGCTTATGTCGCATATCTCTTCCTCTTTTACGCCCTGACCCATAAGCGCGGCCCTGAGCTTCTCTCCCCTCTGGAACGAGGTTATTATGACAAGCTCTGTTCCGAGCGAGGGGACGGCGCTTACGGGGAGGACCCTGTAACCGAAAAAATCCCCGTCTTTTTTCGCGTCATCCGCCACGCCGGCAAGTTCGATGTTCACTTCCCTGAGAGACATGTAGGCTATCTCGGCTATCTCGTCCACGCCGCAGAAGGCGACCTTCCTGATGCCGGATCTTTCCATGTCGCTGAAGAGATGGCGGAAGTCCTTGCGCGCCACGCGGTAGAGGTTCGTGAAGTTCCTGAGGTGCTCGTAGGTGAGCCGCGTTTTTTCGCTGAAGCCCTGGGGGGTAAGGTAATATTTGTACCTTTTTTTAGGGATAGAGGATACGGTGACGTAGCCTTTTCCCACAAGGTTTTTGATGTAGGAATTTATAAGACCGAGTGCGATGCCGAGGTTTTTGCTCAGGTCCCTCTGAGTGAGGTCCTGGTTTCTCGATATTTCGTCGAGAACGAGGAGAGACCTGTAACCGTCAAACTCATGCTCTTTTTTATCATTGTTCATTATTTGAACATAGCATACGCGGAAGGCGCAGTCAAGGATTTTGTTCATTATTTGAACACGGTAGATTTTTCAAAAGACATGTAAGAATAAATAGTTAGACTGTTCATTATTTGAACAAAACAAAAAAAGAGGAAATTGACGGGATAAGGCTTTGATAAATGAACCTTCCTACGGCAAACTTGCTTCGAGACCGGCGAGGCCGGTTGGTTGACCGTCGTAGACGGTTGGTTGATTTTTTAAGCATTTAGGTCTTCAATACTCCGCAGCTTGGCTTTTGGGAGGTTCATTGGGCGAGAAGATCGAGATCCGGGTTTTCGGCTCTTTCAAGATCAAGAATAAGGAACGCCCGGAAAGGGCGCAACAAAAATCTTTTTTTATTGCATGGACATTGGCCCCCGTTCCTGTTAAACTCCCGCCGATGTTCCCCTATCAGGCTGCTGAAAAAATCCATCCGACCCATCCCTGAAACAAGTTCAGGGCAGGCTCTTTCAGGATGGGTCGGCCTGAGTGAATTCCGAGTTTTTCAGTGCCTGCTATATGGCCGATGGCCGTTAAAAATACGTAGAAAATTCTTCAAGTTGTGACGAAATGGATTTGACACCGGCCGGATAAAATGTGTTATAATAATAAAAATCATATTCTCATATCATTATGAATACTCAAAACTTTGAAAAAGAGGTAAAGCTCCACATAGAGGCGAGGTATCCTATCCTCTGGCTCGTGTCCTTTGAGGAGAGGAGGGTCGAAAGGATCCTGGAGACCCTGTGCAAATCAAACGCCATGAACTACTGGTGCTGGTCCGTCTCAAGGGGGCTTTACGGCGGCGGGGACAAAAAGAAGACGGAGAAGATAGGCAGGGAGAAAATCCTCACCACCATAGAAGAGAAGATAGTCAAAAGCGAAGACGCCAATAACATCTTCCTCTTGAAGGACATAGCGGGCTATTTCCCCTCGCACGAGTTTTTGAGGAGGTTCAGGGACCTGCCCGGGATAATAGACGAACAGCGCACGCTCAACGCGGTGTGCATACTCTCCCCCACGCTGGGCGAGATACCCCCGGAACTCGAAGAGGACATAGTCGTCATCGAGCTTTCGCTCCCGGATTACGACGAGATAGAGGATATGGTCACGACCACATACGGCCATCTGATACCGAAGACATGGCACGCCTCGACGAAGAGCATCCTCTACAAGTCCCTTCAGGGGCTCTCGATGGACAACATAAAGAGGGTCGTAAGGAAGGCTATAAGCCTCAATGACGGGGTTTTGAACGAGAACTGCATAAAATACATACAGGACGAAAAACAGCAGATAATAAAGAAACAGAAGATACTCGACTACTACCCTCACAAGGAGACCATAGACCACATAGGCGGGCTGGAAGAGCTTAAGAAGTGGTTCATAGAAAGGGAGCACGTCTTCCGCCTGAGCAGGGAAAGGACCGAAACCCTGGGGCTCGAAATACCCAAGGGGCTGCTGCTCATAGGCGTTCCGGGCTCTGGCAAAAGCCTCTGCTGCAAGGCCATTGCCGGCATATGGAACCTGCCGCTCCTCAGGATGGACGTGGGCAAGCTTTTCGGCTCAACCGTCGGAGAATCCGAAAAGAACATTCGCCGCTGCATACAGCTCGCCGAGGCCGTAAGCCCGTGCATAATGTGGATTGACGAGATAGACAAGGCCTTCGGGGGGGTGACGGGTTATCAGGGGGATTCAGGCACGCAGTTGAGGGTCTTCGGCACGTTCATCACGTGGCTTCAGGAGAAGGAAAAGCCGGTATTTGTCATTGCCACGGCCAACGAGCCGAAAAACCTCCCGCCCGAGCTATGGAGGAAGGGCCGGTACGACGAGGTCTTCTTCGTTGACCTGCCGAGCTCCGAGGAAAGGGAGGAGATATTCCAGATACACCTCGAGCGCAGGATGCAGGACCCATCGAGGTTCAACCTGACCGAGCTTGCCCAGAACTCCCAGGGATTTACCGGCGCCGAGATAGAGCAGGCCACGAAGGACGCGATAGTTTCGACCTTCAACGCGCTCCACGGCGGCAGGGACGCCAGGGAGGTTGACGAGATAGTGGACAGGCTTTCGAGCATCAACTTGACGCAGGAGGCGGTCGTAAGCTCCGTAAGGAAGATAACCCCGCTCGCGGTCCTTAAAAAAGAGGAGATAGAGGAACTCCGCAACTGGAGTCACCAGAGGGCGAGGCCCGCGTCAAAGGCCCTGTTCATGCAGAGGGCCGAGATGCTCACGGACCAGGAAAAGAGGATCATCGCCATACACGAGGCCGGGCACGTCCTGATGATGTGGTACCATTTCGGGAAGACGCCGGTCTTTATCAGCGTGGACAACTACAAGGACTATAACGCCTTCATCCCCCGCGACGAGGCCATGATAAACACCTTTACCAAGAGGGACCTCGAAAAGGAGATAGGCGTCATACTCGGCGGAAGGGTGGCCGAGGACGAGATTTCCGGAAACGAATTCAAGACCGTCGGCGCCTCCCACGACCTCGTCGAGGCTACGGTAAAGGCGCGCAAGATGGTCGTCGAGTACGGCTTCGGCGAGATAATGAAGAACACGAGCCTCATAGAACTCCGCGACTACGCCATAACCTCCGGGAAAGAGGTCATTGACGACGTTCAGAGGATACTCACCAACGCGATGGAAGAGACCGAAAAATGCGTATCCAAAAACAGGGAAGCGCTCGAAAGACTCGTCGAGACGTTCACCGGAGAGATGCTCATTAACGGAGAACGGATAAAGAGGTTCTTCGACGAAAACCCCCTCGAGTAAGGAGGCGGCCCATGTCATTTTACACCGTGATAAAGACGGAACTCAAAAATAAAAAATACGTGATCGCCGCCCTCGAGGAACTCAAGGCAAGGGGGGAGATATCGCGGTATGAGGAGATATTGAAAAAGAACAGGATAAAGGTCAACCGCGGCGGCGACGCGATAGAGATAGTCATGGACATAAAGACCGGCAACGTCCACGTGGAGGGGGACGCGAGGGTCGTGGAGGATTTCACGAAGAGGTTGAAGCAGCTATACGCCTACGCCTCGATAAAGGAGAACCTTCCGTTCGACTTCGAGATAGCGAACGAAAGGGATATCGCCGGGGATATAACGCTCGTGCTCAAGGGTTAGGCTTTTCAGCCGGGGAGACATAAGATGGCCAGAGAGATAAAGATACGGATAACGCCCGATGGCAAGGTCGAGGTGGACTCATCCATCTTTAAAGACTGCAAGGAAGTGGCCGATCACCTGTCGAGGCTCCTCGGCGAGGTCGAGCTTTTTACGGAAAAGGAAGCGGTGGACGTCGAGGAGAAGGTAAGGGTAAAGAAAAAGGATTAAGGCCGCGTCTTGAGATGCAGAGAAAGGTGCTCGTCAACATACACGCCGTGATACCGCTTTCGACGGTAAACGGACCCGGCAGACGGCTGGTGGTTTTTTTTCAGGGATGCGAGAATGACTGCCCCGGATGTTTTAACCCGGAAACGCACCCGCTCACCCCGGCCACGCTCTCTACACCCGAAGAACTCTTTCAAAAATACCTGAGAAAAGGAACGGACGGCGTAACCGTAAGCGGCGGAGAGCCTTTTTTGCAGCCGGATGGACTCTATCGCCTTTTAAAGACGGCCAAAAAGACCCACGGCCTTACGACGGTCGTTTACACCGGATTCGACTACGAGGAACTCGCCGCGGACAACGCCCTCAGCCGGATATTTGACTTCACGGACGTCCTCATTGACGGCAGGTTCGACCGGACGAGGATGGAAACCACGCTCCTTGCCAGGGGCTCGACGAACCAGAGGCTTCATTTCCTCGGCGGCCCGTATACGATGAATGATTTTTACATGCCCGGAAAGGTCGAGGTCATAATCGGCCCGGACGGAAGGGTCATTGAGACGGGTTTTAGTTCGATCACCCTCCTTCCGCAATAAAAATGCCGTAAAGGATATTATGGAACTCGAATCACGCCCGGACAGCCGGTCGGACAGGATGACGGACATGACGTTGGACGACGTCGCCTCCCTTGTAAAGAGCGCCGCGGATGAGAGGGCTAAAAAGGAGCTTCTTCTGCAATTTATAAGGGACCTCCCCGCCGGGGCGGAAAGCCTCAAGGCACGGTTCCGCGCATTCGACATGATAAACGGCCTCACCGGCCCCGAGGAGCGCAGAAACGCCCTCATGGAGTTCGTAAAGGCGGTCCCGCGCGCGGACGATTTCCTTTCCCTTTTTATCTCGGCGTGCGAGACCGCGCTGAAGTCCATCGAGGAGGTAAAAGCGCCGATACACCGGAAATCCGCGCTCCTTCGCCTTTCCGAGGAGATACCGGACAGGCATGAATTGAACGACCTTTACGCGAAGGTTATGGCCGCCGTGATAGACGCCTCGGACAAAATAGACGACCGGGTCATAAGGAAATATTCGCTCGTTGACATAGCCAACCGCCTCATGGCGCGCAGGGCCGCGCTCGACGGCCTCGCCCTGCATTCGTTCAAGGTCGCGCTCGGCATCGCCGAGGGGGCGGGCTACTGGAAGTGCACGCTCGAGGACATCGCAAAAGAGCTCCCCAAGTCCTCGGATTACATGTTCTACAGGAACCACACCTTCCTCGGCATCGTAATCGGGCTCCCGAAAAGGGGCGAGTTCCTCAATCTTTACAGGGATGGGATAAGGATGGCCATAAAGGCCTCGCGCACCCTCGAGGAGCCGTTTTACAGGAAATACGCCCTGAGTTTCATAGCGGACGAGCTTCCGAAGACCGACGAATTCCTCCCCCTTTACAGGGAGACTCTCACCGAGGCGTTTAACGCCATGCTGGCCATGCGGGATCCGTTCCAGAGGCAATACGCCCTTTTGGAACTCCTCAGGGAACTGCCGAAGAACGAAGAGTTTTTTCCGCTCGTCTTCAAGAGCATAGAAGAGAGCCTTTCCTTCTTTTCCGTGAGGAGCCGGATGAAGGACGTTGAGGTCATAGACGTCGTTGACTACATCCTGGTTGCCGAGGAACGGAAGATGAACGATTCCAAAAAGAGCCGGTTCATGAGGGAGAATTACGCGAAGTTATTCTCCCTCGAACTCGAAAAGTTCGGCGCCGAGCTGAACGACATACGCCTTCTTGATATACTGCGGCCGTACGCCCACGTGTGGGTGAGGCCGGTTGTGCTGAGGGATGCCGTTAAAAAAGTCATGGACCACCTGACCGCACTCAAGGAGAGATATCACGGAAAGGAAGTGGAAAGGCCGGTTTTTGTAAGGGAAGAGCATCCGCGGCTCGGCACTCACGCCTATTCCACCGGGCAGCAGGGTGGCGCCGGGCTTTTGGACGACACCCTTTCCATAGACCTTGGCGCGACAAACACGGTCATAATGAGGAAAAAGGGAGACGGCCCGCCCGAGTTCGTATCGCCCGAGGGGATAACGAGGAGGTACGGCGACATATCCATCGTCCCGACGCTCATGGACCCGGAGAGCGACTCCATAGGCGCCGAGGCCGAGGCGTTCAACGCCATCAACATCAAAAAGATGCTCCTTGAGAGAAACCCCGCGGGCAGGGAGCTGATGGAGAGGTATTTCAGCGTCCTCTACCGGCATATTAAAGATTGCCTGCCTCAGACAGGCTGGCTTTCGGCCCTTTCGTTCAGGCCGACGGGCAGGCTCTGCGTAACCGTGCCGGTCGGGTTCCACGACTACCGCAAGGCCCTTCAGTCCATCATAAAGAAGGTGGCGAAGGGCATGGAAGTGGAGTTCGTCGAGGAGCCGCTCGCCGCGGCGATCGGCTATCAGATCGCGGGAGAGAGGGACAAGCTCGTCCTTGTGCTGGATTTCGGCGGATGCACGCTGGACATAATGCTTCTGAGACTTAATATAAACGAGACCCACGTGGTGGCAAAGCCCGACCGCTCCAAGATACTCGGCGGAAGGGACATTGACGCGTGGCTTGCGGACTATCTCGCGAAAAAATGCGGCATCACCGGAGAGGACCTCCGGCCCAGGCTCCTCTCTCGCGCCGAGGCGGTAAAGATCGCGCTCTCGGAGCACAGGATAGTCCCCCTGGAGTGGAACGGCCGGGAGGGGTGCAGGGTTTCGAGGGACGACCTCGAAGGGGTGCTCGCGGAACACGACTTTTACTCGGACGTGGACAGGTCACTGTCTTACATCCTCAAGAAGGGCAGGAAACTCGGCGTCACCAAGGACATGATAGAGGCCGTTATCCTCACCGGAGGCTCATCCCAGATACCGTCTTTCAAGGAGAAGATAGCCGACAATTTCCCGGAACTCAGGGAGAAAAATCTAATCTACGACCACAGCCCGCTTACGGCGGTAGCCCGCGGCGCGGCCATGTACCGGACAAAGGACGTCATTGACAGGCACCTCGGCATGGCCTACGCGCTCCGCCTCGCGGTAAAGGGCAAGGTAAAACACCATTCATACGAGATAGTCTTTGAAAAGGGAGACAGCCTTCCGTTCGAGAAGACCTTCAGGCTTATTCCCGCAAGGACCCTCGGGGCGCAGGATGAGATATTCCTCGAATTCTTCGAGGTCCCGGAAGGCATGGTGACGCGCAGATGGGTGAGAGATGCGGACATGGAGTTCATAAAACAGGTGTTGAGGCAGACTGACGGAGACGTGGAATTGAATGGCTTCAAGGTCGTGGCCCTGCCGTTAGGCCGGCACTCCGCCCTTGACGGCCAGCTGGCGGGCGGGGATATTCAGGCGACCTTCTGCGTTAACGAGGGCGGAGACCTCAGGGTCAGATACGGCAGGGAAGCCAAAGAGATTGATACGGATATACGGCTGCAGTAAGAGGGACGGGGGCGGCGTTCTACAGGGGGCTGTTTTTCTTTGATTTAAGGTATTTGAAAATTAGATAGACCGCGACAGGGATAATGGCTATGCCGGCGTATTTGACCCACCTCAGATAATCCTTTATCATGCCGAGATAGCGCCCCCCCATGTAGCCGGCGCCGACCATCACGGCCACGGAAAAAACGGCCGAGACGCTGTCGGTTACGATGAATTTCAAAAGCGGCATCCGCATTATCCCGGCCACGAGGAACACCTGGCCCCTCAGCCCGACGATATGCCTCCCGAAGACTATGAACAAAATGCTGTGTCTGTTGAACCGCGCCTCGAGGACGGAGAGTTTTTCCGGCGGAAGGATCCTGTGGAATCTCGGGTGGCTGAGTATCCTGCGGCCGTATTTCCTGCCCCAGAAATACAGCATGACGTCGGACGAGAGCAGGCCGGCGTATACCACCGGCAGCGCGTAAAAGGGGTTTATCGCGTGGCGGGAAAACAAAAAGCCGCAGAATATAAGGGTGGCGTCCTCGGGGAACGGCAGGCCGAAGCCCCCGAGAAGAAGGAGGCCAAAAAGCCCAAGGTAAGGGAAGTGGCCTATGAGTCCTGAGATGTCGGGCATTTAAAACCGGTTGGCCGTCGAGGACGGCTGGCTGGACGGGACGCCGTCTCTATTACCCGTCCGATTTCTGGTTTTCAATCAAAGAAGGCCCGCCCTTGAAAAAAGGGGTTACCGGTAATCCGGTAACCCCTTTTTTATACATCGGTAATGTGATTGACGCAAGACATATCGCGCCGGTTCTTGCAGCGACTGCGCGGTATACCCCGCGCCTTCCGACATCCGGTCTTTCTTTATACCTTTACGGACCGGCTTACTTCGCGGGCGCGGCAGCCTGTCCTGCCGGAGTCGCTGGAGCCGCCTGTCCGGTCGTGGTCTGCTCGGGCTGCGTGGCCGGCGCCGGCGCCGGGGCGGGCTTTTTCTGCTCGCAGCCGGAAAACGCGATTAACGAAACGGCGAGCATACCGCCCGTAAGTACTGAAAACAGCTGTTTCTTCATTTTATTACTTCCTCCTTCTAAAATTTCGGGGATTATCCCCTTTTATGATGGCCTTAAATTAGCAAAGGCCGCTGGTGGTGTTAACTGTTTTTTGCACGGTCCACCCCCTACATCTCCACAAAGTAATTCTCCCACGCCGTGTCTATTATCTCCTTTGTGAGCTGCGGGGAGTGGTTGTAGTAGTGCGCGTCGTCTATTATGTGGTCTATGAGGTCCCTCGGGTGGCAGGCGTTCAGGGCGACCCCGAGCTTGCGGTAGTAATTTTTCATCAGGTAGTCGAACATGTCCTCTCTGAATTCCACGCCGTTGGATTCGCACACCCTCCTGAATATGGCCTCGTATTCCTCCGGGGCCGGATGGTCTATCATTATCTTATACCTGATCCTCCTCAGGAACGCCTCGTCCACGAGTTTCTGCGGCTCGATGTTCGTCGAGAATATCGTCAACTGGTCGAACGGGATGTCGAACTTCATGCCCGTATGGAGCGTCATGAAGTCCACCCTCCGCTCGAGCGGCACGATCCAGCGGTTCAGCAGGTTTTGCGGCGGTATCTGCTGGCGGCCGAAGTCGTCTATGATGAAAAGCCCGTTGTTGGCCTTCATCTGGAGAGGGGCCACGTAGAAGTTCGATACCGGGTTGAACTCCAGGTCGAGCATCTTGAGCGTCAACTCCCCTCCGGTCATCACGACCGGCCTTCTGACGAGGACCCACCTCTGGTCAACATGGTCTTTTTCGGCCTTTACCGGTATGTGGCTGACCGGGTCGAATATGCTTATTATCTGGCCGCCCACTATTATCGAGTACGGCACGTAGACGCTTCCGGGCAGCGTCTTGCCCATGATCTCGGCGATTGTCGTTTTTCCGTTCCCGGGCGGGCCGTAGAGGAAGATGGCCTTGCCCGAGCTTATGGCGGGGCCGATCCTTCTCAGGAGTTCTTCTTTTATTATGATATGCGCAAAGGCCTTCTTGACGGCATCGTCCGTTATGACCAGGTTTTTTATGGTCTGGAACTCGGCCAGGGTCTTGTAGTCATCCAGCGGGACAGGGGCCGGCCCCACGTACCGGCATATCTCCAGCAGTTCGGAGGCCCTCTTTTTGCCGAGGTCCGTTATGCTGAATTTGTAGGTCACCCTCGCGTACTGGGCCGCGCCCTTGACCTCTATGAATTTATTCATCCTGAGCCTTTCGACCGCGACGTCCACGACCGAGATGGGGAGTTTTACGCCGTCGGCTATGTCCGGGATGGTGAATTCGCCCTTGAAAAGGACGTGCTTTATTATGAGGTCCGAGATAAAAGCGATATCAAGGCCGGTCGCCTCAACGCTCTGAGGGACCGCCGGGTGCCTCCTGAAGAATTCGCCGAGTTCCTTGCTCGAAAGATACCCCAGCGCCGCGAGGTTGTGGCCTATCCTCCCGCCGTGGAGCCTCTGCCTCTCGAGGGCCTTCGTGAGCTGCTCCTCGGTTATTACCTTTTCCTCTAAAAGCCTCGTCCCTATCTGCTTTTCCATGGTCCGGCTCTCCGCGTCAGGTGTTTTCAGCAGCTCAGAAATCCTTCTCTTCCTTCCAGAAAAACCCGTTCGTGGAATTGTATTTTGTTATTGAGTTCCCGTCCTCTATGACCCCGGAAAACCAATCCTCATCATCCCAGAAAACGGCCTCGGGGAATACGAACCTGAATTTGACCGCCCCGCCGGCCGGTATATCCACCGCGTATTCCTTAACCCTGGCGCCCGCCCTTCCCTCGCGGAAACGTATGAGGAGTTTGCCCGCGTATGCCTTCCCGCCGGCCGTCTTCAACGGCCCACCCGCGTCGCCGCGAGGCGTGCCAGCCGTCCCTGACGGCTCCACCTTGTTTTCTATGACAAAAGTATATACCCCGGCCTCGGCCCTTGCAACTGAAAACACTCTTTTGTTCTTCCCGGCGGCCTTGCCCGCATCTTCGGAAAGCGGCACCGTGCTCTGCTGCTGCTTCCTCTGCCCCTTCGCTCCTTTGTCCAATGGATGGCCCCTTTTAAGGAGATACGCCGAGACGTCATCCCACGGCCCAAAGGCCTTTAAAGAAAGCTCCATCTTTATGTCGTTTAAAACGACTTCGTCCCTCTTTTTCTCGGCAAGGGACTGCCTGATTGCCAACGGCATGGCTTCCTCGGCTATGAGCAGACCGGCGAGGCCGGTTTGCGGGCCGGCAAGACTTCCGCCGTCCCCGGTCGCCCCTGTTGCAAAACCGCCCCGCGTGTCATCCAACCCGCCACGCGGGCCCCCGGCCGGGCCCTCAGCCATCTGTCCTTTCTGCGCCTCAAGGATTTCCTGTGTCGTAAGCCAATTCTTTTCATTTGGAAACGCCGTGTTGCGGGACATGTAGCTCAAAAACGCCGTATCAGCCGCGTCCACTGTGCATGCCTCAAGAAGGCTGTAAAAGAACCCTCCCGGCAAGGTATTGAGATAACGGGTTCCCATGCCCTCGCTGCCTCTTGCCTCCTTTGCCGATACCCTTCTGTCCGTTCCTTTCTCCGGCGAGGACGGCTGGTTGGCCGTAACGGCCTCTTTCTTAACTTCTTCAATCGCCGGAGATAAAAATTCCGCGATCCCTCCGTCCTTTTTTACTTCTGCGGCAGAGGTGGAATGAACCGCCTGAGAGGGCCCTTCAAGCGTAGGGGTCATTTGAGGCGCCGCGTCCTTTGCCGCCGCTTCATTTGAAGATACTGGAGCGGTCGTCTGGCTGGCCGTCGAGGACTGTTGATATGACGGCAGAGGAGAAGAGGGTGGCATGGTTATTTCGTTTCTTTTTACAGCCTCAGCCGCCGCGGGTTTTTCATCGGCAGGGCCGGCTTGCTGAGTTGCGGCTTCAGGAAGGTCTTTTTCAGCCTCAACCGTCGAGGACGGCTGGCTGGCCGGCAAGGCCGGTTGGTTGACCGTCAGAACCGGCTGGCTTACCGTCTGGGCTGGTTGGACGGCCGATTGGCCCTCAGGGCCGCTTGGTTGAGATGAGGCGCGGAGCTTGACCGCCTCCTCTGTTTCTTCCTCCCCGGTCACGTCGGGCTTTAACGACGTCACCTGCGCGGGCGGCGCACTGTCGAGGACGCCTAATTGGCCGGCAAGGTCGGTTGGTTGAGCTGGGGCGCGGCCCTTAGCTCCAGCGCCGTCTGAGTCCTCAAACGATATGGGTTTCGGCGCCTGAGCCTTCTTCACTCTTTCAGGCGGCTTGCCTTTTCCCTTGGTTTCAGACGGCCTCTGCGCCGTCTGAGGCTTTTCCTGCCCTGCTTCCATACTTTTTTGCGCGGCCCCGGCCTTTTTAAGCTCTAAATTTTTTCTCTCACCCGCCCCGGCCATCCGGCCGTTCCCGGCGGCTTTCATTGATCCAGAACTCTTTTTTGCCGCAGACCTTACCGCCGCTCCCCCGGCCCCTTTAGAAACCTTCGTTTCAGTGAAAGATTCCTTGGGTCTTGCACCGGCCGTCGCGGACGGCTTGTTGGTTGTTTCCGTGCGCGCCTTTTCTTTCACCGTCGAGACGGTTTGCGCCTTTTCAACCCCCCGCGCTTTTTTGACCGTCGAGGACGGTTGGCTGACCGTCGAGGACGGCCGGTTAACCGTCTCTTTCACGCCGCTTTCCCCCAACCCGTTGGCCCCGGCCATTTCGCCCCCTGTCAAAGACGGCTGGTGGGCCGTCGAGGACGGCTGGTTGGCCGTCAGGTCAACGAAATAAAACTCAAACGGCTTTGAACCGAAACCAAATCTGAAGACCGACAGCGTGAAGACAAACCACAGCACAATGGCGTGCAGCGTCAGTGAATACAGGAAATATGGGAACGCGTTCATCCTCATGATCCTTCAGCCTGCCCCGGAAATGCGGAAAGGGATTTCAGCGCCTTTTTGGCCTTTTCATGGGACGGCTCCATGTTCAACGCCTCTTTAAATTCCCCTATCGCGTCGTTCACCATGCCCTTGTCCCTGTAGACAACGCCGAGGTTGTAATACGCCGCGGCATCGGACGGTTTGAGCCTTATGGCGAGTTTCATCTCCCGGACGGCGTCGTCCAGCCGTCCGGCGTCGGCGTAATAATGGCCGAGGTTGATGTGCCCTCTCGCCTTGGCCGGGCTCTTTGCCGCGACGTCCGACCAGAGGGTAAGCCCGTCCCTCCAGATACGGTTCCTCATGTAAGCGGCCGCTCCCAGCGGCAGGACCGTGGTTGCGATTAAAACCGTTGCCGCGACGGCCATGTTTATTTTCATACGCTCGAACGCGTAGAACGCGCAAGAGGTAAAAGCTATTATAGCACCGATGCCCGGCAGATACAGCCTGTGCTCGAATATCACGTCCTTTATGGGTATCACGCTCGATTCAACCGAGAGCGTTATGAAAAACCAGAATATCCCGAAAGAAATCAAAAGGCCGTGGCCGTTGCCGGTCTTCCTCGAACGCATGAAAAGATACAGCGCGGCCGCGATAATGGAAAGGAGGAACAGGAACGATAAAAACACCCCCGGCTCAAGGAAAGAGCCGTAAAGCGGGTAGTCGTAGTCGAGGTTCTGGTTTACCGGAAGGAACAGAAGCCTTACGTAGGTCACCATCACCCTCGTCTGGGTCAGGAGATAGACGCCCCTGGTGATGACCGCCTTTTCGTACAGGGGCCTCGCCAGGTCGTTGAATACATTGGCCAGGGGTCTTTCTCCAGCCACCCCCGCTCCGATTACGCTTAGAGGTATTATGGCGAGCGTCAAGAGGAAGGGGAAGATATAAAGAAACCTCTTTTTCCAGCCGTCCTTGAAAAAGACGAATTCGTAAAGGGCTATCACAAAAGGCAGGGTGAAGCTTATCTCCTTTGTCTTCATGGCCAGGACCGCGCTCACCAGCGACCCGGCGTAAAAGAGCGCGGTCCTTTTGCCCAGGGCAGGGCCGGTTGGCTGAGACTCAAGCCTCGCCTTCGCGTAAAGAATAATGGAAAGGAGGTAAAAAAGGGTCGCAAGGGAAGTGAACCGCTGGACGATGTAGGTTACGGCCTGCGTCTGTACCGGGTGCGCCACGAATATAAGGCTTGCGGCCGTGGCCATAAACCACCTCACCGCAAGCTCGGGCGCCGACACCGTCGAGGACGGCTGGCTGGCCGTCGAGGACGGCTGGTTAGGCCGCTCCATCGCCGGGGTATCAAGCGTCAGGAGCACCAGATGCAGGACGAGGATGCCGTTTATGAAATGGACGGCGTTATTCACCATGTGATAGCCCAGGACGTTGAGGCCGCCGAGCCGGTAGTTCAGCGCAAAGGACAGCATACCCACGTATCTCTGCCCCGGCAGAGGCCCGCCGGCCGTCCACGACGGCCGGAAATTAGCGAGGGCGCGGATACTGACGTTATCCACGATGCCGCTCGCGTCGTCGAAGTGGAAGGGGAAGGAAAACGTCTGTAAATAGATGACAAAGACCGCGTTGAGTATGAGGAGGTATATCAGGCGGGGTCTTATCCGGTATTCCATCTCTTCATGCGCCGCCCGTCAAGGACGGAGCGCCGATTGCTATCACATCGCCGACCATTGTCCCGGTGGAGGATACTGTCCCGGCGGGTAATTCCAGCGCCGCCTCTGCCTTTAAAAAAAACCAGGACAACCTCATGGGCGGCATGTTCTCCCGTATCCCGACGACCCTTCCCCCTGAATCGAGGAAAAGCACGTCTATCGGGAACCTCATCCCCAGCGTGTGGACCCCCCTGCAGGGCCTGATGAGCAGGGCCTCGCCCTTTTTCAAACCCTTTTTCCCGATAAGGCCCCTCATCCGGCCAAAGACACTCTCGGCCGTTGCCACGTTATCGGCAAGCTCTCCGCCCGTCCTGAGGTTTAAAGCCCTGAATGACACCGTTTTTTCTCAGGCTGCTGAAAAAGTCCATCTGCACAATGAACCTCCCCAAAGCTTGACTTTGGGGTATCTTAGAGGGGGCGCCGTAGCCTGCGGGCATTTCCCCCTCACCTCAGTCCTCTCCCCTAAGGGGAGAGGAAACGACATGCGCGGCAAGCCGCGGGGAATTAAACCCCGAAAGGGGATTAAAACTGGGCAAACAGCCGCGCGATCCTTATTACCGCGGGTATGAGTATCACCACGAACATGGCCGGGAAAAGGAGGAACACGAGCGGGAAGACGAGTTTTACGGTCGTCTTTGCCGCCTCTTCCTCGGCCTTCTGCCTCCTTTTGACCCTGAGCGAGTCCGAATGCACCCGGAGCGATTCGGCGAGGCTCGTGCCGAGCCTCTCGGTCTGCACCAGCATCGCGGCGAAGGACCTCAGGTCGTCAACGCCGACCTTCTCCGCCATGTCCCGTAACGCCTCGCCCCTGGGCTTGCCGAGCCGCGTCTCCCTTATGACTATCTTCATCTCCCCGGCGAGCGGGCTTTTCCCGAACTCCTCGTCCTCGGCTATCCTTATCATCGAGGCGTCAATCGAGAGGCCCGCCTCCACGCAGACCGTCATTATGTCGAGGATGTCCGGGAGGTCGTTGAATATCCTGAGCCGCCTCCTCTTTACCATCCTCGAAAGCCACAGGGACGGGACGATAAAACCGACAACCGCGCATATCGCCGAAATGGCGGCTATCGTGACCATGCCCTGCCTCGCCGGTATGCCGTAAAACACGATGTATGCCCACGGCGCAACGACCGCGAACACGAGCTTGAACCCCATCAACACCGGCATCATCTCCCCGGGTATGCCGGCCCCAACGAGCATCTTCCTGTATTTGCCGTACTCCTGCGGCCTCAAGGGGACCCTTTTCCCGAGACGTTCGAGGAAGCCCCGCCACTTGGACTGAGTCCTTGCGAACGGCGTTTTCCCGGCCCCTTTCCCCTCGTCGGCAAGGCTCTCAAGCCTCTCCTTGAGTACGGTCTTGCCGGGGAAAAGCAGATATATGGCGGAAAAAAGCATCCCGGCCGTTCCTAAGAATATCAGGATTATGGGCGCGACGAGCGGCATGGCTCCATCCGGTCTGAGGTCATATCTTTATGTTTATTATCTTCTTTATCACTAAAAAGCCCGCGACCTGCGCGGCCACGGCTATGTATACGGCGTATGTGCCCCACTTCACCGTGAAAAGCTCCTGTATATAGCCGGGGAACATGAAATATAATAAAACCGCCATGAAAAGCGGGGTGCCCGAAAGAACGTATCCCGAGAGCCGGGCCTGCGCCGTGTAGACCCTGACCTGCCTGCGTATCCTGAGCCTCTCCCTTATCGTCTGCGCGAGTCTTTCGAGTATCTCCCCGAGGTTCCCGCCGACCTCCCTGTGGATGTTCGTGGCCAGGACTAAAAACCTCAGGTCGTTGCTCGGCATGAGCCTGGATATATGGTCGAGCGCCTCCCTCATGGAAAGCCCGAGGGACTGCTCCTCGTAGGCGGTCTTGAAAAGACCGCCGGCCGGGTCGGGCAGCTCGTTGCCCACGAGCTGCAACGCCGCGCCGAGCGAATGCCCGGCCTTGAGCGAGCGCGCGACCATGTCCACGGCGTCGGGCAGCTGCTCGGTAAACCGCTTGAGCCTCTTCTGCTTTTTGACGTACAGATAATAGAAAGGCGCGGCGGCGCCGACGGGCGCGAGTAAAAGGGAAAACGCCGCGCCGATGCCAAAGAGGAGCCCTATCATGTAAAAAATAACGGCAAAGGCCGGGATTAAAAGGAGGAACGTCTTCACGCCGACCTTGACGCCGGCGGTGTTTATGAGCTTATCGAGCGTCTTCGTCGCCGGGAACCGGAGCAGCAGCTTGTCCAGCGGGCTCATATCCCCGAGTATCTCCACCCTGAGTTCCTGCGGGAACCTCCTGTCCGAGGTGTCCACCGCGAGGCTCCTCATGCGCTTTTTAAGGAGATACCGCGGCGAGGTCCTGTAGGCCGCGTACCAGAGGTACACGGCGATCACCGCCAGGAAGAACGCGATAAAAAATAAAAGGACTATGTTGAACGCCGTCATGTGAGTTTCTCGAACACGTTTATGGGGATGTCTATGCCCATGATATTGAGCTTGTCGAGGAACCTGGGCCTCACCCCGGTTGGCGTGAAATCGCCGAGGACCGCGCCGCTGGGGCCCACGCCTTTTCTCTCGAATATGAATATGTCCTGCATCACGATGGTGTTCCCCTCCATCCCGGTTATCTCGGACACGCGGACCACCTTCCTCGTGCCGTCGGAGAGCCTGGTGAGCTGCACCACGACGTTTATGGCCGAGGATATCTGCTCCTTTATGGCCCTCTCCGGCAGGTCCATCCCGGCCATCAATACCATGGTCTCGAGCCTCATCATCGCGTCCCTCGTGGAATTGGCGTGGATGGTCGAAAGCGAGCCGTCGTGTCCGGTGTTCATGGCCTGGAGCATGTCGAGGGCCTCCCCGCCCCTTACCTCTCCGATTATTATCCTGTCGGGCCTCATCCTGAGGGCGTTCCTCAAGAGGTCCCTCTGGGTGACCTCGCCCTTGCCCTCTATGTTCGGCGGCCGGGTCTCGAGCCTCACGACGTGCTCCTGCTTCAGTTGAAGCTCGGCCGAGTCCTCGATGCTTATTACCCTTTCGTTATTCGTCACGGACTCCGACATGATGTTCAGCAGCGTTGTCTTGCCCGTGCCGCTTCCGCCGGATATGAGCATATTCATCCGCGCCTTGACGCAGCCCTCGAGCACCTTCGCCATATTGTGGTTCATGGTGCCGAAATTCAAGAGGTCGCTCATCTTCAGAGGGCTTACGCCGAACCTCCTTATGGAAAGAACCGGCCCGTCCAGCGCCAGAGGCGGTATTATGGCGTTGACCCTCGAGCCGTCCGGGAGCCTCGCGTCCACGTAAGGGGAACTTTCGTCCACCCTGCGGCCCACCTTGGACACTATCCTGTCTATTATCTGGAGGAGGTGGTTGTTGTCGCGGAATATGAGGTCGGCCTTGTAGAGTTTGCCGAACTTCTCCACGTAGACCTGGTCGTGGCGGTTCACGAGTATGTCGGCTATGTCCGGGTCGGCCAAAAGCGGCTCGAGGGGCCCGAGGCCGAAGGTCTCGTGGATTATGTCGGTTATGAGGCTCTCCCGCTCCACCTTGCTCATGGGGACGCCTTCCTCGATAATCAGCCCCTCCACTATGCGGTCTAT
Organism: Deltaproteobacteria bacterium; assembly: GCA_016219105.1. Taxonomy (GTDB): domain Bacteria; phylum Desulfobacterota; class GWC2-55-46; order GWC2-55-46; family DRQE01; genus JACRCI01. The sequence goes on along the minus strand of JACRCI010000019.1, from coordinate 7,682 downwards.
CTCCTGGCGGAGGAAGTCTTTCTCCGCGAAGCCGGCGTTCGTCAGGTCGAGGCTCTCTATGAGCCTGCGGTGTATCCGGGCCTTCAGGCTCTGGTATGCGTCGAGCCTGGAGGGCACCGCCCTCCTCTGCGCCATATCTCCCTCTCTGTATGCCATGGCTGGACTCCTTTTATTATGTCATGCTGCCCTGAAACAAGTTCAGGGTGACAGAAGTAAAGTTGTCATGCTGAATTTATTTCAGCATCTCGTATTTCTGCCTTGAAGTACAGACCCTGAAACAAGTTCAGGGTGACAGAAGTAAAGTTGTCATGCTGAATTCATTTCATCATCCCGTATTTCTGCCTTAAAGTACAGACCCTGAAACAAGTTCAGGGTGACAGAAGTAAAGTTGTCATGCTGAACTCGTTTCAGCATCTTGTATTTAGGGAACCTCTGATTAATTCTATTTTTGTCATTGCGAGGAGTGCTGTTGCGACGAAGCAATCTCATAACTTGCTGATTTACCAAAGGACGAGATTGCTTCGCTACGCTCGCAATGACGGGCCAGGGAATTAATCAGACCTTCCTTAGTTATTCGGGTGATTAAACCCCGAACGGGAATTAAATTCCCTTACAGTTTTACTATCTCCTTCGCCAGGTCCTCTATGGACAGGCTGAGAGGCGACCTGGGCCTGTACATGCCTATGGGGACGCCCTTGTTGAGCGCGGCCATCGCCGAGTCGTAATCGTTCGGTATGCTCCAGAAGACCGGGTGGTTAAGGACCTTTTCGGCGTCGGAAATGCCTATGTCCCCTTTTTTTATATACCTGTTGACCACGAGCCGTATCCTGTCCTTTCCCAGCCCCATGTCCTCGAAATAGCGAAGGTGCCTCTGTATGTGCCTTATGCACGGGAGGCTCATGACAAAGACCATGACTATGACGTCGGCCATCTCTATCGCGGCCATTGACCTCTCGTTAAGGACGCTCCCGGCGTCAATGACGATGCTGCCGAACATGCCCCGGAGGAGCCTCAAAAGCTTCCTTACGTCCCCTCCCGGTATGTTGAAGGCGTCCTCGACCTTCTGCGGCTCCGAGAGGACGTAGACGCCGGATTCGTGCTTCGCTATCACGCCCTTCAGAAAACTCTCGTCCAGCCTGCTTATGTTCGCGGTCACGTCGCTTATGGTATAGCTCGTTTTCATGTTCAGGAAGGTGGTGACGTCCCCGGCGTTAAGGTCGAGGTCCACAAGGAGCGTGGGCCTGTCAGCGGCCGTGGATATGTCCCTGGCGAGATTCGTCGCCACGGTGGTGACCCCGACGCCGCCCTTGGGGCTGAAAAACGTGAATATCCGCCCCCTGGCCGCCTCGACGGACGGCTTGGTTATATAGAGGCGGCCGACCTTCTGGAGGGCCGACTCGAGGTCCACCTCGAGGACGGGCCTCAAGAGATATTCGGCGGCCCCGGCCCTCATGACCTTGAGTATGGTGTCGGCCGAACTGTCCGCGCTCGTGACGAATATTGACATCTGCGGAAAACGGTCGAGTATGGCGGCCATCCTCTCAAGGAGACGCTCGGCCGAGGGCCCGGCCTCCAGTATCACGACCATGGGCCTTTTCCTGTATATAAGCTCGAAACCGTTTTCAAATGTCGCGGCCACGCCCTCGACCGTGACATGGTCGCCGAGACGCTTGATATAACCGGTCATCCTGCCGGCCATGTCGGCGTCGCTGTCTATTATGACGACCGGGATGTTCTGGGGCATATTTTAATCAGGACTCCTTTTATCATGTCATGCTGAACTCGGTTCAGCATCTCGTATTTAGTGGTGGGCACCGCCCACCCTGCTTAACTCACTTGACCAGCGCCGGAATGTGGCCCATGAAATTCGGGTTCGGACAGTTTTCGCACCTTATGCTACCGCTTATTTTAATCAACTCTTCCTCCTCCTCCCCCTCGTCCGGAATGGGGGAGTAATCCGGACAGGTGCGGCAGAAACTGCCGCCACCCTCGCTTTCCGGGATAACGTCCGTGATGATTATCTCCGCGTATCTATCAACAGTGTATTGCCTCGGAGTGCCTTCATTCTTCTTCAGACATTTACCGCAAAACCATTTTTCGTCATGTCCGCAACTCCCAGGACCGGGGTTATCATTGCGGAGCACCGCGGTTATGACGGTCCATGACAGGACGTGATCGCCCTGCGTGTCGCATGCGCCGACCGCGCATACCTTGTGAAGGCTGTCGTAAAGAGGGTCTTTGAAGGCGCATCTCAGATCTTTCAAGACGGACTCATGCTCGCCCCCGCTCACATACACGCTTTTGCCGCAGGCCTTGACCTCGGTTCCATTGCAGATGAAATCGCTCAGGTCGTTCGAGTTCACGGACGGGTTGTCTTGAAGCAGGGTCCACGCGACTTGCTGGTTCGCCGGGACATCGTGCTCGAAGTAAAGCTTGCCTGGAACAATATCGCAGGTGTCAATGCATATCGCGAACGGGACCTCGGCCCTCGGCGGCCTTGTGGCGATGGCCGAGGCCCCGGGGAGCATGTTGAGCGCGTTTACGAGCCTGCCGAAGACCAATCCGACGGTTTTACGCGCGATCACCTTCACAGCGTTGACCGTAACCGCGGAGTCTTCAGCGCATGATGTGAACAACCTCGTTGTCCCGTCCCATCTGCCGTAGATTACGTCGCCTGAAGTGATCGCCACGGGTTCTCCGGCCGCGGAATTCTTCGATGCGAACAGAATAGCTTCCGTTGTCGCCGGAGTCCTGTCGAGAGAACAGCTTCCTTCCTGTGTTTTGGCAACGGCCGCCAGCGTCGCCGCGTCGGCCGCGTTATGGAGTTGCCCCCTCACGTAGTAGACATACGCGACGTCAATAAAGACGAGGAAGAAGATCAGGAAAAAAACCACGGCGCCTATCACGAGGACGAAGGCGACGCCTCTTTCGCCGAGGCCGGAGCCTCCTTTATGTTTAATGAGGAATCTCATTTTGACGCCATCTTCATTGGTCCGGGATTGCTTCGGGCTAAAGCCCTCGCAATGACGTGAACGGCACGCAATGACCCTGTTTTGTCATTGCGAGGCACGGAGTGCCGAAGCAATCTCATTCTTTAAGCCCGGGATTGCTTCGGGCTAAAGCCCTCGCAATGACAGACAAACACTAACCCCGCCCTACTTCTTCTCCTCCGCCGCGCCGGACGTGCCGGGCAGAGGTATCCACTTGAACTCCCTCTCCTCCTGGGGCGTAAGCTGTTTATCCGTCGGCAACGGGGTTTTCGTTCCCGCAGGCACGGCCTTTATGAGCTTGGGGGTTATGAAGAACGCGAGCTCGGTATTCGTCAGTTCCTCCTCAGAGGCCCTGAAGAAGGCGCCGAACACCGGTATGTCCCCGAGGAGCGGTATCTTGCTTATGTTCTTCTTTGTCTCGTCCGAGAGAAGCCCGGCGAGCACGAGGCTGTCGCCGTCCTTCAGGTCAACGCTCGTCCTTACCTCCCTCGTGTCTATCTGTGGGGCGATGACGCCGCCGAAGCTAACGTATTTGGCGATGTTGCTGACCTCGGCCGGGTCTATCTTGAGCCTTATCATGCCTGTGTCCATGACCTCCGGGGTGAAGTTGACCTTTACGCCGACCTCCTCGAACGTCACGGACACGGTCTGGGAGCCGCCTATGCCGGTCACCTGCTGGACCGGGACCCTCGAGCCTACGAGGAAAGAGCCCTTCTCTCCGCTCCTCACCACGACGTTCGGCTCGGCGAGTATCTTCGCGTATCCCTTGTCGCTCAACGCCCTCAGGACCGCGGCCACCCCGCTCGGGTAGTGGGCGATGCCTATCTCCGGGGAAAGGGCGGTGATTGTGAAACCCGCTATCCCGGGCGTGACGTCCGTGCCGGCCGTGCCGCCGACGTTGCCGCCGGGGACCGCGAACCTGCTGGTAAAGCCCTCGGCCGTATTGCCCTTGGCCAGGACCCCCATGCCGAATTTCTTGAGCCGGGTCTTGTCAATCTGGGCGACCTTGACCTCGAGCATCACCTGCTGGGGCTCAGTGGTCCTCAGGAAATTAACGACCTTTGGCGCGTATGCCCCGGCCAGGGCCGCCGCCTTTTTTATGGTCTCCTCGCTCCTGACCGTCCCCTTCAAAACAATGGTGTCGTTGGCGACCTCGGCCGTTATGTCGTCGTCCGGGGCGATGGCCTTTATCTTTTCGCCAAGCTCGCCCACGTTGCCCGTGACGTAGACGTCGAAAAACGTGCGTCCCCCGTCCTTCTCCCACACGATCAGGCTCGTCGAGCCGACCTTTTTGCCGTTTATGAGAAGTTCCGTCGGAGAGACCACGATAAGGTCGGCTATGGCCGGCTCGGATATGGAGACCCTTTCGCTCCTTTTCTTGAGCGTGACCACCGTCCCCTTTCCGACGGACACCTCGACCGGTATGGCGGCCATTGAAGAGGCGCAGAAAAGAAAGACGGCGAAAAGCGCCAGTAAAAACGCGAATTTTTTATTTATCATAAACCCTCCTCCTGTTATGGTGGGCAATCCCCCTCACCCCTGCCCTCTCCCCCACGGGGAGAGGGGGTAAATATCCTTTTGTCTCCTCTCCCCTTCGAGGGAGGGAGTAAAGATACTATTTTATATCCTCTCTCTTTGGGAGGAGGAAAAAAATGTCATTTCATATCCCTTTCGGGGAGAGAGGACAATAATTACCTCTACTCTTGCTCTTTTTTACCTCCTCTCCCCTTCGAGGGAGGGAGTAAGTGTCATTTTATATCCTCTCCCCTTAGAGGGAGGGAGTAAGTGTCCTTTTATATCCTCTCCCCTTTGGGGGAGGGAGTAAGTGTCATTTAATATCTCTTCTCCTTTACTCCTTTTTACCTCCTCTCCCCTTTGGGGAGAGGATTGAGGTGAGGGGATTGCTTTTCCTGTTCTCTATGGCCTCTTGAATTGCTTCACAGACCCCCTCGATATTATTCAATATCTCTAAATCGCTGAACCTCAATATGCGCACCCCTGAACGGGACAGCTCTTTTGTCCTTATTTCATCACGAAGACAATTCGCATCTTCGTAATGCTGTCCTCCATCGGCTTCTATGCCAAGTTTATGTTCCGGAGAATAAAAGTCCAATATATATCTTCCAACCGGACATTGCCTTCTGAATTTTACTTCAATAAGCTGACGATCCCTTAATATAGCCCAGAGTTTCCTTTCAGCATCCGTTTGATTCTTCCGAAGTTTTCTGCTTATTTCAATATTACTTCGTTTCATTTTCTTTTGACGCTTACTTCCCCCTCACCCCAGCCCTCTCCCCCATGGGGAGAGGGAGTAAATATCATTTTATATCCTCTCCCCCACAGGGAGAGGGAGCAGTATAGTATTCACTCCTTGCCCCCGAAGCTCTCGACGCTCCGGGTGGAACTGCGCAGGACCTCGACGGAAAACTTCTGCGGCATGGGTCTTTCCGCCTTTGCTTCCGCTTTCTTCCCCGGCGCGGCCTTCACGGCCCCGCCGTAGTAGATGACCCTCTGGATCGTCGCGCCCGCGGTGGACGACTCGACCTTATCCCCGGCCCTCCTGAGCACCAATTGGAGCTTCCCCTGACTGGAGGCGAGCGCGAGCCTTTCGGCGTCCTGCGGGGTGACGTCGAGGGTAACGGTCGGCACCTCCGCCGGCTCACCGCCCTGCTGCTGTTCTATTATGCGGCCGGTCGCGAGTATCGGGACGTTCTGGAGGAATATCTTGCTTATGGGTTCGCCCGCCCCGGCGGTCGCCGTAACAATGACGTCAACCATGTTGCCCGGAGAGATGAACCCGGCCACGCCGGAGACCTTGTCAACGCCCACGGTCATCGCCCTGTGCCCTTCGGGTATCCTGTAAGACAGGATGCCGGCCGGCCCCCCTTTCGGAACGAGTTTCGCCTCGGTAATCGAATCCCCCCGCTGTATCCCGATAACGGCCACCCTGCCGAGGGCCTCGCCGGTTGACACTAACGCGCCCTGCGGCACGCTGGCCTCCGGCCATTCGGCAATGGCGACGTGCCCGGCGCCTATAGCGGCCCCGGCCGGTATCTCCACGGCCGCCGCGACGATACGCCGGGTCGCCACGGCCCTGCCAACCCTCTCTTCCTGTGTTTTAAGATAGCTGTAGAGAAAGATGCTCGCCACCCCTGCGATTATCACGGCGATTACGCCTATTACAAGAACCGCCCTCGGTTTAGCCGCCATAATAGCCTCCTTTTATTCGTCATTGCGAAGGAAATCTGTCATGCTGATGCTGAAATTGTCATGCTGAATTTATTTCAGGCTCATTTCAGCATCTTGTATTTAGTTAATGGTGGGCACAGCCCACCCTACCTGACTTGCCTGTTGCTCTTCTTTTCCTCCTCTCCCCTTTGGGGAGAGGATTGAGGTGAGGGGTACCCTGCTATTCATACCTCATTGACGCCTGCGAGGACAGCGTCGTTACGCTGAACAGCGGCAGAATTTTAAATGTGGAAAAATCCGTCGAGACAGTAACCGTTACCGTGTCGCCGGTAGCGGCAGTTGTGCAATTTTTCACGACATTACTTGGGTCTGTACAGACCACGGTTACCTTTGCGGCGGCTGGCACGCCCGGAGATTGGGGGGGGCAGACAGCTTTTGCCACATTGCTTACAGGCGAAGAGCATAACGTATTTGTTTCAGAGACAAGGCCCGATGTGACAGCCCCGACCCTCGCGCCGAAGCGGGCCGCGTTGTTAAGGGAGTTTTTAACGTACCAGGCCCTCGCGAACTCCGCGATCCCGAGGATGAGGATAAGCAGGAGCACGAGCACAAAAACGGTTTCAACGAGCGTCTGGCCGAGTTCCGTATCTCTGTCGTCCATATTATAATGATATTGAAAAAGGCAAAATTTACGATTACACGGCCTGACCGGATTTTGCGGAAGACAAATTATCCCCCTCACCCCAACCCTTGCAGTGACGGCCTGCCTGCCGCAGGCAGGGAGAGGACAGAGCCTACCCCGGACCTGTTTCGGGGATTACAAATAGACCCTGAAATAAATTCAGGGTGACAGAACAAATAAAGTTGTCATGCTGCCCTGAAACAAGTTACCCCTCACCCTACCCTCTCCCCACAGGGGAGAGGGTAGGAAGAAAGGTAAGGAGATTGCTTCGTCGCCGGAGCCTGCCCCTGAGCGTTTTAATCAGGGGTGCCTCGCAATGACACGAATTCAGCCCTTCAGCAACTTCTATCTTTGACGCCTGTTATGTGCCCTGTATCTGCGAGCTGATCTTGCTTAAAGCGTTACTGATGGAGTCTTCAAGATTCGAGTTCTTATAGATCAGAAGAAGCGCCAGCACCACAACCACCAGGACGAGAACGTACTCGATGAGCGTCTGCCCCTCCTCGTCGCGGCCCCTGTCCAGCGTCAGGGCGAGTTTCGCGAAAAGCTCTCTCAGGATATCCATTTTCTTTTCCTCCTTTTTGGATTATTTACGACTATTTTTTTCGCTTTTTCCGCGAATTCGGATACAGTATAGATTAGTTTAGCGCGGGTGTCAACTTTATTCCTTGCAAATGTCAAGCCAAAATAGAAATGTCCTCTTTTTGGCAGCGTGTGAATACTTCCTCCAAGGGTGGTCCTTTGGCGGGGGGATACGCTTCTTTCTTATCTTAAAGGGTTTTGAAGGTGTCTCCTTGGGAGGTCTCGTTGAAATCTCCTTG
>JACRCI010000017.1 GCA_016219105.1 Deltaproteobacteria bacterium | reverse complement strand
TCTCCGCCATGCGCCCTTGTATTGGTAAAACAAAACGAAAAATAATTAAATTATTTTTAGTTTCTCAAAAATCCCAGGCATGGGGTAAGCGACCAAAATCGCATGCGTACGCTGAGCGGAAAAGGCTTTGGCTCAAAGCATACCCATCTCGGGCAAATAAAAAAAGCCCCGCCTTTCAGCGGGGCTTTTAAGTGTAATATTGAGGGCGCTTACTCCTGCACCCTTCTCGCGCTCTTCTTGGACGCCTTGGCGCGGCGCTTTGCCGCTTCCTGACGCTTTCTCTTCTTCTTCACGCTCGGCTTTTCGTAGAACCTTCTCTTCTTTATTTCCTTGAAGGTCCCATCCTGAGCGAGCTTGCGCTTCAATATCTTCAGCGCCTTCTCGAGCTGGTCGTCGTATACCTTAACCTCTGACAAAAGTAACACCCCCTTCTGCAAGGAAAAATATTTTCGTTTGGGACGGGAGGCGCTTTGCCCAAGTCATTCGGGCCGCCCCCTTCGTGCAACGACCGTAGCAGACGCTAAACCACCCCGTTAAGGGGGGAAGCCTGCCACTTCGCCGAATCTGGGGATTATACCAGATACGCACCGGAAGTCAACCTAAATAAGGCAGGGAACCGGCTTCCAATGGGATGGAATCGGGTGTGCCCGGGCCCTTTTCCCGCGAGTTGAAACCTGTTCACAATGAAGAATTTTTCTGGTACTATTTACTTAAAATCCACCTGCGAGTACGGATATGACCAGATACCTCTCCCTTTTAGCCGTTTTCATGCTTGCCGTTTCCGCCGGGTGCGTCTCCCGTGGCGCGTACGAGGAAAACATCGGCGTAATGTCGATAAAGCTCCAGGCCGAAAAGGTCGCGCGCGCAACCGATGTCAAATCCCTTGAGCAGAGGCTGGCAGAGCGCGGCAAGACCTTGAGCGAGCTTACCGACAGGTACATAAGGCTCAAGACCGAGAAGGACTCGGCGCAGGCGAAGCTCGACGGCTTGAAGGCCGATCTCGACGCTCTCATGATGGATATGGCGGAATTGAAGCTCGTCGTATTCACGAACATGAGGGGCAGCGAAGCGAACGAAATGGTGATGAAGCTCAACAACATGCAAAAACGCGTCGACAAGCTGCTTGTAAAAGAGGCCGGGATGAAGAGCGCCGCCCCGGCGTCCCCCTCCGACGCCACGGTGGCGCCGGCGTCAGCGCCCCTCCCCTAAATCAGCCCCAGATTCCGCTTGCACAAAATGACCCGCGCGCATTTCCAGCCTCCTCCGAAACCGCCCGGTCACCCGCGAAGCCTTCAAGGTATAGTAACGCGCCAAAAGGAACCCGCGAGAATACGCCATGTTTTTTTGAGCGAGGACCAGGGGGCTTCGCCCTGAAGCCCCCCCTTACCACTCACCCTTAACCGAGATTCCCTTGCCGTCATCCGGTCTCAAATAAAAAGGCGACAGACCTTTCGGTCTGTCGCCTTTGGTATTTCCTTTATATCCGTACCTGCTTCCTGGCTCTTACTTCTGGTGGCAGGTCCTGCAGATGCCGCTTCCGGTGTTTCCGCCGACTCTCCGGAGGAACTGGCCGTCAGCGCAACCCTCGCCGGCCGTACAGTAGGTGAGGAAGCCGCCCTCGTCGCCCCAGGTCGGCTCGGCCTCATCCCAGGAAAGGTTCCTGAAGTGGGGGTCGTGGCAGGACGAGCACTCGACCTTGCCGTCGCGGAGCAGATCGGATATCGTCGCCGTGTCGGAGACAAACCCTTTGACCGCCCACCTGTTCTGGGCTAGGTTGCCGGTGTATGCGGTGGCCGCGGAAGAAGCCATCTCGCTGGTAAGGTCTATCGAGTTGATCGTCGTGTTGGTGGCGCGCAGTCCTGCCCTGTCCGTGTTGTAGGCCACTGAGACCGGGTGGTCGTTAGAGAGGTCCAGACCGATCACGAGCCTCGAGGTGAGGTCGTTGTCCGTGTAAAGACCGCCGGTGCCGTGGCACGCGGTACACTGGGAGGCCGAGAAGTGGTCGGCGCCCGCGGCGAGGTAGCTGCCAACCGGCATCCTGAACTTCCAGCCGAGGTCCGAGCCGCCCGAGACCACGCCGCCTTTGCCGGGCGCGTTCACGAGGTTATCGAAGGTGGTAACGCCGTCATGACAGCTGAGACACGCCAGCGAGGTCGATCCGACGTCGGTGTTTACTATGCTTGTGCCGCCAATCGTCGTGCCGTAGGCCGTGAAGGAGGTAGGGGCCGACGTCCCCCTGTTCCACATCGGCTTCAAGCCGTTCGCCGTGTTCGTGTGGTGCGGGGTGTGACAGAAGACGCATATCTCGGTCGTGCCGTTCGCCGAGACGACGCTTCCGAGAGAACCCATATTGTGTCTGGAGCCTGCGATACCGCTTGCAGCCTGTCCGGCCGGATAATCGGCTACGCTTGCCGCATAAGACGGGCCTGCTGCCACTGCGACGGCTGATATGGCGAGGAGGCTGAAAAGTATTCTTTTCATGGTTGACCTCTGGTACTCTGTTTTTTTACATAAAAAAATGCCATCAATACAACTTGCATCGTTGTATCGTGGCACCGTCGCCTTGACCCGCAGTGGCCCGTCTTGAGCCTTCAGGTCTTAAACCTTGAGAGAATTATATCGCCAAATTAAAATATGTCAAGGAAAAATTTAGATTTTTTTAATATCCAGGGCACCCTGAAACCGATTCTTAAAATAACAAGAAAAAACGAAGGTTTTTACATGATGTAGCGCGTCAAAATACAGTCATTTCAGGTCCTTCCCTTACTTGTAGCCCCTGAAAACGACAATTCACCGTCACCTGTCCGAGAAAGTCTTGAGCTTCTTGCACCTCTTCGGGTGCCTGAGCTTGCGGAGCGCCTTCGCCTCTATCTGGCGTATGCGCTCTCTCGTCACGTTGAAGTACGCGCCGACCTCCTCGAGCGTGTGGTCCTTGCTCTCGCC
>JACRCI010000018.1 GCA_016219105.1 Deltaproteobacteria bacterium | reverse complement strand
TGGCGGGTTCTGATCCAGACAAGAACCGTATAAGGAGATACGGCGCCTGACCCGCATGGCGGGTCAGGCGATATATCTCTTCACGCAGTTCTTCCCTGATTTCTTGGCCTCGTAAAGGGCCCTGTCCGCGAAGTTTACGAGCATCCCGGCGTTGGTAACCGTCTTATCGGGATAAGAGGACACCCCGCTGCTCACGGCAATTTTTTCTTCCTTAAGCCCGGAGCAACCATGCCCGGATACGACCTTCCTGATTCTATCCGCCTCCTCGACGGCGCCGTCGAGGGAGGTCTGCGGCAGTATGACCGCGAACTCCTCTCCGCCGTAACGCGCCACGATGTCGCTTTTGCGGACGCTGCGCTGTATCAACGAGGCCACGTCCTTCAAAACCGTGTCACCGGTCCTGTGGCCGTAGGTGTCGTTTATGCGCTTAAAGTCGTCCACGTCCATCATTATCAGCGAGAGAGGGCTCCCGTAGCGCATGGCCCTCTCGAACTCTTCCTCGAGCCTTGTGTAGAAAAAATTGTGGTTGTAGAGGGACGTGAGCGGGTCCCTCACGGCTATCTCGCTCAGGCGGTCCTTTTCCCTCGCCACGTGCTCAAAGAGCCTGGCGTTCTTGAGCGCCTGGTACGAGGCGTTGGCGATTATCTGGCAGAAGTTTATCTCCTTTTTGGTAAACCCGCTTTCCCTCCTCCGCGCCCTCAGGAAAAGCGTGCCGAGCACCTCCTCGTTGAACACGATGGGGATGACCAGGAGGCTCATGTAATCGAGGTCTTTGATGAACTCCTTCACGCCGCTCATGAGCGGATGGTTTATCATGTCGTCGAGCGCGAGGTGGGTCTTGGTCCTCATGACCTCCCGTATCTCGGGGTATCTCGCGAGGTCTATCTTAAGATTCCTCACGTTCGGGTCTTCGTGTGAGGCGAGCACATAACCCTCCCTGCCGTCCCTTATCAGGACTATCGAACATCTTACGGCCCCCACGATGCCGGCGACCTTTTTCACGATGATGCCGAGGATCTCCATGGTGTCGAGCGTGCCGCTCACCGCCTCGGTTACGGCGAGGATGGTCTCGAGGTTGCGGTTGTTTTCCTCTATCTCCCTGAAGAAATCAACGATCCTCAGCTGCGCCTTTATCCTCGCCAGAAGCTCGACCTCGTCCACCGGCTTCACGATAAAGTCGTCGGCGCCCCTTAAAAGGGCGTCCACGATGATTTTTTTCTCGCCCCTGCTCGAGGTTATCACTATTGACGGTCTGGAGGGGAGCTTCATGCCCCTTATTGCCTCGCATACCTTCGGACCTTCCATGCCCGGCATCACTATATCGAGCAGGACAAGGTCCGGCTGCCACTGCCGGGCGGCCTCGACGCCCCCGGGGCCGTCATGGGCGCGCCTTGTCTGGTAGGCGTGCGCGCGCAGGATAGTCTCCACCATGGCGCCGGTCAGATTGTCGTCGTCTATTATGAGTACCTTTTTCAATAGGACGGTCACCCTCCTTGACAAAATGCCGTCATTACCTTAACATTACTGGGTAGGCCGGCGTAGCTCAGTGGTAGAGCAACTGATTCGTAATCAGTAGGTCGGGAGTTCAACTCTCCCCGCCGGCTCCATCAAAAAAACCGCTCCCCTCATTTCATTTCATCCCGGCAATGCGGGCCAGGCGATGTATCTCCTTGTGCGGTTCTTGTTGAATTGAAACCCGCCTCGCGGGCCAAGCGATGTATCTCCTTGTGCGGTTCTTGTTGAATTGAAACCCGCCTCGCGGGCCAAGCGATGTATCTCCTTGTGCGGTTCTTGTTGAATCGAAACCCGCCTCGCGGGTCAGGCGATGTATCTCCTTGTGCGGTTCTTGTTGAATCGAAACCCGCCTCGCGGGCCGCCGAAAGACCGGCGGCCCTACTTCGCCGGCGCGTCCATTATCTTTAAAAGCGCATCCGCGTCCACGTACCCTGGTATCATCCTGCCATCGGGAAGTATTATGGCCGGGGTCCCGTGGATACCGAGCTCGCCGGCGAGCTTTATGTTCTTGTCAACCTCCTTAGCCTCACAATCCGGGGCCGGGAGCTTCTTTCCGGCAAAGGCGTCCTCAAGGAGCGCTACGGACTTTTTACAGATTATGGTCTTGCTCTTTGCGTACGCGTCCTTGTGGATGGACAGGGGGAAGAGCTTTATGAAAAAGGAAACGTCTTTCCTCTTCTCCAGTATCTTTTTAATCTCCCCGTGCAATTTCGCGCAGTAGGGGCAGTCCGGGTCCGAGAACACGATTATTCTTTTCTTAGCGTTCCTGTCGCCCATTATGACGGCGTCCTCGACCGGTATCTTCGCGAGGTCCACCTTATTTAACGATACGGGCTTCCCTATGGCCTCAACCGGGATGAACTTGCCCTCGACGACGTATTTTTTCGCGAAATCCAGGTACACAAGCGCGGATTTGTCGCCCTTCCCTATCTCGACTTCCCATAATCCCTTGACGACGCTCGGCCTTACGCCCTTTACCTTTGAATCGAACTGCGCGGTCTTAAGGATCTTGGCCGCCTCATCCGCGGTCAGGCTGTGGCAGGACGCGCAATCCCCTCCGCACCCGGCGCCCTGAAAGGCGAAGGCGGGAGCGGCGAAAAGGAACATAACCATGAAGCACAGCGAAAAAAACCTTCTCGTCATCTTACCCTCTTTCTCGATAAAGTGTTTTATCATCTTATCCGACATCCTCCTCTTTGTTTAATCCCGCAACGCGGGGCAAGCGATGTATCTCCTTGTGCGGTTCTTGTTGAATTGAAACCCGCAATGCGGGGCAAGCGATGTATCTCCTTGTGCGGTTCTTGTTGAATTGAATCCCGCAATGCGGGGCAAGCGATGTATCTCCTTGTGCGGTTCTTGTTGAATTGAATCCCGCAATGCGGGTCTAATTCCTCAAAGCAAGCTTTCGCCGGATCATTTCAATCCGAGCACATCCTGCATGTCGTAGATCCCTTCGGGTCTGGCGACAAGCCACAACGCCGCCCTTACGGCGCCCCTGGCAAAAGCGCTCCGCGAGTGCGCCCGGTGCGTAAGCTCGATCCTTTCGCCCTCTCCGGCGAAAAGCACGGTATGGTCTCCGACTATGTCCCCGGCGCGCACGCTCTGTATGCCTATCTCCTCGGACGTCCTCTCTCCAGTGATGCCCTTGCGCGCGTATACCGCCACCTTGCCGATATCCCTTTTAAGCGAGTGGGCGACGACCTCGGCGATCCTCAGGGCCGTGCCTGAAGGCGCGTCAACCTTGTGCCTGTGGTGGTATTCGACTATCTCCACGTCATACCCGCCTCCAAGCACCTTCGCGCAATCCTCCACGAGCTTCAAAAGGAGGTTCACACCCACGCTCATATTCGGGGCGAGGAGTATCCTCGTTGAATGCGCCATCTCCCGTATTTTCTCCCTGTGGTGCTGCGAAAAGCCGGTGGTGCCTATGACGATGGCTTTTTTAAGCGTTGCCGCCGTTTCAAGGTTTCTCAGTGACGCCTCGGGCGTGGAAAAGTCTATTATGACGTCCGCCTTTTTAAAGGCGCGCTCCGGGCTGTCGGTAACCCTCACCCCGTTTTTTTCCATCCCGGCAACCGCTCCCGCGTCCCTGCCCAAAGCGGGATGCCCCGGCGCCTCGAGCGCGCCGACAAGCTCGGTGGACGGATTTTCCACCACGGCCGCCACGATGTTCCTGCCCATCCTGCCGGCCACGCCTGTAACCGCAACGCCTGTCATTAAAACACCTCGGGTATCTGTTCAGTTTGCCGGTTCGCGGTCAAATAAGCCCGTAGCCTTTAAGCGCTATTTTAAGCCTGGCCCTGTTATCCCTGCCCATCTTTACCAGCGGAAGCCTGAACTCCTCTTCCATCATCCCCATAAGCGCCAAGGCGGTCTTCACCGGCATCGGGTTTGTTTCCACGAACATCGCCCTGTGGAGCCTCTGAAGTTTAAAATGCAGTTTCCTGCTCTCTTTGAGGTTCGCCTTGAAAAAATACCCGCACATATCGGATACGTCACGCGGGGCTATGTTCGATGTAACGGATATCACGCCGCACCCGCCGAGAGTAAGCAGGGGCAGCGTGGTGAAATCATCGCCTGAAAGGATTTCAAACCCTTTCCGCGAAAATTCTATCACATCGCTTACCTGGGCGAGGTTGCCAGTTGCCTCTTTTATCCCAACGATGCCTTTAACCTCCGAAAGCCTCGCGACGGTCTCGGGCAGGAGATTTACGCCGGTCCTTCCGGGCACGTTGTAGAGGATGATGGGGACGGCGGTCTCGGCGGCAACGCTTCTGTAGTGCGCGATGAGCCCGGCCTGCGTCGGTTTATTGTAATACGGCGTTATAAGCAGTGCCGCGTCCGCGCCGGCCTCTTCAGCGTGCCGCGTGAGCATTATGGTCTCGGAGGTCGAGTTCGACCCGGTGCCGGCTATGACCTTGACCCTGCCGTTGGCCACGCTGACGGCAATGTCTACGACAAGGTTATGCTCCTCGTAAGAGAGGGTCGCGCTCTCGCCAGTTGTCCCGCAGGGGACCACGCCGGCCACGCCGTTTTTTATCTGAAACTCGATTAATCTCCTGAGCGCCCTTTCGTCAACCCTTCCGTTCCTGAAAGGCGTTACAAGGGCCGTAAAGCAACCGGTGAACATTTTGCCTCCCATGCCTTTATACCGCAACCGTGCCTTCAAACACCTCTTCGGCGGGCCCCGTCATATATACGTGCCCGTCGGAGGCAATCTCTATCCCGAGTTTCCCACCTTTCAGGATAACGCTTACCGAGCGGCCTGTAAAGCCTTTAAATCGCGAGGCAACCGCGGCCGCGCAGGCGCCGGTGCCGCAGGCAAGGGTTTCCCCGGCCCCCCTTTCCCACACGCGCATCTTCAAGCGCCGGCGGTCAATGACCTCGACGAATTCAACGTTCGTCCCCCGCGGAAAAAAACCGTCTTTTCCCATGAGCGGCCCGTATTTCTCGACCGGAAATCCGTCCACGTCCTTCACGAATATAACGCAGTGCGGGTTCCCCATCGAAACGCACGTTACGTCAAAAACCCTGTCCCCGGCCTTTAACCGGCGGCCTATGATCTCACCCTTTGCCTTTGCCGGGATATGCCGGGCCAACCAGCCGGCCCTGCCGGCCTCAAGCGCCGGAACGCCCATGTCAACGATTATAAGGCCCTTCTTCGCCCTTTCGGGCCTGATAACGCCGGCGAGGGTTTCTATCTCAAGCCGTTTTTTCCCGCTTAAACCCCTTTTCCATATGTAGTCCGCGAGACACCTTATGCCGTTGCCGCACATCTCAACCCGGCCGCCGTCATTATTGTATATGTCCATGCGGAAATCGGCCTTTTTGGAATCCCTGAGTATAAGCGCCTGGTCGAAACCTATCCCGAACCTCCTGTCGGAGAGTTTTTTTACGACGGCCGGGAGTTTTTTTATGTCCCTTTTCCTCAGGTCCAGGACGATGAAATCGTTGCCCAGGCCGTGCATCTTCGTGAATTTAATCACGGCCTCAATCACCCTTGCCCGGAAAAAGACGGCGGGGCAGGACCTCGCCCCTTACGAGGTCCTCCATCGTCTCCCTTTTCCTTATGACGAAAAACTCGCTGCCTTTGACCATGACCTCGGCCGGCCGCGGCCTTGAATTGTAGTTGCTGGACATTGAAAAGCAATACGCGCCGGCGCTCATTATGGCGAGCAGGTCGCCGGGTTTAACGGCCGGCAGTTCCCTTCCCTTCGCGAGGAAATCCCCGGATTCGCATATCGGCCCCACGACGTCGGCGACGACGTCCGCCGGACCTGAAACAACCACGGGTTTTATCGCGTGATATGAACCGTAGAGCGAAGGCCTCGGCAGGTCGTTCATGGCCGCGTCCGTGATTATAAAGTTCTTGCGCGAGCCTTTCTTCGTGTAAATGACCCTGGTTGCGAGCACACCGGCGTTGCCCACGATATTCCTTCCCGGCTCGAATATCAGCGTCACGTCAAGCCCGCGGGTCTGCCTTAATACCTCCTCGCCGTAGGCCGAGGGGTGCGGCGGGTTTTCCTCCCTGTAAGTGATGCCGAGCCCTCCGCCCATATTGAGATAGCGCACGGCAATGCCTTCTTTCCTCAAAACCCCGATAAGCGCGCGCGTCTTTTTAAGGGCGTCCGTAAACGGCGAAAGCTCGGTTATCTGCGAGCCTATGTGGCAGTCAACGCCGATGAGGTCTAAATTTTCAAGGCCTTCCTTCGCGTAGACGTATTCCCGCACCGCCTCTTCGGTCTCTACGCCGAATTTATTCTCCTTAAGCCCCGTGGATATGTATGGGTGGGTCAACGGGTCAACGTCAGGGTTGACCCTTATGGCAACGCCCGCCTTTTTTTTCAACCGGCCGGCTATCCTGTCAATGGCCCTGAGTTCCTGGGGGGATTCGCTATTGAGCATCAGTATCCCGGTCTTAAGGGCGTACTCTATCTCCTCGTCACGTTTTCCGACGCCGGAGAAGACCGTCTTGGACGGGTCGCCTCCGGCCCTTATTACCCTGAAAAGCTCGCCGGCCGACACTATGTCGAAACCGCCGCCCATCGAGGCGAACGTCTTCAGGACAGCCGTGTTTGAATTAGCCTTGACCGAATAGCAGACGAGGTGCGGGACTTTTTTAAACGCGGATTCGAACGCCTTGAAATGCCTCGCAAGGGTCCTGTGGCTGTAAATAAAAACAGGGGTGCCGGCCTCTTTCGCTATCCTCTCCACAGACACCCCCTCCGCGTAGAATTTTTTGCCTTTATAACCGAAAAAATGCAACTGAAGGAACCTCCCAAAATCAGTTGATGGACCAGCGCGGCGTTGCGCCTTCCGGCGGTTTCGGCAAGGCCTTCTTCCCGCATCCGGCTGAGATAAAAACCGCGATGAAAAAAATCATAAAGAGCATCAGGAGGCTTTTTTTCGAAGCCGTAAACCGCATGTTTTACCTCTTTTTAAGCTCCATCTCCACTTTTTTGAGCTGTTTTTTTACTGCCGGGAGAGCCGTCCCGCCCAGAAGCCTGCGCGCATTAACGGAACTTCCGGCGGATACGACCCTTTTTATATCGCTGCCGAAAAGCGGAGAAAACCTCTTCCATTCCTTGAGCCCGAGGTCCGTAAGCCCGATGCCTTTTCCAAGGCAATACGCAACGGCCTTGCCCACGGCGTTATGCGCCCCGCGGAAGGGCATGCCCCTGGCCGCGAGGTAATCGGCCGCGTCGGTCGCCGTAAGAAAGCCCCCGGAGGCCGCCTCTCTCATCCTCTCCCTGTTGACCTTCATGGTCCTCAGCATGGGAGGGAAAACGCCCAATACCGTTTTAAGCGTACGAACGGTGTCGAACAGAGGCTCCTTGTCCTCCTGCATGTCCTTGTTATACGCGAGCGGCAGGGCCTTCATCACCGTGAGGAGGGTTATCAGGTTTCCGTAGACCCTGCCGGTCTTCCCCCTGGCAAGCTCGGCTATGTCCGGGTTTTTCTTCTGCGGCATCATCGAGGAGCCGGTCGAAAACGCATCGGACAGCTCGATGAAGCCGAACTCCTCGGTGCTCCAGAGTATGAGTTCCTCACCGAGGCGCGACAGGTGCATCGAAACTATCGCGGCCGATGCGAGGAACTCGACGGCGAAGTCCCTGTCGGATACGGCGTCGAGCGAGTTTTCCGTGACGGCTGAAAAGCCCAGGAGTTTCGCGCAGTAGCGCCTGTCGAGCCTGTAGGGGCTTCCCGCGAGCGCGCCCGAGCCGAGCGGCATGGAGTCCGTCCTTTTAAGGCAGTCGGTCATCCTGCCCTTATCCCTCTTGAGCATCTCGTAATAGGCCAGAAGATGATGGGAGAAAAGCATTGGCTGCGCCCTCTGCATATGGGTATATCCGGGCATAATGCAGTCAAGGTTCTTTTTTGAAACCTCGACAAGTGCCCGTTGAAGCTCCCTGATAAGGGCGAGTATCCCGTTTATCTCGTCTTTCAGATAAAGCCTCTCGTCGAGCGAGACCTGGTCGTTCCTTGAGCGTCCGGTGTGGAGTTTTCCACCGGCGGCCCCTATCTTTTCCGTAAGCCTCTTTTCAACCGCCATGTGTATGTCTTCCATGTCCGGGGTAAACCTGAACCTGCCGGACGCCATCTCCTTTTCAACGGAGCGGAGCCCCTTTATAATCCTCGCGGCCTCGGTCTTCGAGAGTATGCCGGCCTTCCGTAAAACCCGCGCGTGCGCGATCGAGCCGAGGATGTCCTGCCTGTAAAGTCTCCTGTCGAAGGAGATAGAGGCGTTCATCTCCTCGGCACGGGCGTGGGTCTCTTTTTTAAAACGGCCTGACCAGGGTTTTTGGTTTTTCATGACTCAAGCCCCTCGATTATCCCGGCATACAATAGCGGCACCATTATCTCGTGATGGCCTGTGAGCGCGTAACCCTTTCCGCCCCGCATGGTCGGCCTTCTCACGACGTTCGTCACGGGCCGGTAGTGCTGTATGAAGTCCATGTTCACGCTCGTAAAGTTCCTGACTTTATACCCCAGGTTCCTCGCGAGCGTCAACGCCTTTAGAAACACCTCGGGCAGGATGACCGCCGAGCCGATATTTATGAAGACCCCGCCTTCGAGGGAACTCACGACCGATGAAAATATCCGGAAATCCCTGTGGGAGCCTCTGCCTGTGGAGGAGCCGTCCATCCGCGGGTGGACGTGTATTATGTCCGTGCCTATGGCGACGTGCACGGTCACCGGGATATCGAGCCTCGCGCCGGCCGCGAGGATACTCAAGTCTTTATAAGGGAAACGGGAACCCTCTATCATCCCGCCGACGCTTTGGCCTATGCCGAAGCCCTTTTCGACCCCCTTTTTGATCGCGTCGTTTAAAAACCTCCCGGTCTCATCCGCCATGCCGAATTCTCCCGAGCCTATTCCCGCGTCAACGTCCTCGGAGGTCGAGCCCGCGAAGGCCAGCTCGAAGTCATGTACCGCCCCGGCGCCGTTCGTCGCGATCGCGCCTATGACGCCGCGTTCCATAAGGTCTATAATCAAAGGGCTCAGCCCGGCCTTTATAACGTGCGCGCCGATAGCGAGGGCCACGGTCTTTTTACCTCCGTGCGCCCGTACGACGGCCGTTGTAACGGCCTTGAGGTCGTTGGCGGCAAGCATGGAGGGAAGGGAGGTCAGGAAATCCCGCAGACTGCCGCCCTTACGGGGAACCGAGGCGAGGTCTTTGACATTGACCTTGCCCTTCCTCGTCTTTATGGAATACGTCTTTATGTTCCTTGAAGCGAGCGGGGCAAACTTCATTCGGAAACCTTCTTGAAAAGGATGTGGTCAACAAGCTCGCATATTATGTGACAGACCGTTATGTGAACCTCCTGAACGCGGGGGGTGCTCTTTGAGGCTACGTTCATTACGAGGTCCCCCTTTTTAGCGAGTTCCCCGCCGTCTTTTCCGGTAAGCGCGATTGTCTTTATGCCGGTCTTTTTGGCGGTCTCGACCGCCTTTATCACGTTCTTTGACTCGCCGCTCGTTGATATCGCCAGGAGGACGTCGCCCGCCCTTCCGAGCGCCTTTACCTGCTTTGAAAAAACGAGGCTGAAGTCATAATCGTTCCCCACGCTCGTAATGACCGACGAGTCCGTCGTGAGGGCCACGGCCGGAAGAGGCGGCCGCTCTATCTCGAAACGGTTTACGAACTCGGCCGCGACGTGCTGGGCGTCCGCGGCCGAGCCGCCGTTGCCGATTATCATGAGCTTGCCGCCGGATTTGAAGGATTCGGCAATCCACCCCGCGGCCTCGACTATCGCGGAGACGTTCTTTTTTGAAAAGAACTGCTCCTTCAACCTGAGGGACTCTTTAAATGATCTCAATACGAGTTCGTCTTCCATGGGTCTTTCTTAAGGTCCCCGCTTACCAGTTTGCGGAAAAACTTGAAATTTATTCAGGCTGCTGAAAAAGTCGTAAAACGGTGGAGCTGTCATGCTGAACTTGGTTCAGCATCTCATATTTAGACCCTGAAACAAGTTCAGGGTGACAAAACCCCAAAGCCAAGCGGGGAGGTTCATTGTCACCGCTAAATCAGGAACCTCCCGTTCCTCTGAATGCATCTGCCGTCAACGTATAAGGCGCCGCCCTTTCTCAAGTCCTTTATCATGTCCCAGTGGATGGCGCTTTTGTTCTTCCCGCCCGCCTCCTCGTATGAACGGCCGACGGCCAGATGCACCGTGCCGCCAATCTTCTCGTCAAAGAGGATGTCCTTTGAGAATTCCCGTATCCCGTAATTAACGCCCACTCCGAGCTCTCCGAGGTATCTGCCGCCCCTGTCCGTGTCGAGCATCGAGATTAGGAATTTTTCGTTCTTGTCCGCGCTCGCCTCGACCACCTTGCCCTTTCTGAACCTCAGGCGTATGCCCGTGACCTCCCTCGACTGGTATATCGCCGGCATCTCGTAGTAGATGTAACCCTCGGCCGAGTCCTCGACAGGGGACAGAAAGACCTCTCCGTCCGGCATGTTCCTCAGGCCGAAGCAGGGGATGGCCCGCCTTCCCTTTATGCCGACCCTCAGATCAGTATCCTCCCCGACTATCCTTACCTCCCGGCCCTTGTCGAGGGTTCTTTTAAGCTTCATCTCTTCCCTTTTGACCCGCGCCCAGTCAACGTTTGTCGCGCCGTAGAGGAAATCCTCGTACTCGGCGAGGCTCATGTCGCCTTCCTGCGCGAGCGCGTTCGTCGGGTAGTTGCACAGCACCCAGCGCTTTTTATTGACTATGGTCTCGCCTATGGGCCTTAAGACCTTGCTGCGCTCGCTTATCTTCTTCGGGTCAACGCCGGAGAGGGATTTTTTGTTGATCGGCGCCCTGATGCTCACGAAACAGTCTATGGCCTTTGCCTCGTAGTCTTTCACCTTCGGGAAATTCCTCAACTGCGCCGCGTCCGCCTTGTCATAAAAGACGTTCTGGGTCTCCTCGAACGAGACGCTCGTCAAGGGGTTCCCCCCGGCCTCCATGACCTCGCGGAAGACCTCGACCACGAGCGGCTTTGCGAGCTCGCTCGATGAGGCTATGAGCACCGTCTCTCCCCTTTTAACCCCGAGCGAGTGATTGACGAGTATGTTCGCGAGTTTTTTTACCCTTGGGTCAGCCATTTTTCCAATGCTCCTTTGGTTTATGCGGTATTTTTTGTCACTGCCCAGTTCCGCGAGCCGCGCCACTTCGCGCCCTGACGGGTTTTCCTTTCCATCAAAAGCCCCTCCAACCTCTCCTTTATAACGGGCCTCGTCACCCCCCAACGCGGGGCAACGAGGTAACGCGCGGGCGTATCCCCGGAAAGCCTGTGGATTACGACGTCCGACCCGAGCAGTTCGATGGATTCTACCACGAGGCCGAGGTATTCTTCAAGGGTAAGTAGCTTAAGCCCGCCCCTTTTATACATATCCTCAAGCCCCGTGCCCCTTACGACCTCGAGCTGGTGGAACTTCACGCCCCATACCGGAAGACCGGCGATAAACCTCATGGTATCAAGCATGTCCTCGCGCGCCTCGCCCGGCAGCCCGAATATGACGTGGCCGCAGACGTTTATCCCCCTCTTATGCGCCCTCAAGACCGCGTCCTTGAAATCCTCCGCAATATGCCCCCGGTTTACAAGCTCAAGGGTCCTGTCGTTCGAGGACTGAAGCCCGAGTTCGAGCCAGAGTTCTTTTTCCTCTTTGAGTCCCTTTAAAAGTTCGAGCATCTCGTCCGGGACGCAGTCCGGCCTCGTGGATATCGCGAGCGCAACGCAATTGGGGTGCGAGGCGGCCTCTCTGTAGAGTTTTCTCAGGTCGTCCGCCTCTCCGTACGTGTTGGTATACGCCTGAAAGTACGCGATGAGCCTGTCCGTCTTGAACCTTTTCTGTATCCTCTCAATGGCCGCGTCAATCTGCGCGGTTACGCCGTCGCCGTCCCTGTATCCCTCGGGGATGAGTATAGCAGGCTCGCAGTAGACGCACCCGCCGGTCCCCTTTGCGCCGTCCCTCGTGGGGCACGTAAAGCCGCAGTAGACCGGCACCCTGTGCACCCGCGAGCCGAAACGCTTCTTGAGATATTCCGAAAGCGGATAGTAGAGTCTTGTCATGCGGCCTTTCCCGCCCTGTATTTCCTGACGAACCCCGAGGGCCTCAGGGCGAGTTTCGCCTTTCTCAGGCCCTCGATGCCTAAATCCTGCTCCCTGTTTATGTGTCCGTATTTCTCCGGCAGTATTGACGCGAACGCCTGGCTTACGAACTGCATAAGCCCCTTATACTCGCCAACGCCCTTCTCGAAGTGTATGGCAAAGGTCTTCCCGCCCCCGAGTTCCTCCCCGAGGGTGTAGGCCGCGGGCCTTCCCTCGACGTAGTATATGCCGCCGCAGAGCTGAAGCGTATCCATCCTTTCAAGGGCCTCTTTCGCGGCCGCGTAATCTCCCCCGGAGGCATGGAGGGCGCCCCTTTCCCTTCGCCACCGGTCAAGAAGAGCGAGGGCGTCGCCTCTGTATTCCTCCAACAACGGCCTGGCCTCGCAGGAATGGTTTGCCATGAACGCGTTTACGAGGTTTTTCCTCCTGTGGAACTTCCTGCCCGAAAGGGAGGCCATCTCCTCCCTCGAATAGATGTAATCGAAGTTGTCCCTGTCCTCCATGATGTTACAGCCAAGTCCCTTGAGCCGCCCGGCCATCTCTTCCGACACGCACTTCATCGAGGAAAACCTTTCAAAAAGCCTGTTCAGCGTGTCTTTTCCCGGCAGTCCGAAGGGCAGCATGAAAAAGCTTTTTCCGTTGTCGCTGCCCGTTATGACGAGGAGGTTGTCCTTGAGCCTCGAAATCCCGTATGCGTGTGCCTCCCTGAAAAGATAGATGTTCGCGAAGGCAAACTCGGATATGCCGCAATCGAGGGATGAAAAAAGCGGGTGGAGCGCCGGGCGCATATCGAGCGTAACCTCGGAGAAATCGGGATAATCCGGTATCACGGCAACCGCTACCCTATCTTAAGCTCTGTCTCGAGCGGGATCGGCTGCGTGAGGCAATATACGGCCGGACACCTCTCCCGCGAAAGGGCCTCTATATTTTTTATCTTCTCGGCCGGGGCGTCGCTTTCCACGCACAGCGTGAATCTGACCTTCTCGGCCGTGGGGTTGTTTGAAAGTCCCAGGGTCTTCGAAAAATCAACGTAGCTTTCGGCGATTACCGTGAGTTTTTTAAGCGTCACGCCCTCCATGGCCGCGATTGTGGCGAAGGTGGCCGCGTAGCAGGACGCCGAGCCGTAAAGGCAGTATATCATGGGGCCGGGCTGGGTTCCCCCGCCGCCGAGGAACGTTGGCTGGTCGGCCGATAAAGTGGCCTTCCCGTTCTCGAACGACACCGTAGCGCTGAACTGGGCCCCGCCGGCCATATTCCATTCGCCCTCGATCTTATTCACCTTCTTTGCCTTTGATAGGTCTTTCTGGAGCTCTTTCACGGTGGCCTTGACCCTGTCAACGTCAATGTTGTTGATCTTCATGCTTATGTCCCTCCTTTGTTTGATTTATTTATTCTCACGCCGCGTTCACACCCCTCTCGGCGTGACCCGCGTGGCGGGTTTTGATTCAGGCAAGAACCGTATAAGGAGATACATCGGCCTTGACCATGATGGTCTTATACTCCCTGACCGTAACCATGCCCGGCTTGGCGCCCTTCGGTTTTTTCACGTCCTTCGCCTCCGCGTAAACGACCTCGGCCTTTGCCGAGCCGCGCGCCTTGCTGTAATAGGCCGCGAAAGAGGCGGCCTCGGCTATCGCGTCCTGGTCCGGAGTCTTTCCGCCGCCCTTCAAAAGCACGTGCGCCCCGGCAACGTCCCTGGCGTGAAGCCATATATCGTGCGGGGCCGCGTATTCCCTTACGAGGAGGTCGTTCGCCTTCCCGCTCTTTCCGCAGAGTATCTCGAAACCGGCGCTTGAGGTGAATCTCCTTATGGGTTCAGGCCCGTGCTTGCGGTCGTCCAAAGGCGCCTCATCTTTTTTAAGATAACCGAGTTCCACAAGCTCCTCCGAAAGCCCCTGGGCGTCCTCCCCGCATTCCATCTCGTCACATTCAAACATGAGCACCCTGAGATATTCAACCTCCTTTTCAACGCCGAGGAGCCTGTCCTCGAGCATGGAAAGGGCGGTCGAGGCCTTTTTCGCGCGCTTGAAATATCTGGCGACGTTCTCCTGCGGGGTCTTCGCCGGGTCGAGGGGGATTTTAATCACGCAGGGAGGCTGGCTGAAGAGGTCTTCCACCTCGACCTCCGTCATCCCTTTCTTGATCCTTTTGAAGCTGGCGAGCAGCAGTTCCCCTGTCCTCGACTTGTTGAGGTCGGCCTTTGCCTTTTCCCTGTCGCCCAAGAGGTTTTCGAGCTTCCTTCGGGCCTTTTCAAGGGCTTTTTTTACGACACGGAGGAGAAACCTCTTCCTTTCCCCCAGTTCCTCGATATCAACGAGCGCGCCGTAATAACGGTCAACGGCACGGTTCCACGTCTCGCCTTCCTCCGGTTTAATTGCCTGTTTTTTTTCCTTGATGGCCTCGGGACGCGGCAGGGGAGCGAGCCTTATCCCGGGGATAACGGCCCTTATTGATTCCTTGTCCGGGAAATAACGGAGGCTGTCGAGGATAACGCCGTCTTTATCAAGGAGTATGACGTTGGAGGATTTGCCGGTAAGCTCCGCGACGAGGGTATATTCCTCCGCGCGTTTCTTAAGCTTGATACGGACTATCCTCTCCCCCTGGACCTGGGTCATGCCCTCTATCTTCGCGCCGATTATGCGGCTTCTTAAGAACGCGCAGAAACGCGGGGGCCGGGGCGGGTTGGGATATCTTCTCTCTGTAAGATGCACCCTCGAAAGACCGGGGTTTGTCGAGATGAGGAGGGAATGCTCCCGGCCCCTTACAAAGACCCTGAGGATGACGTTCCTCTCGTCCGGCTGGTGTATCCTGGAGATTATCCCGGCGCGAAGCCCGGAGTCGAGTTCAGAGACGATGCTTTTCAGAAGCCCAGGGTCCATCCTGGGAATTTTAGCACAAGACCGGGGCCGGAGAAAGGAACTGTTTTGCCGGTTGTTGAGCTAAGACGACTTTAACAAAGAGACGATATTTTCCACGAATTCCTCAGCTATGGAAACAGCCTCTTTGGCTTCTCTGTCGGAGATAGTCCCAACCGTGTCATAGGTGGAGCGATTACGCTTGCGGCGCATTCGGTCCAAGACGGCCAAGGCATCTTCGTATTCCCGTCCAAGGGCGATCTCCAGGAACTGAACCACTGTAGCGTGATGTGCTTCTCCGTCAGTGCGATATCCCTTTGAAAACATGAAGGCCCGCCCCGCCTGTTGCATCGCGTTATAAGCGATATTGAAAGCCCACTCAGGACTTGTCTCCAGGACGATTCGGGCTGTAGAGCTGTCCCGTTTGGCTATGGCAAGGCAGTCTTCGACTTGCTTTCTTGAGAATCGTCCGCTTTTTATGCGCCCTTCTTCAAGCAGCTTGGAGTAATCTGTCATCGACCTTGCCAATCAGCATTATTCTGGGGCCTGACAGGACCTCGTGCACGAAATCGCCTTTTTGACCGAATCTCTTTTCGGCTTCGCTTCGCGTATATATCGTGTAATTGATTTCCCGGTTCAGGCGGCGCTCGATGTGTGACACGATAGGCGCCACTTCGCGGTACGTGGCCTCACCAATTATCATTAAGTCTATATCGCTTGTCGCTGCCGCCTCACCGCTGGCATAAGACCCGTAGATAAAGGCAAGCTCTATACCTGGGATCTTCCCGAGGGCAGCTTTGATCTCAGCACCGGCTCCGCTGGTCTTGAGAAAGATATTCATGAGGTCATATACGATAGGCGAATCTTTTTGGAGCGAATAATGTTTCTGTTTCCCAATCATCTCGTGTTTGAGTATACCGGCCTTCTCAAGGTGCGATAGCTCCCTTGCCAGAGTCCCCGGAGGCTCTTTGAGAACCGACGCCAAATGCCGGATGTAAAAGTCCTCCCCGGGATGAAAAAAGAAATGAGAGAGGACTTTCACCCTGAGCTTCGAGGAGAAAAGGTATTTCAGTGTCAGAGGAACGGTATTCTTCATCATGGCTTTGTCGCTTTTTTAGCTACTATTGTAGCTAAATCGGCAACGGGTGTCAAGCGTTGGCACACACCGGACAGGCTCTGGACGCTAATGGAAATAGGCGTGGGCGGTATATCCTGGGAAGGACGGCGGAGAAGATAAGAGGGGCGGAGTGAGGGGAGAAAGAATAATCGGCAGGTATGTTGCCCGCGACCTATCTGCCTTCCCATAGGACAATTTTATTTTTACCCCTTTTTTTGGCTTCCTTCTTTGCCTCAGCAGCCTTTGTCTCAATTTCTCGTTCAGTGAGAGGGCAATCCTCTGAAACCTCAACAATTCCGATTGAAACGGTTATTTTGTCAGTAATTTCGTAATATTCTATCTTAGAAATTTCTTTTTGGAAATGTTCAAAGTTTTTAACCGCATTTTCACCGCTCATGTTAGGCAGAATGGCAATATATTCATCGCCTCCAAATCGGTAGGCATGACCGTGCTCAAATAAATGGAACTCTAAAGCCCCCATAAATTTTGGCAAGACCTCCCTATCCACATATGGCTCACCGCGTGTTGTGTTGAAATTTTTAAAATCATCTATATCAATGTATGCAACTGAAACCGACTTCCCTCTAAGCCCGCATACGGCTCTATAATATTTCAAATCAGGGATGAATAAATCTGGAGCTAATAATATATGAAATTTTTCATCATAGCGTCGCTTAGGGAGGCTTGCAAATTCATTCCCTAACGCTTCTACGGCATACTGAGCTGTCAAAAAATCTGTAAGCTTAGGAATTGGTGCAATCTTAGCCTTCTTAAACCAGTCTTGTTCAGTCAGCTTTGTATAGCTTTGTAATTCTTCATCGAGTTGGGTTCGAATATTGTGGTTAGATGTTCTTTCGCTTAGAGATTCTATGTACTCTGCTTCTGCTTTTAACGCGACAACAAGCGCGCGCTTAAGCAGAGGGTAAGAACTTTCGGTAATTATGCTGGTTGAATCATTCATTGAGGTTATGAGATCGGCAAGCTCCTTAAATAACCTCAAACATTCCTCCGGCTGCCTATGTAATACTCTCCTTACATGAGCGTCTACCTGGTTTGAGAACCAATTATTAAAGGCGCTCGCGCATTTTTTGAGAACGTCTCGTTCTTTATCAGTAAAAACCTTAGCCATCTTTACGACCTTCTCTGAATTTATCACCAGTAAAACTGCAGAAAACAAAGGGGCCTGATTATTCGTTTTGCTTTATCTATTTTCAAAATGGAAGCATTTCATTTTCAATTAGAGTCCCCGGTACCCTCTGGGGACAGTTTGGGGACACGATTTTTCGGACTTTCAAAAACTTAACCGATTGATTTACTTGAAGAAGTTTTTATAATTCTGGCGGAGGGTGAGGGACTCGAACCCCCAAGGGCTTTCGCCCGCCGGTTTTCAAGACCGGTGACTTACCATTAGCCTAACCCTCCGGTTCTTAACCCCTCTCCCAAAGGGGAGAGGGAAACGGACATCTGAAAGTTTTTGAAAAGTGTGAAAACCTCTTTGTAAATTAGGGAACCTCTGATTAATTCTATTTTTGTCATTGCGAGGAGTGCTGTTGCGGTTGCGAGGCTTTAGCCGAAGCAAACTCGGAGATTCCTCGCTTCGCTCGGAACAGGCTCCGCAATCTCATAACTTGCTGATTTACCAAAGGACGAGATTGCTTCGCTACGCTCGCAATGACGGGCCATGGAATTAATCAGACCTTCCTTAGTTATGTCACCCTGAACCTTGTGCTGAACCATGGCCTGAATTTATTTCAGGCTTGTTTCAGTATTGTTTCAGGGTCTATTCGCTTCTTGAAAAAAGAGATGCCGAAATAAATTCGGCATGACAGCAATAAATAAGTTTATCCCCTTCTCCCTATCCTTTCAAGCCCTCCCATGTAGGGGCGAAGCGCCTCCGGGACTGTGACCGTGCCGTCGGGGCGCTGATAGTTTTCGAGTATCGCGACGACCGTCCTTCCCACGGCAAGCCCGCTTCCGTTAAGCGTATGGACAAAACGCGGCTTGCCGCCGCCCTCGGGCCTGTATTTTATGTCCGCCCTGCGCGCCTGAAAGTCCTCGAAATTGGAGCACGAGGATATCTCCCTGTATCTATCCTGACCCGGCAGCCACACCTCTATATCGTATGTCTTTGCCGATGAAAAGCCCAAGTCAGCGGTGCAAAGCAGCACAACCCTGTAATGCAGGCCGAGCCTCTTCAGCACGTCCTCGGCGTCCGAGGTGAGCTTTTCAAGCTCGTCATAACTCGTCTCGGCCGCCGAGAATCTGACGAGCTCCACCTTGTTGAACTGGTGCTGCCTTATGAGGCCCTTCACGTCCTTCCCGTAGCTTCCGGCCTCCTTGCGGAAACACGGGGTATATGCCGCGTAGCGAATCGGGAGCGCCGCGGCGTCGAGTATTTCTTCCCTGTGGATGTTCGTGACCGGGACCTCGGCCGTGGGCACGAGGTAATGGTCCCAGCCTTCTATCTTGAAGAGGTCTTCCTCGAACTTGGGCAGTTGCCCCGTGCCGACAAAACAATCGCTTTTTACCATAAAAGGCGGCAGGACCTCCGTATAGCCGTGCTCTTTTGTGTGGAGGTCGAGCATGAAGTTTATGAGCGCCCTTTCAAGCAGCGCACCCGCGCCTTTCATAAGCGAAAACCGGGCGCCGGCGAGCCTTGCGGCCCTCTCGAAGTCAATAATGCCGAGGGCCTCCCCGATCTCAACGTGCCCTTTCGGGCTGAAGGAAAAAGACGGCTTTCCCCCGACAACCCTTACTACCGGATTATCGTTTTCGTCCCTGCCGATTGGCACCGTTGGGTGGGCCAGGTTCGGCATATTGAGTAGGAGCGTTTGAAGTTCACCCTCGCGTTCGTTTATCTCGCCATCGAGCGCCTTTATCCTGAGTGAGACCTCCTGCATGGCGGAGATCAGGGCCGACGCGTCCTTCTTTTCTTTTTTGAGCCTGCCGACCTCCTCCGAGACCCTGTTCCGTTCCTCCTTGAGCTTTTCGGCCTCTTTTAAAAGAGTCCGCCGCCTTTCGTCGAGGGATTTGAAGGAAGAAAGGTCGCCCGTACCCCTTGTCGAGAGCCTCTGTTCGGCCTCTTTCAAATTCTCTCTCAGATATTTTATGTCGAGCATCTTCCGGTCGGCTTAAACCCGCATTGCGGGTTTAATTCCTCGATAGCCAAGCTTTAAATTGTTTGGCACGATGTTCCATAATACCCGTAGCCTTTGCTTTGGGGAGGTTTATAAAACTTACGGCCCTTTATTTACGCGGCCCTTTCCATCTCCCGTAGAGCCTGTTCTCCACCCCGAGCGAGTCGAGCGCCTTGCCGACGACGAAATCCACCATGTCTTCGACCGTCCGGGGAGCGGTGTAGAACGCGGGCATTGCCGGGAGCATGGTAACCCCCATCCGCGCGAGCCTGAGCATGTTTTCAAGGTGTATGGCGTTAAGCGGCGTTTCCCTGGGCACGAGCACAAGCCTCCCGCCTTCTTTCAGCACGCAGTCCGCGGCCCGCTCTATGAGGTTGCCTGATATTCCCGAGGAAATCCTTGCGAGCGTGCCCATTGAACAGGGGCATATAACCATTGCCCTGTAAAGAGAGGAACCGCTGGCGAGCCGGGAGTAGAGGTTGTTTGAGGGCGTATAGTTGAGCCTGCCCGTAAGGGCAAAAGGTTTTTTCCGCGAACCGGCCCTGCCGGTTTTTTTAAAATACTTGAGGATGGCCTTTGCGACGTCCTTACCCTCGCAGTCAATGCCCGCCTCTTCCTTGAGGAGCAAAAAACCAGAAGGGGAGATGACGAGTTCCACATCATCCCCCCTCTTTAAAAGCTCCTCTATGAGTCTCAGGCCGTAGACCGCGCCGCTTGCGCCGGTGAGCGCTATTATGTATCCTGCCAAGCAAGGCCCCGCGTTGTGGTCGTTTTTATTTTAACAGGCTCCGGGCAATCCATCAAGAGGCCGTAAAAACCCGCGGGCCTATTTTATCTTTACGGTCACGTAGAGCGTGCCCGCCCCCCTCTTTACGAGGAAGAGCACGACGTCTTTTTTGGCGGCCGTTTTCATCTCCGCGCCGTATTCCTTGACGTTCCTTACCGGCCTGCGGTTTATCTCTCCTATTATGTCGCCGCGCCTTATCCCGGCGTCATAGGCCGGGCTGTCGCGCTTTACGGAATGGACCAGCACGCCCTCGGTCGTCTCAATGCCCATTCTCTCGGCAACCTCGGGGGTCAGGTCCTTGACGAATATCCCGAGCTTCTCTCCCGCCGCCGGTTCCCCGGCCTCCTCTTCCACGGCCTTTTCCTCCTCGCCATCTTTCTTCTTCCCGACCTTGAGCTTGAGGACCGCCTCCTTGCCGTCCCTTATGACCCTGACCTCGACGTTCTTGCCCGGCGCCGTCGCGGCAACCGTCCTCGGCAGGTCCCCGAGCTCGTCAATGGCCTTGCCGTCGAATTCCATGATTATGTCTCCGGCCTTGATCCCGGCCTTTTCCGCCGGGTCCCCGGCCACGACCGATGAGACGAGCGCGCCCTTGGGCTCCTTAAGCCCGAAGGAAGACGCTATGTCGGATGTAACCTCCTGTATGGTGACGCCGATCCACCCCCGTGTGGTCTTTCCCTTCTCCTTGAGCTCAACGAGGATGTCCTTTACCATGTTCACCGGGACCGCGAAACCTATGCCCTGGCCTCCGGCGATTATGGCGGTGTTTATCCCGACGACCTCGCCCTTGAGGTTGAAAAGAGGCCCGCCGGAGTTGCCCGGGTTTATGGACGCATCGGTCTGTATGAAGTTGTCGTACGGGCCCGCGCCTATGACCCTGCCTTTCTGGCTGACTATGCCCGCGGTCACCGTGCCGCCCAACCCGAACGGGTTGCCGATGGCCATCACCCACCCGCCTATCTCGAGGGCGTCGGAATCGCCGAGCGCGACGACCGGCAGGTCGCCCTCGTCGTCTATCTTCACGAGCGCCACGTCGAGCATCTGGTCCTTGCCGACCACCTTTGCCTTATACTCTTTTTTCTTGTGGCCGGAAAGGGTCACTATTATCTCGGTCGCGTTCTCTATCACGTGGTAGTTCGTAAGTATGTATCCGTCCTTGTTTATTATGAAGCCGCTTCCGAGGCTCTGCCTTTTAAACTCCCTTTCATGCCCCTCGCCTCCGAAGGGCTTGAAGAACTCGTCCCCGAAGAACTCGTCAAACGGGGTCTTGAACTCCGGGAACGGCACGAGAGGCTTTTCCTTTACCACCTGCGTGGTGGATATGTTGACGACCGTGGGCATGAGCCTTTTGGAGAGGTCTACAAAAGCGCGCGGCCCGAAGGCGGCCTCCTCTTTAGGGGAGGATTCCTTCCAGAAGTTTTGCGCGCCGGTCTTCTCGGTGATGTCGAATCTCGCGGTGACGGCAATGCCCGCGACGAGAAAAACAACCGCTACCATGACAAGCGTTTTAACGCCGAATCTCCCGGCCTTCCTTTCCATCTCGCAACCACCCTTTTTAAAAGATTTTTAACCGCCCTGCGCGGCGCCCTTGAAGTACCTCATGCGCAGGTCGTAAAGCAGGCCTTCAAGCAGTCCGGCCTCGTCTTTGGTGAGGTTTCCGCCGGTCTTTTCCCTGAGCATGTCTATTATATCTATGGTATGGCGCGCGACCACGCGGTCTTTCTCGATTTTATCCGTTACCGGATTTTTTATCTCCCCAAGGTGCATGAGGACCGCGGTGGAAAGAGAGAGGATGAACGTGGAAAAATCGGCCGGGGGCGGCTCGACCATGTTCCTGTCCGCCTCATCTCCCTTCGCAACGCCGGGGGCGGCTATTTCCCTGTCTTTTTCTTCCATTACTCAATGAAACCCCGGAGGGAAAATCATCCGATATCAACCTTTATCTGCCTTGCCGCGTCTGGCCTTGCCTTGGGGATGGTTATCTCGAGGACACCCTCTTTAAAACTGGCCCTGACACCCGTTTTATCAACAACGGCGGGCAGGATAAATGCCCTCTGGAACGTGCCGTAAGAGCACTCCATTATATGGTAGTATTCGCTTTTAACGTCCCGGGACTGTTTCCTCTCTCCCCTGAGCGAAAGCACGTTCTCGTTTATCTCCACGTCAACTCCGTCTATCTCAATGCCCGGCAGTTCCACCTTGATGACGATGTTCGCCTCGGTCTCGTAGATATCGGCGGACGGGGTCCATACGCACCCTGAGACATCCCCTGAGTACCTCAAAAACGCCTCATCAAAGATACGGCTCATCCTTTCCTGGAGGAAAAGAAGGTCTTTAACGGGTGTCCATTTCTTAACGAGCGCCAAAAAACACACCTCCCGGCACTTTTAGCGATTATATTATGATATTTTATTATTGCTTTATTGTCAAGAGGATAGGGGTGAGGGGTAATGTATCATATCTTGTGTCAGTAAAAAGAAAGGGGTATCTTTATAGCGGTTCAGCGCCAACCAAACCTACTATAAGGAGGTACCCCCTATGGCTCAGAGAGCCACGATTGAGAATTTCTCACAAGCAACAGAGAT
>JACRCI010000015.1 GCA_016219105.1 Deltaproteobacteria bacterium | reverse complement strand
GCAACCGCTTCAGTTCCTTCCGGCTCATCCTCAAAATGTCCTCCGCCATAACGCCCTCCTTCAAAACAGGGCATTATAGCAACTCCAAAACAGGACATTTCTACTTTGGCAGAATAGGACATTATTACTTTGGCGTTACACGAATTTCTGAATTTATAGATTTATCGTTACAGAACAGCATCTAAACTCGCCACGTAATGCGCTCTTCTTACATTTATTTATTCTTCACGAATCAATCGAATAAAAGCAGAAAATGCGGCAGTGGCATATAAAAAAGGTTATCTTTTTTTCCAAAGTCAGTCCATTCTTTTGTAACGACAATTCCTGTGGCGCATTTAAAGCGTTTACAAAAGTTTTTTATTGCCCTTAATTCAATATCCTTAATTGCGTTTTTATATTTTACTTCAACAGGTAGATACCTGCCAGCGCCTGCATGTACGATAAAATCCACTTCGGATGCCTTTTCTCTGAAATAATTAATATCTATCGTCCCTTCCCACTTTTTAAGTGCATTAAAGACAAGGTTTTCTGCATAAAGGCCGAGGGCCCGTGGATCTTCCAAGAGGCTTTCCTGTATGCGTAAAATCGCATTTCTTAATGCAAGGTCAACAAGATAACATTTTATATTGCCTCTTCTAACCCTAATAGGGCTCTTTGTAAATTTCTCGGCATGGCGTATCAGATCCGTCATTTCAAGAAGAGGAAAATATTTTTCAATATTTGCCCTGTTAATTCCCAAGTCTGCGGATAATTGTTGAAAATTTATTTCATATCCAGGATTTTCCAGTAGCGAAATATAAAATCTTTTCAGCAGTTCAGGCTTTCTGAGTTCAACTGCCAAAACCAAATCTTCGGAAATTACTTTTTCCACTTGGTTGTCAAAGAGGTACGATTGTTTAGTCTCCCAATCCGGCAAGCTCCACACTTCGGGGAATCCGCCTTCAACAAAAAATTTTTTGATATGCCCGTCAACGTAGGACTTAAGTTCCTGTGGAATAGGTGGTACTTTTACCTCGGGCAGATCGGCATATTCCGGATGTTGTGTAAGCATTCCCATTATTGCTTCACCGGTTTTGTATATTTCGTCAAATTGGCTTGAGAGAGTAGGTTTTTGCAAACTATGGAAAAGGAGAAATTCTCTAAAAGAGAAAGGCAGTATATGATAATCTTTTATTCGCCCCAGCAAGCTTTCTCTGCTTTTTTTAAATATCGGCGACGAGGCTGAACCGGAAATCGTGAATCTTACGGGATAGTGGAGGTCGTAATATTTTTTAAGAAAAAGTTCCCAACGTTCAAATCTCTGTATTTCATCTAAAAAAACATACAATGAATGCCCGCCAGCTTTTTTCCTTGCTTCGTTCATTAATGAGTCAAAGAATTTGTCATGGTCAACTTCTGAACGGTATAGCGCAGGGTCATCCATTGAATAATATACAATGCTATCAGGTTTTATTCCTTTATCAATTAGCCGTCTTACAATTTGTCTTATAATAGTGCTTTTTCCTACCCTCCGTGGTCCTGTTATTGAAATTATTTGAGGAGTTTCTTCCAGCCCTCGATAAATTGTATTGAATAAAGGACGATGAAAAGAAGGCAAACGTTCAAACGACGTTTCGGGATTTTTCCACCAAGGATTATATGGAATTAGTAATTCCTTGTATTGCAAGGGATAAACACTCCTTTCCCAGATATGCTTATTATAAGTAACATAATTGGAAAATGTTGTAAAGAATTTTTTTATTAGAATAAAATATGCTGATTATAGTTGTGATGATAGCCGTTGACAGAGCGAGAAAAGATAATATAAAATGTGTTCCACGTGGAACCATGGAAAGATACGACGTCATAGTGATAGGCGCCGGCCACGCCGGATGCGAGGCCGCGCTGGCGACCGCGAGGACCGGGCTTTCAACGCTCGTCCTGACGATGAACCTCGACACCATAGGCCAGATGTCCTGCAACCCGGCCATAGGCGGCATAGCAAAGGGCCACCTCGTCAAGGAAATAGACGCGCTCGGCGGAGAGATGGCAAAAGCGATAGATTCCACGGCCGTGCAGTTCAGGACCCTTAACGCGAGCAAGGGCCCGGCCGTGCGGTCAACCAGGGCGCAGGCCGACCGCACCCTTTACAGGCTCAGAATGAGGCAGGCGCTTGAAAGCACTAAAAATCTACACCTCAGGCAGGGTGTGGTGGAAAAGATCCTTGTAAAGGAAACCATCAAGGATGGCTGGATGGCCGTCAAGGCCGGCTGGATGGAAGGCGGCGCAAAAACGGCAGGCCGGCAGGCCAGCGAGGCTGGCTGGCTGGCCGATGGCGTTATTTTAAATACAGGCGAGGTCTTTAGCGCCTCCGCAATAATCATAACCACCGGGACTTTTTTAAACGGCCTTATGCACATAGGGACTACGAGTTTTCCGGGAGGAAGGGCCGGGGACATGCCGAGCCGCGGGCTTTCGGATTCATTGAAAGAACTGGGCTTCAGGCTTGGACGCCTTAAGACCGGCACATGCCCGAGGCTTGACGCGCGGACAATAGATTTCTCAAGGCTCGAGGCCCAGTACGGCGACGAGCCGCCCAAACCTTTTTCATTTTCAACCCCGCCTCTTAAGATACGGCAGCTGCCCTGCCATATAACCTATACGAACAGCGCCACACACGCCGTAATCGCCGATAACCTCGGCCGTTCCCCGCTTTTCAGCGGCAAGATACAGGGAATAGGGCCGAGGTACTGCCCATCCATAGAGGATAAGGTCGTAAAATTCCCCCAGAGGACCCGGCATCAGGTCTTTCTCGAACCAGAGGGCTATAATACCTTCGAGGTCTACCCGAACGGGCTTTCAACGAGCCTTCCCGTGGATGTCCAGGTGAAATTCTTAAGGACAATCGAGGGGTTGGAGGATGTCGAAGTATTAAGGCCGGGCTATGCGGTTGAATATGACTTCGTTGATCCGATGGGGCTCAGGGCCACCCTTGAGACAAAATCCGTAAACGGGTTATTCTTCGCAGGCCAGATAAACGGCACATCAGGCTATGAAGAAGCGGCCAGCCAGGGGCTGATGGCCGGCATAAACGCCTCATTAAAACTCAGGGAAAAACCGTTGCTCATACTCGACAGGTCCAAGGCTTATATAGGCGTAATGATAGACGACCTCGTTACAAAGGGCACGAAAGAGCCTTACAGGCTTTTCACCTCAAGGGCCGAATACAGGTTGCTTTTAAGGGAAGACAACGCGGAAATGAGGCTGAGAGAAGAGGGCAAGAGGGTAGGGCTTGTAAATGATTCGGTATATGGCGATTTCCTTAATAAAAAAGAACTACTCGAAAACACGTTGAAATGGCTCCATACCATACGGCTTAACCCCACGGAAAGGCTAAATATTCTTTTAAGGGATGCTGGAAAGGGAGAGATACGGAAATCCGTGACAATGAGGGAGTTTTTGAGACGCCCGGGTGTGGATTTTTCATGGTTTTCAGGTTTTTTAAACCCATCAAAGATGGCTGGTTGGCCATCAGGGCCGCCTAATTGGGCAGAAACAGCGGATTTATCCGCTGTTGACATAGAATTTCCTTTTATCCAGCCATCCTCGATGGCCAACCAGCCGTCCTTGACGGCCAACCAGCCGGCCTTGACGGCCAACCAGCCGTCCTTGACGGTGCCAGAAGACATCGCCCTTATGGTTGAGACAGAGATAAAGTATGAGGGATACATAAAAAGGCAGATAGAAGAGGCCAATAGGTTCAGACGCAGCGAGGGGTTACGGATACCCGGGGAGATATCCTATGGAGATATCCCTGGCCTTTCAAAAGAGGTTATTGAAAAATTCAATAGTGTGAGGCCGGGATCAATAGGCCAGGCCGGCAGAATTCCCGGTGTAACCCCGGCAGCCATCTCCATGCTCATGATATACCTCAAGAAAACAGGGTTTTTTTAAAAGGGAATTTTTACATGTGCTTTTTAAGTAAATTAATGATATACCTTTAAAAAAATGGAAGGGGTCTAAAAAATGACTGATGAGGCAAAGAAAATACTCACGGAGGGTGCGCTTGAGTTAGGGGTGTCCCTCGATGAAAGTAAAAACAAACACTTCGAGACTTTTCTTGGAGAGCTCCAAAAATGGAACGAAAAGATGAACCTCACGAGCATCACTGAAGAAAAAGAGATAATTACGCGCCATTTTCTCGATTCCCTTACGCCAATGCGTTTTTTAGACGGAATAGAGAAAATCCTCGATATCGGCTCGGGCGCGGGCTTCCCAGGCATACCAATGAAGATAGCCGCGCCTGCCATAGGAATTACGCTCATGGAATCCACTGAAAAAAAGGTCCTTTTTCTCAGGCATATCATACGCACTCTCGTCCTCCCCAACGCGCAGACGGTCTTTGCAAGGGCTGAAGACAAAGGGGTGATAGACATGCTCAAGGAGAATTTTGGCTGCGTCATCTCAAGGGCATTGACCGGGATAGACGAATTTCTTACACTCGCCGCTCCGTACGTAAGGAAAAATGGCATGGCAATAGCCATGAAGGGACCGACTAAAGGTCCGGGCGGGGAAGAGCTTAAGAAAGAGCTTTCTGGCCGCAAGCACGAATTGCACGAGGTAAAAATTCCATTTACGGACAGGACCACATCCATCATTATATTCCATGCCCCTTTTTAGATGTTCCACGTGGAACATCTACCCAGGCGCCTGTTATCAAAAGGAGTTTCTATTTTTCCGCCAATCAGCCGGCCCCAGGTTATACATAGATGTTCCACGTGGAACATCCCAACCGTCCGGGGGAAACAAGAAAAATCTTGAAACTCAGGACGTATATGTTAAACTTCAGGGACAATGGGCAGGATAATCGCGATAGCAAACCAGAAAGGCGGGGTTGGGAAAACAACAACCGCGGTTAATCTTGCCGCCTCTCTTGCTGTGGCGGAAAAAAGGGTTCTGCTTGTTGATTTCGACCCTCAGGGCAATGCCACGAGCGGTATAGGGGTTTCGGCGGAAAAATTCAAAGAAGGGCACATGTCTGGCATTTATGAGGCCATAATCGCCCAGAGGGCGACAAGGGAGCTTATGATGGACGTGGAGCTTAAGTTCCTCAAGGTTATCCCGTCCACCATAGACCTCATAGGCGCGGAGATAGAGCTTATAGACGACCCGCGCAGGGAATTGAGACTCAAGGACGCGCTCAGTGACGTAAGGGAAGAGTTCGACTACATATTCATAGACTGCCCTCCATCGCTGTCTCTTTTGACGGTAAACGCGCTCACCGCCGCTGATTCAGTGCTTATCCCGTTGCAGTGCGAGTACTATGCCCTTGAGGGAATAAGCAAGATTTTACGGACAATAGAACTTATAAGGACGCGTTTTAACCCTTCTTTGGAGATAGAGGGCGTATTGCTCACAATGTTCGATTCGAGGAATAACCTGTCGAGGCAGATCGCGGAGGAAGTAAGGACACATTTTAAAGACATGGCCTTTTCCACCGTAATCCCGCGCAACGTGAGGCTGAGCGAGGCTCCGAGCTTTGGCAAGCCAATAATCCTCTATGACATAAACTCAACAGGCGCCGCGAGCTACATGGACCTTGCGAGGGAGCTTGTCTTTAACAGGCATAAAAATTCAGACAATTAGTTGTCCTCGACGGCTAACCAGCCGTCCTCGACGGTCAATTAGGCGTCCTTGACTGAGGGAACGATGACAAAAAAAGTGCTTGGCAGGGGGTTGAGCGCTCTTATAGGCGATGTTGCCCCGGTCCAACCAGCCGGCCTCGCCGGCCAATTAGGCGTCCTCGACGGCAAAGGGCAAAAGGGCAACTTCATGCTCTGTCCCATAGACAGCATAAGGCCGAACAGAAACCAGCCGAGGAAGAAATTCGAGGTCGCCGCTCTTCAGCAACTTGCTGATTCTATTAGGGAAAAAGGCATTATAGAACCTCTCGTAATAAGGAGGGATTCTATTGGGCATACGGGGCCGGCTAACAGGTATGAGCTTATTGCGGGCGAGAGGAGATGGAGGGCGGCCGGGTTAGTGGGGCTTAAGGAAGTCCCGGCTGTCATTGTGGACGCTACTGACGAGGAATGTCTTGAACTCGCGATAATAGAGAACATACAGAGGGAGGATTTAAACCCAATTGAGGAGGCTGAGGCGTATCAGAGCCTTGTAAGTTTCGGTCTTTCGCAGGAGGAGATAGCGAAGAAGGTCGGAAAAGACAGGGCAACGGTCGCGAATTATCTAAGGCTCCTCAGGCTTCCGCCCGAGGTCAAGGACGAACTTGTGAATTCCTCGATAACGATGGGTCACGCCAGGGCCATACTCTCCCTCGAAGGCCATCAGGCGCAGAGGGAGTTGTGCAAGAAGACGATACAGAAGGGGTTTTCCGTAAGGGAAACCGAAAGACTCGCGGCAAGATGGCTGGGCGGGGGCGTTCTTCAGAAGAAAAAATCTTCGATCCACCTCGGCCCCATCGAGGACGACCTCAGGAGGATTTTTTCAACAAAGGTATCCGTGAGGGAGAAAAGCGGCAGGGGAAGGGTCGAGATAGAGTTTTATTCGTCCGAGGAAAGGGAGAGAATAATAGAGCTTCTTAAATCAATAGCGTGACGTTCATTGCCGCGGAGGTAAAAATGTTTTCAAAAAAGAGAGGAAGCGCAGCGGACCTGCCGGAGATAACGGGTTTTATCGGCAAGGGCATGACTGTCGAGGGCAGGCTCGGTTTTGAGGGCGCGGCCAGGATTGACGGACGCTTCAAGGGAGAGGTGAGGGCCGACTCCACACTTTTTGTCGGCGAGGGCGCATATATCGAGGGCGAGATAAACGTTGACGTGGCCATAATATCCGGCGAGGTAAGAGGGGTCGTAGCCGCGAAGACCAGGGTGGAACTGAAGGCGCCGGCAAAGGTGTACGGCGATATAAAAACTCCGACCCTGATAATATGCGAGGGCGTTGTGTTCGAGGGCACGAGCACCATGACGAACAGGGAGAGGCCCGCGGGGCTTAGGCCCGTGGAGAGGGCCGTAAATTAAAGACAGGAATTTAAAAAACCATACGGCGAGGAGCGCTTCAGGTGGAAAAATCCAAAAAGATCTGGCTCGACGGGAAATTCGTTGACTGGGATAAAGCGAACGTCCACGTGCTAACCCACACCCTGCATTACGGGCTCGGGGTTTTCGAGGGCATAAGGTGTTATAAGTGCGAGGGCGACGGGAGCGCGGTCTTCAGGCTCAACGAGCATACGGACAGGTTCTTCGCCTCGGCGCACATCGCTCAGATGGAGATGCCGTTTTCAAAAGACGTGATAAACGGCGCCGTAAAGGAGACGCTCCGCGTAAACGGACTTGATGAGGGTTACATACGGCCCATCGCCTTTTTAGGCGACGGAAGCATGGGCATCTATCCAAAGGAAAACCCGGTGAGGGTCGCCATAGCCGCCTGGCGCTGGGGCGCGTACCTCGGCGAAGAGGGGCTTAAAAAGGGCATAAGGGCGAAGATATCGTCTTTCACGAGGCACCACGTCAACGTCTCCATGACCAAGGCGAAGATAGTCGGCAATTACGTTAACTCCATCCTCGCGAAAAGGGAGGTAGTGGCCGCGGGATATGACGAGGCGGTGCTGCTCGATACCGACGGCTACGTGGCCGAGGGTTCAGGGGAGAACATCTTCATCGTAAAGGACGGTATCTTAAAGACCACCCCGCTTACCTCCGTGCTGGCCGGCATTACGAGGGATTCGGTGATAAGGATAGCCGGCGATTTGTCCATGAAGGTTATTGAGCAGAGGTTTACCAGGGATGAGCTCTACATAGCGGATGAGGCGTTTTTCACCGGCACGGCCGCCGAGATAACCCCGGTGCGCGAGGTGGACGGCAGGAAAATCGGGGACAATAAACCCGGGCCGATAACCAAACAGATACAGCGGGCCTTCTTTGATATCGTCAAAGGAAAGAACAAAAAATACGGGGCATGGCTGAGCCGGGTTTAGCCGATTACCGCGCTTTTGTATGTTTTTTACCGCAAGGCCGCGTTCGCGCCGGAAGAAGCCCTCTTTATAAAGAGGGCTTCTTCGCGAATACCCGTATGAAAACCCCGTTAATCCCCGTTCGGGGTTTAATTCCTCGAAACTTGCTTTGAGTTGTTATGTCATACTGAACTCGTTTCAGCATCTCATATTTAGACCCTGAAACAAGTTCAGGGTGACAAATAGACCACGTAGCCCAAGCTGCGCGGCGGTTTTCAAAGTCCGGTATAACGTTCTGACACAGCCATCGAAGATGGCTGGCCGTCGAGGGCGGCTGATCGGCCGCGGAGGCAAGCGTGAAAAAAGTTTTGACGGTCCTTATAGCCCTTGTTGTAATCGCGGCCGCGTATCTCGCGCTCAGGGAGGGCAATAAAAAGCCCGTCTACGTCGAAACCCTCGGCGTCATAGAGGCGACCGAGGTGGAGATATCCTCAAAGACCAACGGCAGGATAGCCTGGCTCTGTTGCAGGGAGGGGGATATGGTCAGGGCCAACTCACCGATGATAAGGCTCGACGACAGCGAGGCAAAGGCGAGGGTCAAAGAGGCGGCGGCCGGGGTTGAAAGGGTTGCCGCGCTCCTCGACGACGCGAAAAAGGATTTCCTCAGGGTATCCTCCCTTTACAAAGAAGGCGTTGTGACGGAACGCGAACTCGATTCGGCAAAGGCGCGGCAGAGTTCCCTTTTCGCGGAACTCGAATCCGCCAGGGCAAGGTTGAAGATTTTCGAGGTCGGGTTGAAGGACACCGGGGTCTTATCGCCGGTGGACGGCACGGTCGTTTACAGGGCATACGAGACCGGCGAGATGGTCTCACCGGGCGTGGCGGTCTACACCGTGCACGACGTTGAAAATATATGGGCAAGGGTCGATGTCGAGGAAACCGTACTCGGAGGCATAAAACTCGGCGGACGGGCCGTCGTGACCGCGAGGGCGCTTGCCGGGATGGAGTTCGAGGGCGAGGTTGTGGAGATAGGCAGGGTCGGCGAGTTCGCGACCCAGAGGGACGTCACAAGGGGAAGGCCGGACATAAGGACCTTCCGGATAAAGGTCGCGATTAACCGGCGAGGCCGGCTGGTTGGAGGGCACGACGGGTCGTTGAAGGCCGGGATGACGGTGAACGTAAGGTTCCTTCCGTTCAATGGGCAAAACAAGGGGTAAAATAAGGGGTAGAACGTGGCCTTTGCCGTTGAGACATCCGGCCTCACAAAAACGTTCGGGGACGCCAATAGGGGCGTCAAGGCCCTTGACGGCGTAAGCCTCTCCGTCGGCGAGGGCGAGTTCTTCGGGCTTTTAGGCCCGAACGGCGCGGGCAAAACCACGCTGATACGCATCCTTACCACCCTTATAAGGCCCACCTCCGGTACGGCCCGGGTCATGGGGATTGATGTGGCCGAAGACCGCGCCGGCGTCCGGGAAAGGATCGGGGTCGTGCCGCAGGCCACCACAAGCGACCTCGATCTTACCGGCATCGAGAACATGGACATCTACGGGAGGTTTTACAGCATCTCCGCGAAAGAGCGCCGCGAAAGGATTGATTATCTCCTGGAGATTGTCGGGCTTAAAGAGCGGGGCAGGGACCTCGTTGCCACGTATTCAGGCGGCATGAGGAGGAGGCTTGAGGTCGCAAGGGCGCTCA
The DNA here is from genome assembly GCA_016219105.1 of Deltaproteobacteria bacterium. Lineage (GTDB taxonomy): Bacteria > Desulfobacterota > GWC2-55-46 > GWC2-55-46 > DRQE01 > JACRCI01. The sequence continues at coordinate 13,138 of JACRCI010000015.1, read as the reverse complement.
TGCACAGGCCGGCCCTCCTTATACTCGATGAGCCTACCCTGGGCCTTGACCCTCAGAGCAGACTCGTTGTATGGGACCTCCTGACAAAGTTCAGGGAGAGTTACAGATTAACGATACTCCTCACGACGCACTATATGGCCGAGGCCGAAGCGCTCTGCGAAAGGATAGCCATAATAGATTACGGGAAGATAGTCGCCATAGACACGATTGACGGCCTTAAAAAGGGCGTGCCCGAAAAGGACGTCGTGACGGTTTGGTTCAAGGGGTTGGCTGTTGACGCGGCCGCAAAGGAGATAGGCGGCCTAAAGTTCGTCCGTTCGGCCGTCGGTGAAGCGAACGGGCTCAGGGTTGCGGTGGATGACGGTCCGTACGCGATACCGCTTATAATGGAAAGGCTCAAGGACGAGGGGGCCGAGGTAACAAGGGTCTTTTTAAAGGAACTTACGCTCGAAGACGTTTTCATACACCACACCGGAAGGCCCATCCGCGAGGAAGAGGCGAAGGGCTTCAGCTACTTCATAGGCGCGGGTATGCCGCGCAGGTTCGGGAGATGATTTTTCAGGGCCTGTTAAAAAAAGAGGCAATGTCATGTCCCGCTTTTTCGCGGTGGTTGAAAGGGATTTAAGGAAGTTCGTAAGGAACCCGCTCGTGATGCTCGTGAGCATCATCATGCCCATCCTCTATCTCATAATCCTCGGGAATTCCTTTCAGGGCGAATTGAAAAACCTGCCGGTCGCGCTCGTCAAGATGGACCGCGGCCCTTACGCGGAAAAGATGGAAAGAAGGCTCCGTTCCCTCGAGGCCGGGCCGGGTAAGATCGCCCTCTACGACGTAAGCGACCAGGGTTTTGCGATGAAGGGGCTTAAAAACGGGCTTTTCAAGGCGGTTATAGTCGTGCCGCCCGATTTTTCAAGGGACGTCCTGCACAAAAAGACCGCTGAGATCGGTCTTTTCCTCGACAATACCGATCCCATATCCTCCGAAGCGGTGCGCGGCGCGATTACGCTCGCGTTCTCGGACATGGAAGGCGAGTTTATCCCGGTGCGCGAGGAGCGTTCAAGACCCCGGTTGAGGGAGGTCGAGGTCTATAAAAAGATAGACTACGACCAGACGCTCATACCCGGGGTCGTCATCATGGCCATATTCCTCGGGGCCATGACGACCGGGGTGTTCAACACGGTCATGGACAAGTTCCTCGGCACGGACGAAAGCTACCTCCTGACGCCCCTGAGGAAGATAGACATCGTCATGGGCCTCCTGACAAGCGGGCTTTTCATCACGACGATACTCGCGTTCCTCGTTTTGTTCATAAGCTCGCTCATACTCGGGATATATCTCTGGGGCATACTCACGCCGCGGACGCTCTTCTATCTTTTCATAGTCGTCATACTTTCCATACTGTGCCTTCAGGGGATATTGTTTCTCATCCTCGGAAGGGCCGACCATCCGAGGATAGTGGGGGTCCTGGGCGGGTTTCTGAACGTGATCCTTTTTTTCCCGAGCGGCGCCATATACCCGGTCGAGAGTTTTCCCCGGTGGCTCAGGCTCTTTGCCCGGATAAACCCGGAGACCTATTCGGTGCACGCGCTGAGGGCCATACTTTTCAAGGGCGCGGGCCTTGCCGCCGTGAAATGGGACCTCGCGTTTCTTCTGGTCTTTGCCGCAATCGCGGTCGCCGTCGCAACGGCCGTGTTCAAGCGAGAGCTGTGAAAAAGGGTAGCGCTCGCAGGCTCATCCGGCCGGGCATATAACCGCCGGGCAGGGGAAACTCAACCCCGGCCTTGCCGGCCAACCAGCCTGCCTGCTGCAGGCAGGCCGTCCTCGACGGTCAACCAACCGGCCTTGCCGGCGGAATGTCTTGAAAAACCCCCGGCCTGTTAGTATCATGGTTGGATTGAATTGCCGTTCGGGGTTTAATTCCTCGAAACTTGCTTCGAGACTTTTTCAGCATAAAAGTCTTCGATACCCCGCAACTTGCTGCGGGGAGGTTCATTTGCCGGGGGACGGGAGATGGAAAGAAAAAAGACAGGCGGCGTTTTCAGCTGTCAGGAGCTTAAAAAGGCGATTTCGGACGGCGTGATCAAAGGCCGCGTCCCGGTGGACGAAGGCCAGATACAGCCCGCGAGCATTGACCTGAGGCTCGGGGCAAAGGCCTACAGGCTCGTCTCCAGCTTCCTTCCCGAAAATCAGGATGTGGTCGAAAAACTCCACAGGCCGGACGTCTACGGGTCCGACCTCGTGATGTACGAGATGGACATAGGCGGGGATGGCGGGATACTCGAAAAGGGGAGCGTATATCTGATACCTCTTCTCGAAGAGCTCGACCTTCCGAAGACCGCCGGCGGCAAGGCCAACCCCAAATCCACGACAGGAAGGCTCGACATCTTCACCCGCGTCATAACCGACCGCAATCCGCGCTTTGACGAAATCCCGCCGGGGTACGGAGGCGGACTCTTCCTTGAGGTAATGCCCCGGTCTTTTACCGTGAAGGTAAGGGAAGGGTTGAGCCTCGTTCAGCTGCGTTTACGGAACGGGGAGCCTTCAATAGGCGACGCGGGACTTAAAAGGCTCAACAAAGAGGTACGGCTTTTATATGACGGAAAGGAGCCCCTCTCGAACGAAAGGGTCAGGATAGCGAACGGTATATTCATGAGCGTTGACCTGAAGGGCGACGGCCCCATGGGCATCATCGGCTACAAATCCAAGAGGAACAGCCACGTGATTGATTTAACGAAGCGGAATTACTATAATATCGAAGACTTCTGGGAGCCTATCTACAGGAACAATAAGGGCACCCTCATCCTCGAGCCCGAGGAATTCTACATCCTCGCCTCGAAGGAGAAGATACGGATACCCTCGGCCTGCGCCGCCGAGATGCTTCCCTACGAGGCCGGGAGCGGGGAATTGAGGACCCATTACGCCGGGTTTTTCGACCCGGGCTTCGGCTACGGGAAAGACGGCGAGGTAAAGGGGACCAAGGCAGTGCTTGAGGTAAGGGCGCATGACGTGCCGTTCATGATCAGCCACGGACAGACCTTCTGCAAGCTTTTCTTTGAGAAGATGCGCGAGGTGCCGGAAAAGGTATACGGCCCCAGGATAGGTTCGTCCTATCAGTACCAGACCATTACCCTGAGCAAGCAGTTTAAAAACGGTTAGGCCCGGCACCACTTTCCATCGCTCGGGCCGTGCATGATAATAAGGATGGTGCTAAAAAGTGGTGCCGGGGACACAATAAACATGGCGGAGTTCAAGCGGAAAGCACGGGGTCTCAAGGCAGAGATAGCGGGCATAGTATTCTTTGCCCTTTCCCTCCTTATCGGCGCGAGTCTCGTATTCTATCACACCGGCGCGTCCCACTGGGTGGGGATTGTCGGCAACAACATCTCCGCCATACTATTCGTCATACTGGGACAGGCCGCGTATGTCTTCCCGCTCCTCTTCCTGTTCCTCGCGTATGAGTTCATTTTAAGACACGGGGTTAACTTCCGGCCCTCAATGGCCGTAAGCCTCTTTTTCTTCGTAATCTCGCTCGCCGGTCTTTTGAGCTTCAGAACCCCCGGCGATAAAGCGGCAGACTGGTTGGCCGTCGGGGACGGCTGGTTTACCGGCGGGATAGTCGGCAACGTCGTAAACCATTATCTCAAGATACTGCTCGGCCCGGCCGGGAGCGTCATAGTGCTCGGCGCCGTAATCTTGATATCCCTGAGGCTCGGGACCGGCGTTTCCGTCATACGGTTCGCCGAGGGATTTTTTGCCGTGGCTGTCTTTACCGCGCGCTGTGTTTACCGCGCGCTGTCTTTCCTCGCAAGGGTCGTGAAGGGGAAAGAGGAGGCTGTGGAAAAGCCCGCGTCAGATGATAATGAGGCCGTTGCGGAGGATATCGTTAAAGAGGAAAAACCGCGGCCCGCGCCGACGATAATCACGCACGCGTCCCAACCTGTTCCAATGAAGCATAGAAGGCAAAGGCCTCTGGAGCCGGTTCAGGAAAAATTCGGGTTCCTGGAGTCCGCCCCCGGGGGGGGCGTTGCGGCCGACGGCCCTTTCCAGCTCCCGCCTCTTTCGCTCCTCGACCCGGCCCCTGAGAGCAAGGGCTCGATTGATAAGGAAACGCTCCTTGAGAACTCCCGGATACTCGAAAAGAAACTGCGCGATTTCGGCGTCGAAGGGAGCGTTGTGGAGGTAAGGCCCGGCCCGGTCGTGACAACGTATGAGTTCGAGCCGGCCGCCGGGATCAAGGTCGGCAGGATCACGAACCTCGAGGACGACCTCGCGCTCGCAATGAAGGCGGTTTCCATAAGGATACTGGCCCCGATACCCGGAAAGGCGGTCGTGGGCATAGAAATCCCGAACCAGACCAGGGAGAAAATCCTCATAGGCGAGATACTCGAATGCCCGGCCTTTCAGAAAAGCGCCTCCAGGCTCACGCTCGCGCTCGGAAAGGACATATCGGGAATGCCCTTCGTGGCCGACCTGGCGAAGATGCCACATCTCCTCGTCGCCGGCTCGACCGGCGCGGGCAAAAGCGTCTCGGTGAACGCCATGATCCTCAGCATCCTCTTCAAGTCAACTCCCGAGGACGTGAGGTTCCTGATGATAGACCCCAAGATGCTCGAGCTCTCGGCCTACGAGGGCATACCGCACCTTTTGACGCCGGTCGTGACGAACCCAAAGAGGGCGACGGTGATGCTCAAGGGCATCGTCGCGGAGATGGAAAAGCGATACAGGCTCATGGCCGAAAAAGGGGTTAAAAACATAGAGGGCTACAACGAGGTCCTTTCCAAAAAACCCGGGTCCGAAGGGGGCGAGCACAAAAAGCTCCCCTACATACTCGTCGTGATAGACGAGCTCGCGGACCTGATGATGGCCTCCGGCAAGGAGGTCGAGGAATCCCTGGTGAGGCTTTCGCAGATGGCGAGGGCCTCGGGGATAAACCTCATCGTCGCCACCCAGAGGCCCTCGGTTGACGTGCTGACCGGGCTTATAAAGACGAACTTCCCGGCGCGCATATCCTTTCAGGTCCCCTCGAGGATTGACTCGCGCACCATACTGGACGCGATGGGGGCCGAGGCGCTTTTAGGCGAAGGCGACATGCTCTTTCTGCCGCCGGGCTCGACCAGATTGAAAAGGGTGCACGGCGTCTACGTGTCCGAGCCGGAGATAAAGAGGGTTACGGAGTTCCTTAAAAAACAGGCCGTGCCGTCTTTTGAGCCGGAGATAATCGAGACAAGGGCCGCGGAGAAATCCGGGGAGGAAGACGAGTTGGGTTCGGAATTTCTCCAGAGGTACAGGGAGGCCGTCAGGCTCGCCGCGGCCATGGAGATGATATCCACTTCCTACATACAGAGGAGGTTCAGGATAGGCTATAACACCGCGGCCAGGATAATCGAGAAGATGGAGGAGGAGGGCATCGTGGGCCCGGCGCAGGGGAGCCGTCCCAGAGAGGTGCTCAAAAGGACGGTGGAGGAATGAGGGGCCTTAAGAAACTCGCGGGCGGGGTTCTTTCCTGTCTTTTTCTCCTCGTCCCGCTATTGACATGCGCCGCGGATATTGACGATATAATAACGAGGTTGCAGAAAAACTACGAGGAGGTGTCCTCGATATCCTCCGATTTCACGCAGGAGACGTATTACAAAAGCCTCGGCCAGAGGGTTAAGGCCGAAGGCAGGGTTTATCTGAAAAAGCCGGGCAGGATGCGCTGGAGCTATTCAGGCCCTGAAGCAGAGGAGATTATAAGCAACGGCACGACCATATGGGTATACCAGCCGGACCTCGCCCAGGTGATAGAGGCCCCGGCGGCAGGGGGCCCGCCGGCCATGGCCATGAAATTCCTCATGGGGACGGTTGATCTGAAAAAGGATTTTTCGGCAAAATTAATCGAAGAGACCCGGGACGCGTATGTCATAAGCCTCGCCCCGACGCCTCCCCGGCCGAACATCAAAAAGATTATTGTGGAGGTGGATAAGAGCCGGTTTTTAGTGGTAAAGACCGTGGTCATGGATTCGTTCGGCGCGGAGGCGACGGTCACGCTTGAAGACATAAATCTCAACCCGAAGCTCGACGACAAAATTTTTGAATTCAAGGCGCCCGCCGGGGCTAAGACCGTAAGGCCGTAGGCGGGCATCCCGAGCGAGTTTTACCATATTCCGTTCACAGGAGGTCCTGTAAAATGCCCTCATTCGACATCGTTTCAAAGGTTGACGAACAGGAGGTTGACAACGCCGTAAACCAGGCCATAAAGGAGTTGTCCCAGAGGTACGACTTTAAAGGCTCGAAAAGCGAGATAAAATGGGAGAAAAAAGAGGAGATGATCATCACGGGCGACGACGATTACAAGCTTAAAAGCGTCGTGGACATCCTCCAGACAAAGCTCGTGAAGCGCGGGGTCAGCCTCAAGGCGCTCGAATACGGAAAGGTCGAGGACGCCTCCGGCGGGCTTAAAAGGCAGACCATAAAGATAGTCCAGGGCATAGCCCAGGAAAAGGCAAAGGAGATTACAAAATTCATAAAAGAGCTTAAATTCAAGGTCGAATCGCAGATACAGGGCGACCAATTGAGGGTCACCGGCAAAAAGATAGACGACCTTCAGGCGGTTATGCAGGCGCTCAAGGCAAAAGACTTCGGCGTAAGCCTCCAGTTCGTCAACATGCGGTCGTAATGGCGTGACCGGGTGGCTTGAGATACGGGCCGAGGGCGGGAGGGAGACAAAAGACCTCGCGGCATTCACGCTTATAGACGCTGGAAGCCCGGCGGTCGTTGAAAACGACGACCCCCGCGCAGACCATAACCCGGCCGCGGCCCTGACCGCATACCTTCCGGCAATTTTTCCGCATGAGACAGGGCCTTTAAAAAAACGGCTTGGAAAGATCGGCTGGAGTTTCACTCTTTCCACTTACACGGACACGGACTGGGCAGAGAAATGGAAGAGGCATATAAGGCCCGTAAGGGCGGCCCGGTTTCTCGTAAAGCCCACATGGAGCAGGGTTAAAAAAAGGCCCGGCGAGATTTCCATCGAGATAGACCCCGGCATGGCCTTTGGCACGGGCAGCCACGCAACGACAAGGATGTGCCTTAAAGCGGTTTACAACCTTGTAAAAGGTAAAAGCGGAAAGGCCGGCCTCCTCGACGTGGGCACAGGCTCCGGCATACTCGCGATTGCGGCGAAAAAGCTCGGCGTAAAAGACGTTGTAGGGATTGATAACGACCCGATAGCGTTAAGGGTCGCCGGCGGGAATTTCAGGCATAACGGCGTGAAGGTCCGTTTAAGCCGCAAGCCGCTTTCCGGGATCAAAGGGCTTTTTTCGATAGTCGTCGCCAACATCCAGTCAAACGCGCTTATCTCCCTCCTTCCGGATTTGATAAAAAAGGTAAGACCCAACGGGTTTTTAGTGCTCTCCGGAATACTCGCGGAAGAGGCGGACGGGGTGAAAGGCGCTTTTTTAAAAAGCGGCCTCAAGGCGCCGAGGACCCTGAGAATGAAAGAGTGGGCGGCCCTTGTGATGAGGAAGATATGAGGAGATTTTTCGCCGGCGATATACCGTCGAGGCCGGCTGGCTGGCCGGCAGGGCCGGCTGGCTGGAAAGAGGACGTTCAATGCGCGGAAGTCAGAGGCGACGAGTTCCGCCATCTTAAAAACGTCCTGAGGCTTGGTCCCGGAGACGAGGTTACGCTCTTTAACGGCAGGGGGCTTGAGTTCGAAGGAAAGATAGAATCCATTGGCAGGGACTTCGCGCGGGTGAGGATAGAAAGGGAAACCGTCTGCCGCCGGGAAAGCCCCATAAATGTCGTCCTCCTTCAGGGACTGGTGAAGGGCGGCAAGCCGGAGCTTATAGTGCAGAAGGCCGTTGAGCTTGGAGTAAACGGGATTATTTTCTATACGGCCGAAAGGGCCGTGCCGAAGTTCGATAAAGAAAGGGCTGAAAAAAAGGCCGAAAGATTGATGAAGGTTGCGATAGGCGCCCTGAAACAGTGCGGTCGGGCCATGTTGCCGGAGATAGGGTTCAGGGCCGGGTTCAACGAGGCGGTCGGGGGATGGGAGGATTTTCTGAAGATAGCGCTCTACGAGGGGGAAAAAACCCGTCGCATAAAAGACGTTTTAAAGGCCGGCGTCCGTAAAGACGGTATCGTCATAATCGTCGGCCCGGAAGGCGGGCTTTCGGACGCGGAGGTCGCGGAGGCCCGAAAACGCGGCTTCATGCCCGTAAGCCTCGGCCCGCGGATACTGAGGGCGGAGACAGCGGCCATCGCGGCCATGGGCATCCTCCAGTACGAACTTGGGGATATGGGATGATTCCCGCGATATGTTTTTTAAAGACGCCGTCGAGGACGGCTGGTTGGCCGTCGAGGACGGCTGGTTTGGCGGTATCAACTTGAAAGCAGTCTTTAAGTCGAAATACGCCGTTGTCGTCGTTATTGCCGCGGTTTCCACAGGGGTCTATTTAAACACCCTGCCCGGCGGTTTTGTCCATGACGACGTATCGCAGGTGCTGAACAACCCATGGATCAGGGATGTGAGATATATCCCTCAAATATTTTTCACCGACGTATGGTCGTTCCTGGGGGATAAGCATTCGAATTACTACCGCCCGCTGATGCACATGATATTCATGGTGAACTACCACGTCTTTGGCCTTAAGCCGTGGGGTTTTCATCTCGTAAACGTGCTCCTCAACGCCGCTGTTTCGGTCACGGTGTTCATGGTCGCGGCCGCACTTTTTGAGCAAACGACTCCTTCGACAGCCGGGGAAAAAAGGAAAGGCCTGTTGCTTCCCTTCATGGCCGCGCTTCTGTTTTCCACCCACCCTGTCCATACCGAGGCCGTTGCGTGGGTGAGCGGAGCGCCCGAGCTTTTATTTACGCTTTTCTATCTCCTTTCCTTCTATTTCTATGTAAAGGACAAAGGCGGGCAGGGGAAAAACATGGTCTTATCCCTTGTCCTTTTCCTTCTTTCCGCGCTTTCCAAAGAGCCGGCCCTGACGCTGCCGTTTATCCTGTTTATCTACGATTATTGCAACCCCACTCCTGCCAAAGGTGAGAGGGGATTTAAAAAATACATCCCGTATCTCGTTATGGCCGCACTGTATTTTATCTTCCGGGTCTATGCCCTCGGAGGGGTTTCCCCTTTGAGGCGGCATGCCGGGTTAAGCGGCTACGGATATTTTATCAATATCTTCCCCCTGTTCGCGCAGTATCTCGGAAAGCTCCTCTGGCCAATGAACCTGAACGCGTTTTACGTCTTTCACCCGATATCTTCCGTATTTGAATGGAGGGGGACGGTTTCTGTTTCAATCACCCTCGCTTTTATCCTCTTTGCGTATCTTTTGCGGCGGACGAACAGGACCGCCCTTTTCGGCCTTCTCCTGATAGCGGTTCCACTCCTGCCCGTGCTTTACATCCCGGCCCTTGGAGAAAACACGTTCGCGGAGAGGTACCTTTATCTTCCCTCGGCCGGGTTTGCGATCCTCACGGCCATGATACTGGAGAGGGTTTACAGGACGAAGGCGTTTGGACGGGCTTTAGCTCCCGCGGCGATAGCCGTGTTGATTGTCATAACCGGACTTTACTCCGCAGGCGCGGTGACAAGGAATCCGGTCTGGAAGGACAGCTATACCATGTGGTCTGATACCATCAAGAAGTCGCCGTACGCGGCCACACCCCGCAATAACCTCGGCATTGTCCTTGCGATGGAAGGCCGTTTGGACGAGGCCATAGAGGAGTTTCAGACCGCTGTGCGATTGAAACCTGACCTTGCGGAGGGACACACGGGCCTCGGATTGGCTTACTACCAGAAGGGTCGTCTCGACAGGGCGATAGAGGAATACGAAATCGCCCTCGGGATAAGGCCTGATAACGCCGAAGGCCACTACAACCTCGGCGTTGCCTTCGAGGATAGCGCCGTACCTGATAAGGCGGCGGAACATTACCGGCTGGCCCTGAGGTTAAGGCCGGATTATATAGAGGCCCGCCATAACCTCGGCACGGCCTATGCAAAGGCCGGGCGCCCTTCCGAGGCAATAGAGGAATTTCAAAGGGTGCTGGCCCTGGATGCGGGTCATGCGATAGCGCGCGCGAACCTCGCGGAGGCTCATTACGACCTCGGCAACATCTATTACAGGGAGGGCCGTCTGGATGAGGCCGTAAAGGAGTTCAAAACCGCGCTCGTACTCAAGCCCGGCCACGCCGGGGCCCTCAAAAGGCTCGAGGGCATCGGGGCAAGAGGTAAAAGACGGTCGTGACGCGGCCGTATAAAAGGCCATGTTGCGCGCAGAGGCGTGTTGACAAAAACGCCGGCCGGGCATAAATTATTGGTGTGAAAACATTTTTTGCGGGAACCCTTTTATAAAAAAGGGTTTCTTGAGGGGCTTGAGGAACAATGAGGCTTGAAAAATTCACCATAAAATCCCAGGAGGCCCTTCAGGAGGCGCAGCGCATCGCCGGGGCCGAAAAAGAGCAGGAGATTACCCCCGAGCATCTTTTGTTCGCGCTCATCGCTCAGGAGGGTGGGATAGTCCCGCCCATATTAGAAAGGATCGGGGTTAACGCCGCGCTCCTCAAAAACCAGCTCAAGGAGGCCATAGAGAAACTCCCGAAGGTATACGGCGACGGGGGCGAGGCCTATATCTCCCCTTCCCTTAAAAATGCGCTCGCGCTCGCGGAAAAAGAGGCCTCGGAGCTTAAAGACGAGTTTGTCTCGACCGAGCACATCCTCATCGCTATCGCGTCCGATAAGAAGATCGAGGCCGGAAGGATTTTAAATTCGCACGGGGTGACGAAGGACAATATCCTTAAGGCGATGACAACGATAAGGGGCGCCCAGCGCGTGACAGACCAGACGCCCGAGGAAAAGTATCAGACGATAGAGAAATACACGCGCGACCTCGTCGAGCTCGCCAGAAGGGGCAGGCTCGACCCGGTCATAGGAAGGGACGATGAGATACGCCGGGTCGTCCAGGTCCTTTCAAGGCGCACGAAGAATAACCCGGTCCTCATAGGAGAGGCCGGGGTCGGCAAGACCGCCATAGCCGAGGGGCTTGCCCAGAGGATCGTCGCGGGCGACGTGCCCGAGGCGTTGAAGGACAAAAGGCTCCTCGCGCTAGACCTCGGCGCGCTTATCGCCGGGACAAAGTACCGCGGGGAGTTCGAGGACCGGCTGAAGGCGCTTTTAAAGGAGATAACCTCGGCCGAGGGCGGGATTATCCTTTTCATAGACGAACTCCATACCCTCGTCGGCGCCGGCGCGGCCGAGGGCGCGATGGACGCCTCGAACATGCTGAAGCCCGCGCTTGCCAGAGGGGAACTCAAATGCGTGGGGGCGACGACCGTTGATGAATACCGCAAACGCATAGAAAAGGACGCGGCTCTCGAAAGAAGGTTCCAGCCCGTCTACGTCAAAGAGCCGACGGTCGAGGACACCATAGCCATCCTGAGGGGGCTTAAGGGAAGATACGAGGTTCACCACGGCGTCAGGATCGCGGATTCGGCGATAGTGGCGGCCGCGACCCTTTCAAACCGCTACATTACCGACCGGTTCCTGCCGGACAAGGCCATTGACCTGATAGACGAGGCCGCCTCGCGTCTGAGGATAGAGATAGACTCGATGCCCACCGAGATAGACGAGATGGAAAGGCGCGTAATACAGCACGAGATAGAAAAAGAGGCCATTAAAAAGGAGACCGACAGGCCTTCCATGGAGAGGCTTTCAAAGATAGAGGAGGAGCTTAAAAAACTTAAGGAAGACAGCAACGCCCTGAAGGCCCACTGGGAAAAGGAAAAGGCGGTGATAGGCCGCATAAGAAAAAGGAAGAAAGAGATAGAGGAGGCAAAGACCCAACAGGCGCAGGCCGAGAGGGCCGGAGACCTGGGCCGCGCGGCCGAGCTTAAATACGGCCGCATGGTCGAGTTCGAAAAGGGCCTTGCCAAAGACCAGGAGGAGTTGGTGAAGCTCCAGGGCGCCAAAAGGATGCTCAAGGAGGAGGTTGACGGCGAGGACGTGGCGGAGGTCGTCTCGAAATGGACGGGCGTGCCGGTTTCGAGGATGCTGGAGGGGGAAAGGGAAAAGCTCATCAGGATGGAGGATAATCTCAGGAAAAGGGTCGTGGGGCAGGACGTAGCGCTTAAGAAGGTATCCAATGCCATAAGGAGGGCGCGGGCCGGACTGCAGGACGCAAACCGTCCTATAGGGTCTTTTATTTTCCTCGGCCCCACCGGCGTGGGAAAGACCGAAACGGCCAAGGCGCTCGCGGAATTCCTCTTTGACGCTGAAAAGGCCATGGTCAGGGTAGACATGAGCGAGTATATGGAAAAGCACACCGTGGCGCGTCTTATAGGAGCCCCGCCCGGATACGTTGGATACGAGGAAGGCGGTTTTCTTACCGAGGCCGTAAGGCGCAGACCCTATTCAGTCGTGCTCTTCGACGAGATAGAAAAGGCTCACCCGGAGGTCTTCAATATCCTTTTACAGATCCTTGACGACGGAAGGCTCACGGACGGGCACGGAAGGACCGTTGATTTCAGGAATACCGTGATTATAATGACCTCGAACCTCGGCAGCTCGCATATAACGGAGCTTGAGGAAAAGGACTACGAGGAGATACGGAAAAGGATAATGGAGGTTCTAAGGGACGCGTTCAGGCCCGAATTCCTCAACAGGATTGACGACATAATCATATTCCACCCCCTCACCAAAGACCGCATGAAGGAGATAGTCGGCATACAGCTCGAACGCCTGAGAAAACTCCTGAAAGAGAAAAAGATAACCCTTTCCCTTACGGACGGGGCAAAGGGGTATTTCGCCGACTCGGGCTACGACCCGGCCTTCGGCGCGAGGGCGCTCAGGAGGCTTTTGCAAAAGGAGATACAGGACGAGCTTGCCACAGGGATACTCGAAGGCGAGTTCAGGGAGTTCGACGCGGTCACGGTTGACGTCAAGGACGGTAAAGTGGTTTTCAAGAAGTCCGCCGGGGTTTCCTCTTAACATAGCCCGGCCCGTTGCCCCTCACCCCGGTAACGTCAAGTATTTTGTGTCATCAAAAAAGGGGCAGTGGTTCCTTGTTTCTTGTTTTCATATGTAAAGACTGCGAATAATATCCTTTCGATGCTGGTTTTGTCGCTGAAAACACCCATGGGTCTTGTCCTTCTTCTC
>JACRCI010000013.1 GCA_016219105.1 Deltaproteobacteria bacterium | reverse complement strand
TCATACGGGAAAGGGGTGTAGACCGCCGCGATAAGCCCCTTGAGTATGTCTCCTATATAGGTAAAATCCCTCAGGGCGCTTCCGTCGCCGTAGACCGGGACCTCAAGGCCCTCCCATATGAGCCTGGTAAAACGCGCCACCGCCATGTCCGGCCGGCCGCGCTCGCCGTATACGGTGAAAAACCTGAGGCATGTAACCGGCATCTTATAGAGGCGGGCGTATGCATGGAGCATCAGTTCGCACGCCCTCTTGGTTACGGCATACGGAGAGATGGGGCACGATACAGGGTCGTCTTCGGAAAAGGGAATGCGGCTCGTGACCCCGTAGACCGAGGAGGATGAGGCGAATACGAGGTTTTTCACTCCCCCGGCGCCGCGGGCGGCCTCGAGGATATTGAGCGTGCCGCCGCAGTTAGTCTCTTCATACAGGAGCGGGTCTGAAATCGAAGGCCTCACGCCGGCCCTTGCCGCGAGGTGACAGATAACCTCCGGCCTCACGCCGGCGATGATGCGTTCAATTGCCCTGAAATCCCTTATATCCGCCCTGTGGAGCGTGAAGTCGGGGTTATTCGTAAAACCGCTTACGTTCTCCAGCTTCAACGCCGGATCGTAGAAATCGTTGAAGTCGTCTACCACGGCCACCCTCTCGCCTCTGGCGAGAAGCGCGCCCGCGAGGTGGGACCCGATAAAACCGGCTCCGCCGGTTACCAGCACGTTCATCCCAAAAAAAATACCATACAACCCGGCGCACGGTCAAGTCATATCGTCCGTAGAAGACTGAGTGCCGGGGAGGCATTTTCGCGCGGGGAGGCCCTGGATTTTACCGGGAGCGTAAAAAAAGAAAAAGCGCGGCAATATGGTCCGGATGCGGAAATGCTGGATCAATCACAAATCCGTTGTAGCCGCTTCCAGGCCGGGCCGCGCATCTTTCTTCAAAACAATTTTCTTGCCCTTACCCCAGAACCGCGTCTTTGCAGGCCTTCGCTACCCTGAACTTGACGACCTTCTTCGCGGGGATCTTTATCTCCGCGCCGGTCTGCGGGTTCCTGCCTATCCGCGCCTTTCTGTTAACGAGCACGAGCTTCCCTATCCCCGGGATAGTGAAGGAGCTCTTCGCCTGTTTATAGGCGAGGCCGGTGAACTCGTCGAGAAAAGTTCCGACGACCTTCTTCGTGACGCCGACCTTCTCGGCCAGGTGTCCAACTATCTGGGACTTTGTCATGGGCTTTGCCATATTTCGACCTCCTCGGAATTTTTAACCACCTTTCATATACAACGTTTTATGGGAAGTTGCAAGGAAAAAATGCTGTGGCTCCGTAAAAAAAATAGCGCTGGAAATCATCGCCGGCAATGGCCGCCGCACGCCGACAAAACGGCCATTGGCCCGGAGGCGGGTTGCCCAGCACCACTTTCCGTTATTGACTCTTCTGAAAAACCGGCAATCCATCCATGCTACTGGTTATGGCACTGCTCGCAGAGGTTCCGTATCCTGCCGGTGGCCGGGTCGTAGTCTGAGCCGGAGTTGGAGACCTTTTCGATGTTCACCTTTCCCGCGGCGTCAAAGAAAACGAGGTTCGTGTGGTCTACCTCCGGGGTCGTATCCTTGTTCGGGTTCCCACCGCCGTGCGCGTAATGGCAGGTAAGGCAAAACGGCTGGTCATCTCCGTTGCCGGGCGTTCCATCCGGGTCTATATGGCGCGTCCTCGATGTCGCCGCAAGGCCGCCCCAGTTAGCGAGGTCCGCGTGCTTGTTCGTGTTTGCGAGGTCTATGGTGATGTCGCTTTCGGGATGCCTCACCCACGGGTTGTAACTCGACGTATTATTGTCGCCGGCGCCGAGAGCCGAACCACTCGCAACCCCGCCCATGTTGGAAGAGCCGCTTGCGCCGTTAAAATTGACATGGCACTTCGCGCAAAAAGCCGCGATGCCCCTTTTAGGGCTGTCGTTGTCCATCGGGCTTCTCCTGAACCTAACCCTCTTGCGCGTGAACTTGTTTTCAGGCGCGGTGTTGGCCCCGGCCCCCCAATAATTCACGTCTTTCGTGTTATCGTTCGGGTCAACGGTCGGGCTGTAGGCGTAGGTTATATCCACCCTGTTCGAACTCGTGGGAGAATCGCTGAGGGGCTCTCCCGGATTATACCTTAAATTCCTGTAATTGGTGTTGCCGTGCTGGTCATGGCAGTACTCGCAGTTGAAGGTCGTGGAATACCTGAACGTCACGTCGCTCCAGGTGCCGGAGTATCCGGGTGGAGGGGTTGAGGACACGTTGGCGCCCACGCTGTGCCTGTTCGCCTCGTTCTGGGACCCCCGGTCCTTGAAGTCCCCGGCCGAGGGGATGTAGCCCATCTGGTTGTTGGCGATCTGAGGAGGGACCCTTCCCGCGGAGTCCGCCACCCCGGGGTTATTCTCGCCGTGGCAGTAAAGGCAGAGGTTCGTTACGGAGGTCGCCCTCAAAAGCTTCGGCTGGGGCTGTGAACTGTCGTAGACGAGGGATTGACCGCCCTGTGAGCCGTGCATCGTATGGCACTGGGCGCAGGCAAGGGTCTCTGTGCCGGAAAGGACGTTGTAAACGGTCTTGTTGCTCGACGCGTGATATTCCCCTGCGTGAGAAAAAACGGCGTAACCTGAAGCAACGAAAAGAGAAATCAGAAAAAGAAAAAACGCTGTGGATATGGCGGCCTTGCGGTTAATATCCTTCAACCTGACAGCCCGTGTCTTCATTCTCCACCTTATTTGAATACGCTCAGTCTCTTTTTTTCCCTATCCAATATATATATCATACCGCTGTCGTCAAAGTCAATGTCCACCGGAAAGAGGAGTCTTCCCTTTTTCTGATAAACCTCCTCGTCGAAGCTCGCGAGCCTCGCGCCGTTTCTGTCGTATATGTAGACCCCTCTGAGCGAATCCACGACCCAGACATTCCCGTCCGGGGCGACCTTTGCCGCGCTCGGGAGGCTTAAGGCGCCTCCCCTGCCCTCGGTGCCCTCGAAACTCATTATGTGTTCGCCGTTTTTCGCGTAGGCGTGGATGGCGTGGCCCAGAAAAAAGGGCGTGATGAGATAGACCCTGTCCGCCCCGGCCGCAACGGCCGCGAGGGAGTTCAGCCCCTCGCCGATCGTCCCGGCGAACTTGTCGTCCGCGCCGAACACGACGCATTCGGCGGTCTTTTTATTGACGGCATAAATGTTCCCCTCGTCGTCAACGTCCAGCTTGCCGGGAAGAAACGGCATGGGCTCGGGCGGCGCAAGCCTGCCGACGGGATTTCCCCTTACGTTGAATATCCCGATATAGGGCTTACCCTCCTCGGATACGTAAATGCGGTCTTTTTTCGTGACCACGTCCAGCGGGCTCGATATGCCGCTCGAGCGGCCGAGCCTGAAGACCGGCGTGCCGTCAATAGCGAAGATGAACACCTCCCCCCTTCCGGTGTCGGCTACGTAGACCTCCCCGTGCTCCCTGTCCACGAAAACCCCCGAGAGGTTGTCGAATGGCTCCTTATAGAAGCCCTCTATCGAGGATTTGAACCTCGGGGAAAGAGCCGGCCCGGTCCTGACGGCTAAGGGGCCTTCGCCAAAGGCCGCGCAAATGGCCAGGAAGGTCGCCGCGGTTATGGTAAGAATAAAGAGATTTTTCTTCATGGACACTGTGCCCGCGGCCTGGCCCTGAGGTTAGCGGCCTTTGAGCCTCTCAAGGTTCCATCTCGCGCCCTCGTCCGAGGGGTCGAGCCTCAAAACCTCCTCGAATTCCCTTGCGGCGTCGTCTTTTAGCCCGGCCATCTTATAGGTTATCGCGAGGTTGAAGCGTATGGATGTCTCGGCCGGGGCGAACTCAAGCGCCTCTGTGAAATGGCTTATAGCCAGGCCGTAATCCCTCCTCAGATTGTATATGTTGCCGAGGCCGGCGTGGGCCTTTATGACGTACGAGCGGGAATAATCGCCCTGACGGAAATGCCCTCTTTCCGTGAAGGCGCTTATCCGCAGGAACTCCTCCAACTCCGCGGCCGCCGCATCGGGGAAGCCGGTCTCCATATACGCAACGCCGAGGTTGTAATGCGGCTCGCCGTAGCGCGGGTCTATCTCAATCGCCTTTTTTATGTAAGGGATAGCCTCCCTGTAAAGTCCCGCGTCTATAAGTGCCGAGGCGGCGTTATTGTGACCCCGCAACTCATGCGGGGATTTAACGGAAACATCCGACCACAGGGAGAACTCGTCTCGCCACGCGGCGTTACGCCTTTGCGCCGCAACCGACGCGGCAAGTATGAGGACGGTGAATATTGCGGCCTCGAATCCGCGCCAGCGGACGTTCTCCGGCGCGAGTGTCTCTTCAGCCACCGTTCTCCCCCTTCAGCGCCTTCAGGTATCGCCGCGCCTCCTGGTCCGAGGGGTCTATTCTCAGAACCTCCTCGAATTCGACCGCGGCCTCGTGCCTTTGGCCGGCCCTCATGAGCGTGACGGCGAGGTTGAAGCGCGTGGAGACGTCCAGCGGGGATACCACCAGCGCCTCCCTGTAATGGGCAACGCTCTCCACGAACATCCCCTTCAAACTGTATATGTTGCCGAGGTTTGAGTGCGCCCCGAGTTCATAGCGCGGTATGACCCTGACCCCGGCGTGGCCGGTCTTCAGGAAGGCATTTATGCGGACGACCTCCGTCAGTTCAGCCGCCGCTTCGTCAAAACGCCTCTTTTTGATGTAGCTCACCCCGAGGTTGTAATGCGGCTCAACGTACCACGGGTCGGCCTTTACCGCCGAACCGAGCGCGGATATCGCCTCATCGTAGCGACCAGCCTTCATGAGGGCGTCTCCAATATTGTTGTTCGGCCGCGCCTCGTGCGGCGATTTGGCGGCCGCGTCCGCCCACAGGCTTATGCCGTCGAGCCACGTGAGGTTTCTGTGAAAGGACGCAACCGAGACGGCTGCGACCACAATGAGCGCTGCGGCGAATTCGAGTCTGGACATGGGATCATTCCCGCTGCCGGCCGGCCGTTCGTCCGGCCGGGGCGAGTTCCCTGTAAGCCATGTAATGCCTCATCGCCAGGTCTTTCAATCCCATCTCGTCGTACAGCCTCGCGAGATTGTAGTGGGCTATTTCGTAACGCGGCTCCGCAACGAGCGCTTTCTTGAACTCCTCTTCGGCCTCCCTGAAAAGCCCCCTGTCCATATACGCGATGCCAAGCCCCGTATGAAGCCTCGGGTCGTTGCCGCGCCAGTTGTCCAGCACCCATCTGAACATCCCTATCGCCCTCGCCGTATCGCCCCTTTTCCCGTATATAACCGCCAGCGGGCCGTAAGGCGCGACGTAATCCGGTTCCAGCGATATGGCCCTTTTGTATTCCTCCTCCGCCGCGACAATATCGCCAGAGAGGTCGCGGAGCATGCCGAGGTTCGTGTGCGGCCGTGACTTGGACGGCGATTTGGCAACGGCGTCCGCCCATAAAATAAACCCGTTCCCCCACGTATGGTTTCTCATGTATGCGCCTCCTGCGAGGATGCCCGCCATCACGATGAAGATGGCGGCCTCGGCCATGGAAATGCGTATTATCGTTGCGTCAGACATGTCGTTCATAAGAAGCTTTGTCACCCTGAACCATGGCCTGAATTTATTTCAGGCTTGTTTCAGGGTCTGTCTGTCACCCTGAACCATGGCCTGAATTTATTTCAGGCTTGTTTCAGGGTCTGAATATGAGATGCTGAAATGAATTCAGCATGACAGCCTCGGGTTTTGTCATCCTGAATTTATTTCAGGATCTCATCAGCCGTTGCTAACGGCCTTTGGCGACCCTGGCGCTTAAATCCTTCGCGCACCTTATGCCGGCGTCCGGCCCGGCGCCCGAGGGGTCGTAGTAGTGTCTGAATGAAGAACGGGAAAATATCTTTTCCGTGGAATAATGCCCACCCACGCTTCCTGCCCCGCCTCTCAATACCCTGTAGTTCTTCCCGAAGTCCTTGTTGTCCGAGGCATTGCCCGGATACGGCCCATACCACGAGCCAGTCCATTCCCTCACGTTGCCGCCCATATCGTATACGCCGTAGTAGCTTTTGTCGTCCGGGTAATTACCAACGGACGCGGTCGAGCCTTTGGTGAGGTTGGCCTTTTTCTCGTCGTATTCATTGCCCCACGGATACCGGTTCCCGTCCGGGCCCCTCGCCGCCTTCTCCCACTCCTCTTCGGTGGGAAGCCTCGAACCCGCCCATCTGCAATACGCGTCGGCGTCGAACCACGTAACATCGGTTACCGGATGGTCGGCCTCGCCTGCCGGCGGGCCGGCAGGGCCGGTTGGTTGACCGCCAGGGCCAACTGGT